>NZ_CP007031.1:3430000-3779112 GCF_000224005.2 Marichromatium purpuratum 984
GCAGCCGGCCATCGGGGGCGATGAGCTTGAACTCATAGCGCCAACCGTCGTGCTCACGCTCAAACTCCATCCCCACCACCTCGCCCGGCACCCGCGCCGAGACCGCACGCAGGATCTCGCCGATCGGGCGCACCTCGCCACGCTCGAGCGCGCGCCGGGCACGATCGTGATCGGCGACATCGTCGAGTCCGTCGGCCAGAGTGACGAACGAGACGCT
Source organism: Marichromatium purpuratum 984 (assembly GCF_000224005.2). NCBI lineage: Bacteria > Pseudomonadati > Pseudomonadota > Gammaproteobacteria > Chromatiales > Chromatiaceae > Marichromatium > Marichromatium purpuratum. Next base: position 3,430,218 of record NZ_CP007031.1, read on the forward strand.
GACGAGCAGCAGGCCGATCGGGCGCATGTGGAGGACGCTGATCATGGAGGCATGATGCCACGAACCCGGCTGACGGTTTGCTGACAACCCTCGACAGCCGAGGTTCAGCAACAGGTGGATAGGCTGGTCGCCAACATCACCAGGGCCGAGGCCCACTCACCCGAACCGGAGCACACCGATGGCGACACCGACACCCGAACAATCGACCGAGACCCAGGTCTGGGACCCGCTGGTCCGTCTCTTCCACTGGTCGCTGGCCGCGGGCTTCGCCGCTGCCTACATCATCGAGGACCATCCGCTCGCGCTCCATGTGTGGATCGGCTATCTGATCCTGGCGCTGATCGCGATCCGCATGACCTGGGGCTTCGTCGGCTCGACGCACGCCCGCTTCGGTGACTTCGTACGCGGCCCCCGCGCCACCCTCGACTATCTGCGCGACGCCGCCCGGCTGCGCGCACCACGCCATCTCGGCCACAACCCGGCCGGCGGCGCCATGGTCGTCGCACTGCTGCTGACGGTGAGCGCCACCGGACTCAGTGGACTCGCGCTCTACGGTGCCGAGGAGTTCGCCGGCCCCCTGGCCGGGCTCACCGCTGGCCTCTCGCACGACACCGCCGAGCTAATCGAGGGCGCGCACGAGTTCTTCGCCAACCTCACCCTGCTGCTGGTCCTGCTCCACGTCGCCGGGGTGCTGTTCTCGAGCTTCGCCCACCAGGAGAACCTGATCGGATCGATGATCAGCGGCCGCAAGCGTATCGAGCGCCAGTGACAGACCGGACCCAAGGAGCCATGCCAATGCCCCTGCGCATCATCCCCCGGTTCGCCCTGCTCGCGCTGACACTCACCAGTACCGCGCAGGCCGATGACGACCGTCTCGGCGCGGTCACCGACCCGACGACCCGCGCCGTCTGCGGCGACTGCCACCTGGTCTATCAGCCGGCGCTGCTGAGCGCGCGCGACTGGCGCCAGATCATGACCCCGCAGTCACTAGCCGCACACTATGGCGAGACCCTCGAACTCGACGAGACGCGACGCCTCGCCATCAGCGACTATCTGCAGGCCAACGCGACCGTCTCCGCGCGGCTCGACCCGCCGCCGACGAGCGGGCTGCCCCGCATCACCGAGACCACGGCGTTCCGCCATGAGCACGCCGAGCTGGCGCGGCTACAGCGCAACGCCGGGCAATCGCTGCCCACCCTCGGTGATTGTCTCGGCTGCCATCCACGCGCAGAATCGGGTATCTATGAGGATGACGAGGTCCACATCCCCGGGTTCGGCCACTGGCGCGATTGAGCGCCGAGCGCCCCCCGAACGCGATATCGGCCGCGCCCAGCCGCGCGGTACAGGCGTGGACACGCTGGCCCCACGCCATGCATCGGACAACGCCAGCACCATCACCGGAGACCTTCGATGACACCACAGATCCGGATGTTCACCCTCGCCCTCGCCCTCGGCCTCGGCGCCGTGGTCAGCCTCGCTGCGCTCGCCCAACCGATGGGCGGCCCCATGCCCTTCGCCGCACTCGACGGCGACGGCAACGGCCTGATCAGCCAGCAGGAATTCGACGCCTTCCACCAAACGCGTCGCCCCGGCGGGGGCCCTGGCATGCCGGCGTTCGCCGACTTCGACCAGAACAGCGACGGCCAGCTCACCCCCGCCGAACTCACCGCCGGTCAGCAGACACGGATGCGGCAGCGCGGCGGCATGGGTCGCGACATGCCGGACTTGGCCGACTTCGACCGCGACGGCAACGGCTGGCTCGACGAGCAGGAGTTCTACGAGGGCCGCGGCCAGCGTATCGCCGAGCGCTCGCAGCAAGGCTACATGATGCGCAACCTCGCCTCTGCACCGAGCTTCGAGGAGGTCGACAGCAACGGCGATGGTCGCGTCGACGCCGAGGAGTTCGCCGCCGCACAGGCGCAGCACCAGCGCCAGAACTGGGGTCCGTCACCCGACTGAGTCCGCCTCATCCACCCGGGGCGTCGCCGAACAGTGGCCAGACACGCCATGGACGGCGCCCCATCTCGGCCCGTCTCAACAGAGGCTCGCCATCGCACCACGATTCTGTCGCATACTGCCGGCTTGCCATGAATGCAACCGAGTGATGCTCGGACTCGCTCATCCATTCGAGCGGTGCACCGCACACCGGGAGGCGCCGATCACGGCCCTGGTCATCGTCCTCGCCCCGGTCTATCACTGGCTCTACCCGTACACCACGTGACCCAAACCAGCTGGTCCGCGCGCTGGCGATCAGCATCGCGCACCGCGTCAACCGGAGGAGCGACGGCCATATCGAGCGCCCGGGCATCGCCAGGGACGAAAGACCGGCCGGTGGGCGACCACACCCGGTCGCGGTCGGCGAGTCCCACCCTCCGCGCCGGTCCGGGAGACCCTGGCGTCCGCTCCCCGGCTGATGCATGCTTGCCCGACGGGGCGAGCGACGCGGAGCCGTGCCCCAGCCCCGGACCGGCGCAGGGCGATCACCGCCAGCCATCACCGCCAGCCGCACAACACCTGAGGAGAGAGCTGACGATGTCCAGCGTGTCAGAGACGACCCAAGACACCACCGGCCCACGAGGCGCTGACGGATACGACGGCTATGTGGTGGCCATCGGCGCCTCGGCCGGTGGGCTCGACGCGCTGGAGCGCTTCTTCCAGTGTCTGCCCTCGGACTCGGGCGCGGCCTATGTGGTGATCCAGCATCTCTCGCCCGATCACAAGAGCATGATGGGCAACCTGCTCGCCCGTCACACCGAGATGCCCGTGGTGACCGTCACCGACGCCATGCGTCTCGAGCCCAATCGCGTCCACCTGATCCCGCCGGCGAACATGATGACGGTGCGCGGCGACGCGCTGCGTCTCAGCCCCAAGAACCCGCGTGGCCTGACGCTGCCGATCGACCTCTTCTTCACCTCGCTGGCCAAGGAGTTCGGCAAGCACGCCATCGGCGTGGTGCTCTCGGGCACCGGCTCCGACGGCACCCGTGGCGCGGTGGCGATCAACGACGCCGGCGGCATGCTGCTGGCCCAGGACCCGGAGTCGGCCAAGTTCGACGGCATGCCGCGCAGCGTCATCGCCACCGGTCTGGTCGATGCCACGCTGTCGCCGGACGACCTCGGCCCCAGGCTGATCGAATTCATCACGCAGGCGCCACAGATCAAGACCGAGAACCCTCCCCAGGACCCGACCTTCGACAAGGAGGACGCCCTTGAGGAGGCGATGCATCTCCTCAAGCACCAGGGCGGGATCAACTTCCGCGACTACAAGCCGGCCACGGTAATGCGCCGCATCGAGCGACGCATGCAGGTGCGCCACACCCCCGACCTGCACAGCTATGTACGCCTGCTCGACAGCGACCGCGGCGAACTGGCGGTGCTGCGCCGCGAGCTGCTGATCCCGGTGACCAGCTTCTTTCGCGATCCCGACACCTTCGAGATCCTCGACCAGACGGTGATCCGCTCGATCGTCAGCGAGCGCGGCGAGAACCAGCCGATCCGGGTCTGGGTGCCCGGCGTCTCCACCGGCGAGGAGGCCTATACCCTGGCGATCCTGTTCGCCGAGGCCTTCGAGCGCGAGCGCCACTGGCCAAGCTTCAAGCTGTTCGCCACCGACGTCGAGCAACAGAACGTCGAGATCGGCGGCGCCGGGGTGTTCTCCGAGGCGATCGCCGCCGAGATCTCGCCCGAGCGACTCGAGCGCTTCTTCTACAAGCGCGGCAACCACTTCGTGGTCAAGAACGAGATCCGCCAGAACATCGTCTTCGCGCGTCACAACCTGCTCGAGGACCCGCCCTTCACCCGCATGGACCTGGTCACCTGTCGCAACCTGCTGATCTACTTCCGCACCCAGGCCCAGGAGCGGGCGCTGCGGCGCATCCAGTACGCACTCTCCCCCGGCGGTTATCTGCTGCTCGGACCGAGCGAAACCCTGGCCGATCTGCACACCGACTTCACTGCGGTCAACTCGCGCCACAAGATCTATCGCGTGCTGCGCCACGTCTCGCTACCGCTCGACACCGCCACCCCATCGCGCCCGCCAGCCAGCGCCGCCGAATCACGTCATTACAGCCAGCGCAGCCGCCATCAATCGACCGACGCCGCGGCCATCGACGCCGGCCAGTCGATCCTGTTGCGCGACTACGCCCCCACCACCCTGCTGCTCAACGCCCACGGCGAGCTGCTGCACGTCTTCGGCGAGGCAGCGCGCTATCTGCGTATCGGCGAGGGCAGCGCCACGCTCGACATCGCCAAGCTGCTACCCCAACCGCTGGTACCGGTGGCCCAGGCGCTGCTCTACAAGTGCGCGCGCAGCGGCACGGCGATGCGCTCGGACCAGCTCGGCATCGAGCTGCCCTCGGGCGAGCACGAGCGCTTGCGCATGGCGGTCAGGCCCTATGACGCGCCCCAGTCCGAGCGCCATCTGCTGCTCTCGTTCGAGTCCGAGCCGCAGGAGGTCATCCCGCGCCAGGGGATGGAGACGCTCGATCTCGACGACGAGACCGCGCAACGGGTCGAGAATCTGGAGCGCGAGCTGGCGGCCACCCGCGAGAGCCTGCAGGCGACCATCGAGGAGCTGGAGACGGCCAACGAGGAGTTACAGGCGACCAACGAGGAGCTGATGGCCTCCAACGAAGAGCTACAAAGCTCCAACGAGGAGCTGCAGTCGGTCAATGAGGAACTCTACACGGTCAACGCCGAGAACCAGGAGAAGATCGAGATCCTCAACCGACTCAACGCCGACCTCGACGGCATGGCCAAGGCCGCGGCCATCGCCACGGTGTTCGTCGACGCCGAGCTGCGCCTGACCCGCTTCACCCCCGAGGCGACCACCCTGTTCAAGATCCGCAACGGCGACCTCGGGCGTCCGATCGACGACTTCACCAACCTGTTGCAATACCCGGACTTCATCGACGAGCTGCGCCGCACCATCGCCAGCGGCGAGATGCTGCAGCGCGAGATCGCTGCGGCCAATAGCCGTATCTATCTGGCCCGGGTGCTGCCCTACGCGGTGCGCGCGGGCGAGGCGCGCGGGGCGGTCGCGACCTTCGTCGACATCACCAGCCTGCACGACATCGAGCGACTGCAGGCGGTGCTCGACTCACTCCCCGAGCAGATCGCGGTCCTCGACCCCCAGGGCATCGTCACCCAGATCAATCGGAGCTGGCGCGAGGCGGCGCGGCACGCCGGCGACCCGTCGCTCAGCGACACCGGTCCCGGTGCCGGTTACGAGCGCGCACTGCAACTGCTCGGACCGGATGGCGAGCACCCGTGCGGGCGTGAACTGCGCGCGGGGATCCGCGCGGTGCTCGAGGGACATTCGCCCGCGGTGGTGGTCGACTTCGCCACCACCGACGAACCGCCAACACGGCTCGCCATCCATGTCTCGCCGATCCAGCACCATGACGGCGGTGCCGTCCTCGCCCGGCTCGACGCCAGTGAGTGGCACCCGCACGAGGCCGAGGACTGAACCGGCGAGCGCGGCTCAGTCGAGCGCCTCGAGCAGTTCGCGCACCAGGCCCGGGCCACGATAGATCAGCCCGGTGTAGACCTGCGCCAGATCGGCGCCGGCGGCGAACTTGGCGCGCACACTGGGCACGTCACGCACCCCGCCGACCCCGATCAACGTCGGTTCCGGCCCCAACGCCTCGCGCACCGTCGCCAGCAGCGCGGTGCTGCGTGCCTGCAACGGTCGGCCCGAGAGCCCGCCGGCCATGCCCTCGGTGCGGCTGCGCAGCCCCTCGCGGGCGATGGTGGTGTTGGTCAGGATCAACCCCGCGCAACCGGCCTCGAGCGCGGCGCGCGCGCAGTCGATGGCATCCCCGTCGGCGAGATCGGGCGCAAGCTTGACCAACAGCGGCCGGGGCCGCGCGAGACGCTGGTTGGGCTCCTGGATGGTCTCGACGATGCGCTTGACCTCGTCGACGCGCTGCAGGTCGCGCAGCCCTGGGGTGTTCGGGCTGGAGATATTGACCACCACATAGTCGGCCAGCTCGCCGAGGCGCTCGAAGCTGTAGCGATAGTCCTCAGCGGCGCGCTCGGCCGGGGTCACCTTGGACTTGCCGATATTGACCCCGAGCGGCACCTGCAGCAGGTCGCGCTCGCGCAACCGTCGCAGCCGTCGCGCCACCCGGTCGGCACCGGCGTTGTTGAAGCCCATGCGGTTGATGATCGCCTCGTCCTCGGGCAACCGGAACAGCCGCGGACGCGGGTTGCCCGGCTGGGCCTGCGCGGTCACCGTGCCGACCTCGATGAAGCCGAAGCCGAGCGCCTGCCAGGCCGGGATCGCCTCGGCGTCCTTGTCCAGCCCGGCGGCCAGACCGAAGGGGTTGGGGAAGCGCAGCCCCATCGCCTCGCGCGGATGGGCATGGGCCGGATCACCGGCGACCAGCCGACCATCGAAACGCTCCGACCAGCGCGCCAGCGCCGCCAGGGTCATGCGGTGTGCGCGTTCCGGGTCGAAGCGGAACACCAGCGGGCGCAGTGAGTGCCACAACAGATTCAGATCCATGCCGCCACCTGGCGCGGATTGGCGCTCATCGTCATCGATTCACCTCGTCAATTCAGGGGGTCTGGGGACGACCGGTCCACTCCGACCGGACGCCCGGGACGCGAAGGGGCGCGCCACCTCCGGGTGACGCACGCATCAGCCGCGCCGCTCGCGACGCAGACTGTACAGATTGCCGGCGAGGATCAGCACGCCGCCGCCCAGCACCCAGGGGTCGAGCCCCTCGCCATAGCACAGCGCGCCGACCAGGGCGATCAGCGGCAGGCGCAGGAAGTCCATCGGCAGCACCAGGGTGGCATCGGCGTGACGGAAGGCATTGGCCACGCCGAGATGGGCGCTGATGCCGGTCACCGCCGCCACCAGCAGCCAAGGCAACTCGCCCCAACCGATCGGCTGCCACACCCAAAGCGCCACGGGCAGACCGAGGAGCAGCTGGATCGCCAGCATCCAGAACAGGATGGTGAAGACCGAGTCGTGTCGGGTCAGTCCCTTGGTGGCGACCATGGTCACGGCGAAACCGAGTGCGGCGAACAGCCCCAGCACCAGCCCCGCATCGAACGGCTGCAACCCCGGTCGGGTGATCAGCAGCACACCGACCAAGCCGGCGACCAGCGCCACCAAGCGGCCATGCCCGAGCCGCTCGCCGAGGAAGACCAGCGCCAGCAGCGCGGCCCACACCGGGGTGGTGAACTCGAGCGCGAACACCAGCGCCAGCGGCAACAGCCCGATCGCGCCGATCCAGCAGAGCTGGCCGCCATAGTGAAACAGGTTGCGCAACAGGTGCAATCGCCAGCGCCGGGTACGCATGAACCCCGGCGCCAGCATCCCGCCCAGCGCGAGCAGCAACGGCAGGCCGAGCAGGGTGCGCAGGAACAGGAATTGCGCCGGGGACATCGCCGCGAGCGACTCACGCGCCGAGACCGCGAGCGCGGCGAAGGACACCAGCGCCAGCCCCATCCAGCCGGCGGCGCGCGCCAGCCCGTCGTTGCCGCTTGCCACGGACAGGGATCCTCCCGCAAAACACTCGATCATACCCGATCGGCGTGGATCGTTGGTCAGCCGCACACGCCCCGCGCGATCCCGGTGTTATAGTCAGCCCACCCCCACGCGACGCCGTTTCAGGAGGACGAAACACATGGCCGAGAAGAAGATCCTGATGTTGGTCGGAGACTATGTCGAAGACTACGAGGCGATGGTCCCCTTCCAGATGCTGCAGCTGCTCGGGCACAGCGTCCATGCCGTCTGCCCGGACAAGGCCGCCGGCGACAAGGTCCGCACCGCAGTCCACGACTTCGAGGGCGACCAGACCTATAGCGAGAAGCTCGGCCACAACTTCGCCATCACCGCCGACTTCGACAAGATCGACCCCAGCCGCTACGACGCCCTGGTCATCCCCGGCGGACGCGCCCCCGAATACCTGCGCCTCGACCTGCGCGTCATCGAGCTGGTGCGTCACTTCGCCGCCGGCGACAAGCCGATCGCCGCGATCTGTCACGGCCAGCAGATCCTCGCCGCCGCCGGGGTCCTCGAGGGCAAGCAGTGCACCGCCTACCCCGCCGTGCGCCCCGAACTCGAACGCGCCGGGGGCAGCTGGTGCGAGGTCAACGACACCCTCAGCAACGCCTATGTCGACGGTCAGCTGGTCACCGCCCCGGCCTGGCCCGCGCACCCCGAGTGGATACGGCGCTTCGCCGAACTGCTGGGCACCCGGATCGAGACCTGAGCGGGCCCTCGGCCCCGACGACACACCGCCACGCGGCGCGGTCCGGATCACGGCTCGGGCCAGCCATGCGCCCGGACGGCGGACCCACGGATTGCAACCAGACCGCGTCGCCCGAGCGACGCCACACATCGCACCACAGGAGCCACCATGTCCGAGGAAGGCCGTTTCAGCATCGCGCTCGAGCAGCGCGAGGGATATCAGGTCAATGTCGCCTTCGACTGGCCGCAGACCCCCGACCTGCTGCTCGACGGCGAGCCACCGCTGGGCGAGTGCCGCGGGCCCAACGCCTCGCGCCTGCTCGCCGCCGCCACCGCCGACTGTCTCGGCGCCAGCCTGCTGTTCTGTCTGTTCAAGGACGATCCGCCCGCCGGCTGCCTGCGCGCCGAGGCCAGCTGCGTGATGACCCGCAACGCGCAGAAGCGCCTGCGTATCGGCCAGCTCGAGGTACGTCTGATCGTCACCGAGGCGGTCACCCAGTCACCGCGCTTCGGCCGCTGCAAGGACCTGTTCGAGGAGTTCTGCGTGGTCTCGGCGAGTATCCGCCAGGGCATCCCGCTGGTGGTCACCGTCGAGGACGAGGCCGGCGAGGTCTACTACCGCTCCGAGTGAGCAGGCCCCGATCGCGATGACCCGCACCGCCCCCGGCCCGCTGCGGCTCGAACCCCCAGGCTCCGAGGACCTCGACGCGATGCTCGCGGCGCTGGGGTTCGATCGACCGCGCCCGGTGCTCACCCTGATCGGCGGCGCGGCGCGGCTCGACCCCGCGCTCGCCGAGCCGCTCGGCGCGCTGCTGCGCGCACTCGTGCCCCGGCTCGACGCGCTCGGCACCAGGGTCATCGACGGCGGTACCGACTGCGGGGTGATGGCGCAGATGGGCCGGGCCCGGGCCGCCTGCCACGCCCGCTTTCCGCTGCTCGGGGTGGCGCCGCGCGCCACCGTCGCGCCGCACGGCACCACCCGCGCCGAGCCCAACCACAGCCACCTGATCCTCACCCCGGGGGCGCACTGGGGCGACGAATCGCCGTGGATCCGCCGGATCTCGGCGCTGCTCGCCGGGCCCCGACCGCGGCTCACCCTCGCCGTCGGCGGCGGCGAGATCACCCGGCTCGACCTCGAACTCGCCCTCGCCGAACCCGCCCCACTCCTGCTGCTCGCCGGCAGCGGCGGCAGCACAGAGGCGCTGCTCGCACGCTGGCACCGGGGCGGGCTCGAACACCGCGCCGCGATCGAGGCGCTCGACCTCGCCGCGCCCGCCACGACCCTCGCCGCGCGGATCGCGGCACGGCTGGCGGCATGATCGAGCGTCCCCGGCCCCTGGTCTGCGGTGCCCCACCGCTGGCCGCAACGCTCGCCGCCCGGCTCGACGCCCGGCTAATCCCCCCCGAGCAACTGGCGCGACTGCGGCCCCGAGCAAGCCAGCCGGTGGTCCTGCTCGACCCGCCCGACCCCGCCGCCCTGATCGCAGCGCTCGCCACCCGGCTCGCCGGCGCACGTCGTCCGCGCCGACTGATCCTGATCCATCGCGACCCACGAGCGCCGACGCTGTCGACGCTCGCCGCCGCTAGCCCGCTGCGGGTCGAGACCCTCGACCTCGCCACCACCGGCGCGCGCGCCCTGTTCGCGCGCTGGCCGCTGCACCTCGGCTGCGACGTCGCCGCCGGACAGCACCCCCACCTGCTGCTCGTCGGTCGCACGACACCGGCCGAGGCGTTGCTGCGCCAGGCGCTGCTCGGCGCCCACTATGGCGAGCGGCGGCTGCGCATCACCCTGCTCGACCCCGACCCAGCGGCGGCCGCCGCCTGGTTCCGCGCCACCCAGCCCCAGGGCGAAACGATCGCCGAGCTGCGCTGCGCCACCCCGGAGGCGCCGGCACTCGATGCCGACACGCCGGTGAGCCTGGCGCTGATCTGCGACCCGTCACGGGCCGCCGCGCACGCCGCCCGGCTGCGCCAACAACTCGCCGTCGCAAGCGGCACCTCGCCAGCGCTGATCGCCGTGGCCACCGCGCCCTGGCCAGCCGGCGCACGCGCCGACTGGGACGGCCAGACCCAGCCCTTCTCGCTGATCGCCGATGCCTGCACGCCCGAGACCCTGTTTGCCGGGCGCGCCGACCAGCTCGCACGCACCATCCACGAGCACTATCGCGACAGCGTCGCCGCCCAGGGTCGCGACCCCGATGGCGAGCCCGGCGGCCAACCCTGGGCGCGGCTGGCCGAGTCCTTCCGCGGCGCCAACCGCCACCAGGCCGACCACATGCTCGCCAAGCTCGCCGTGGTCGACTGTCGCGCGGTCCCCGAGGAGCGGGTCGCGGGCTTCGCCTTCACCGCAGCCGAGATCGAGCGTCTCGCCCGCATCGAGCACCGGCGCTGGGCCGCCGACCGTCGGCTCGACGGCTGGACTCACGCCCCGGTGCGCGACAACGCACGCAAGCACCACCCGCAACTGGTCGACTACGACGCCCTCAGCGAACCGATGAAGGACCTCGATCGCTTCGCGGTACGCGGCGTACCGACCCTGCTCGCACGCGCCGGACTCGGCATCCAGCGCCTGTTGATCGTCGCCCTGATCGAGCCCGCCTCCAGCGAGACGCCCCCGCCACCGCGCCGACTCGTCAGCGATGCACTCGGGCGGCTGCACGCACGCTACCCCGACCGCGCCCTAGTGCTCGCCACCGGCCTCGGCTCGCCGCTCACCCGCGCACTCGCCGCCCAGGCGATCGAGCACCCCGCCACCGGGCTGTGGCTGCTGCACCAGCGCTCGCTGTCGGCACAGCTCGCCGACTGTACCGATCCGGCGACACGCACGACCCTGCTCGATCTGGTCGCCCGGGCCGAGCGACGCCTGCCGCTCGGCGCCGGGGGACTGGCCGGGTGGATCGCCAAGCGTGCCGAGATCGCCTGGCACCCGACGCCCCCGGAGACGGGCGCGCGCCCGCTCAAACGGCTGTGGCTCGCCCCCGGGGGACGGCGGCTCGTCTGGGACTTCGAGTACTGACCCCACCATGCACCACCCCAACCGCCCACTCACCGGCCCCGCCGGCGTGCTCGAACGACTCGGCCTCGGCGCCATCGCCCTGGCCGACTGTCTGTGGCTCTATCTGCGCATCCTCGGCGGTCGCGCCCGGCTCGACCTGCCGGCCTTCGCCGCCGCGCTGCGCCAGTCCGGGCTCTCGGTGCTGCCGGCGCTGACCCTGGTGAGCATCGTCCTCGGGCTGATCCTCGGGCGTCAGGGCGAACTGTTGCTCGCCGGCTTCGCCCTGCCCGACGCACTGCTGATCTCGCTGACCTATGCCATCGCCCTGGAGCTACTCCCGGTGCTGATCGGCATCCTCGTCGCCGGTCGCGCCGGGGTGGCGCTGGCGGTGCGTCAGGCGGGGCTGGCGGTGAGCGGGGAGCTCGACGGCCTGCTGGTCAACGGCATCGACCCGATCCGCTACACCCTCGCCCCGGCACTGCTGGCGATGCTGCTGATGAGCGCGGCCTTCGCGGTGTGGACCCTGCTGGTCACCGGCCTGACCACCTGGGTCTGGCTGTGGGCGAGCGTGGCACTCAGCCCGGCGCGACTGGTCGAGACCCTGGCCCACGCCATCGGCCCGGCCGACCTCGTCGGCGCCTTGGTCAAGCCACCGCTGTTCGCCCTGCTGGTCGCGCCGCTGGCCTGCGTCAACGGCATCGCCGCCGGGCGCGACCCGCGCGGTATCGCCCGCGCCGCCACCGCCACCATGCTCGGCGCGATCGGGCTGATCCTGGTCGCGGACCTGCTCTATCTGCTGCTGATCGGCTGAGCGCACCATGTCCACCCCGTCATCGGATCCCACCCCACCACCGGCGCTTGCCATCGCCGGACTCTACCAGCATGTCGCCGGGCACAGCGCGCTGGCCGACCTCGATCTAACCCTGCCCGCTGGCGAGTGGTTGCTGATCTGCGGCCCCAACGGCGCCGGCAAGAGCCTGCTCAGCCGACTGGTGCTGGGACTCGACCACCCCTCGGCGGGTACAATCGCCCTGTTCGGGCAGGACCTCGCGCGGCTCGACGGCGGCGCGATGCGCCAACTGCGCCGACGCCTCGGTGCGGTGCTCCAGGGCGGCTCGCTGCTGGCCGATCGCAGCGTGCTCGAGAACCTGCTGCTGCCGCTGCGCGAGACACCGCTGCGCCGCGCCGAGCTGGCACGCGCGGCACGACTGGTGGTCACCCTGCTACGGCTCGACGGACTCGAACACCACCCGCCGCGCGCACTCTCGCTGGGCCAGCGGCGACGCGTCGAACTCGCCCGCGCACTCATCCACCAACCCGACCTGCTGGTCTGGGACGGGGTCGGCGACGGTCTCGACCCCAGCGCGCTCGGCGAAATCCTGGAGATGCTCGACACCGTGCGACGCAACCGTGCCATGACCCTGATCGCCATCGACAACACCCCGGCCGCGCTCCTCGCCCACTGCGCGCACGCGCTGGTGCTCGACCACGGTCGGGCCGTCTACGCCGGGCCGAGCGCCGCGCTGCGCGAGGCCGCCGCCGAGCGCATCGAGCTGCGCGCGGCGCTGCGGGGGTGGCGATGAGCGAGCGGCTCGAACGGCTCTACTCGCCGCCCGAGATCGACGCCCCGGGCAAGCGTCAGGGACGGGCGATGCGTCGCGACCTGCGCGCCGCCGGGCTGTTCGTGGTGCTGATGGCGGCGGCCTTCGTCGCCCTGCTGGTGGTGCTGTGGCCGGGACGGCTCGGCGAGGGCTACCGCCTGGTGGCGACCTTTCCCGACGCCACCGGGCTCGCCCCCGGCATCCCGGTGATCCAGGACGGCTACCGCATCGGCCGGGTCGAGCGCATCGAGCCGGTGTTCGCCAGCGCCGCCGAGCCCACCCCCTGCGGTGAACGCGCGCCGCTGCGCCCCTGCTTCCGCGCGCTGCTGCGGATCGCCGACGACTGGCCGCTGGCCGCCGACAGCCGGGCGCGGATCGGCTCGGCTGGGCTGCTCGAGGGCAGCGCGATCAAGATCGCCCCCGGCACCTCGGCCAACCGGCTCGCGCCCGGGGCGCAACTCCCCACTCTCGCCCCCGAGCCGGACCTGATGGGCCAGCTCGGTGCGCTCACCGCGAGCCTCGACACCCTGGTCGCCGAGACCATCACCCCGGCGCTGCAGAGCATCGCCCGCCAGATCGCCACCATCGAGGCGCTGCTCGGCACCGGCGAGGCGGCCACCGGCAACCAGGCACGGCTCGCCGGCGCGCTCGATCATCTGCGCGCGCTCACCGCCAAGCTCGACGCCGCCGTCGACGGCGAGTCGATCGCCGCCACCCTGGAGGCGGTCGAGGCGCTCACCACCAACCTCGCCGAGGTCAGCGGTGCGGTGGCCGCGCAGCGCGACGCGCTCGAACGCGCGGTGGCCGACTACGGCGCGCTCGCCAACGAGGTCCGCGCCCTGGTCGCCGACAACCGCCCGGCGCTGCGCCACAGCCTCGATGACACCCAGGCGCTGCTGCAGACCATGAACAACGCGCTGCTGCCGATCCTCACCAACATCGAGGACGCCAGCCGCAACCTCTCGGCGCTCTCGCGCGCGCTGCGCGAGAACCCCGCCAGCCTGCTCCAGGGCCATCCCACCGAGGAACGCACCCCATGGTTCCGCTGATCCGTCCACTGCTGCTGCTCGCGCCCCTGCTGCTCGTCGCCTGCGCCGGCGGCGAGCCGATCGAGCGCGACCGCTTCTACCGTCTCGCACCACCGCCACCGCCCTCGACCACCACCGCCCGGCTCGACGCCAGCGTGCAGGTGCGCGACCTGGCCGCGCGCGGCTTCCTCGGCGGTCGCCAGATCCTCTATCGCACCGGCACCGAGCCGCGCGAGGTCGGACGCTACGACAGCCTGCTGTGGGAGGAGCCGCTGCCCGGCGCGCTCGCCGACGCCCTCGCCGAGGGCTTGCGCGCGACCGGTCCCTTCGCCCGGGTACACGCCCCGGCCGAGCGGGTCGAGGCCGACTACGTCCTCAGCGGCGAGCTGATCCGCTTCGAGCACCTGCCCGAGGCCGCCCCGCCCCGGGTCGCCGCCACCCTCGGCCTGACCCTGCAGCGGGCACGCGCGAGGACGCCGCTGTGGCGCACCCGCCTGACGCTCGACGAGCCGCTCGCCGAGTCCAGCCCGGCGGCGATGGCCGCGGCCTTCGAGCGACTCGCCGCACGTCTGGTCGAGCAGGCGGTGACGGCGCTCGCGACGCAACGCCCGGGGTGGCGATGAGCGCGTCCGACCCCTTCGCCGCGCTGCTGCCGGCGGCCGCCGCGACCATGCCGGTGGCCTGGGGGGCGGTGCGCATCCCGGCGCTGCCGCCGGACTATGCGCCGAGCGCGCGCGAACTCACCGATCCCGACCCCGAGGTCCGCTTCGCCCGTCGCACCATCGCGCGGATCGGCGACGCCGACACCCGCGAACTGCTGCTGATCGACAAGACCGCGCCCCATGCCGGTCACGACCTGATGCTGGTCGCCCCCAGGGCCGGCGCCACCCCGGACGCACTCGACCCGGCGAGCGCCACGCGCTTCTGGAGTTGCGCGCTGAACTTCGTGCGCTTCGTCTCCGACCCCGCGGTGATCGAGCGCTTCGGACTGGACGGCGGCCAGCTCCATCTCGCCCTCAACTGCGACCCCCACACCCGCGACCGCGAGAGCGTGCAGGCGTCCAAGCAGCTCCACCTGCACCTGATCCACTGGGACGCGAGCGAGCTGGCGCCGCTCAGCGCGCCCCAGCCCGCGCTCGCCGCGCTCGCCCCGCGCGAGCGCCGCCAGGCGCTCGACCCCGCGACCCTGCCCGGCGCCCGGCTGATCGCCGAGCGACTCGCCGCACTGCCGCTCGGCATCCCCGGCGCGCGGGTCGTGCCGGTCGACCCGGCGCGCCAGCTCGCCGGGCTCGACCCGCTCGGCTGCACCCTGCGCCTGCCCGGCTGGGAGACCCTGGCGACCCCCGCCTTCGCCGCCCTGATCGCGCGGCTCCACCAGTGTCTCGACGGGCTCGCCGGCGAGCTGCTCGCCGCCCTCACCGGCCAGCGCACCCCGCCCGCGCCCTGGCGCCGCCACCGGCTGCGCCCGGTGGCGGCGCGGCGCGCGGCGCTCGAGGCGCTCGACGGCTCGGCGGCGAGCCGCGCCGAGCTGGCGGCGCTGGCCGAGCGGCTGCGCGACCTCGACCCGGCGACCGCCGCGCGGCTGGCGCGCGCCACCCCGGCGCGGCGCCAGCAGCTGATGACCCTCGACCAGCCGAGCTATGCGCTCACCCTGCGCGTGCCGGCACGCACCCGCACCACCGCACCACCGCTCGCCGCGCGCGAGATCGAGCTGGGCATCCAGCCCAAGCTCTTCTGCGGCATCGGCGGGGCCGGGTTGCTCGGTATCGACGCCCTGCCCTGCGTGCGCATCGTCCGCGGTGTCGGCACCCTGAGCCCGGCGCAGTGGCGCCAGCGTCTCGCCTTCCAGCAAGACTTCGCACGCGCCAACCGCGACCAGCTCGCGGTCGCACCGCAGACCCTCGCCCGCTTCCACGGGGCGGCCACCGGCTGGCGCTGAACCGAGCCCATGGACCTCGCCGCCTTCGCCCAGATCTGGATCCTGTTCGCGCTGGCCTCGGCCTTCTTCCACGCCTCGCGCCTGGCCGTCACCAAGCGCCTCAGCCCGAGCTTCTCGGCGCGCGCGCTGACCTTCTATGTCAACCTCGCCAGCCTCGCGGTGACCCTGCCGCTGATCCTCTGGTATCACGACTTCCCGCTGCACCAACCGGCCTATGTGCTGGCGGTGCTGTGCGGCGGGGTGCTCTCCGGGCTCGGCGGCTGGGCGCTCAACGCCGCGCTGCACCGCAGCGAGGTGTCGCTGGTCGGGCCGCTGATGACCCTCACCCCGGGGCTGGCGATCGCCATCGAGTGGCTGCTCACCGGGGCGCTGCCGGCGCCGCTCGGCTGGCTCGGGGTGGGGCTGTTGATCCTCGGCGGCTATACCCTGGGGATCGACGAGCAGGGCATCCGCTGGCACCGCCCGCTGCGCACCCCGGGTCGGCGCCTGGCGCTGCTCGCCGCCGCCTGCTTCGCCGCAGCCAGCGTGTTCGGTCGTATCGGCATCCAGCTCAGCGACCCGCTGTCGTTCGCGGTGATGGTGGCGATGGTCAACCCGCTGGTGCTGCTGGTGGTGTTCGGGCTGCAGGACCGGCGCTTCTACGCCGAGCTCACCGGCGCCACCGCGCTGCGCGAGATCCGCCCGCTGTTGCTGCTCGGGGTGCTGTTCGCGCTGATGCGCATCGCCGACCAGATCGCCCTCAGCCTGGCGCTCGCCTCCTATGTGATGGCGGTCAAGCGCAGCGCCGGGATCTTCTCGGTGCTGCTCGGGCGCTGGCTGTTCGCCGAGCCCTATCCGCGCACCCGGCTGCTCGGGGCGAGCATCATGCTGCTCGGGGTGTTGGTGCTGACCCTCGGCTGAGACGCGCTCAGTCGCCGCGCTGGAAGCGCATCGCCTCGCGAATCAGCGCCAGACGGGCGCGCTCGGGGCCCCAGGTCCGCACCCAGGCCGGATCGATCTCGGGCGACTCGTTCCACAGCCGCCACCACACCGCGGCGTTCTCCCAGTAGGCCGCGCCCAGGCTGTTGCCGTCGGGGCTGAAGTGGGCGTAGGCGACCCCGCCAAGCGCAGCGTCGAGCACCAGATAGGCGGCCAGCGGCGCGTCCTGGGCACGGCGCGGACGCCGCCACAACCGCAGCTCGCCGTCGCGCGCGGCGGTCAGCAGCCACTGGCCGTCGGGGCTGAACTCGGCGCTGTAGACCCGGTCGCGATGGCCGACGAGGGTCGCCAGCGCCACCCCGGCGCGGGTCCACAGATAGGCGCGCCCGTCCTGCGCGGCACTGACCAAAGCACCGCCATCGGGGGCGAAACCGACCGCGTAGACCAGCCCGGCACCGGCATCGAGCAGACGCGGCGCGGCGCAACCGGCGCCGTCGAGCTCGACCAACGCCACCCGGCCGTCCTCTCCGGCGCTCGCCAGGGCGCTGCCGTCGGGGGCGAGGGCGAGGTCGGTGACCGCCGCCTGGTGCGCCTCCAGGGTGCAGAGTCGCTGCCAACGTGCCCCGGGCTCGCGCCGCATCACCCGCAGGGTGCCGGCGGCATCGCCACTGGCCACCAGCAGCGCACCGTCGGCGCTCGCACCCACCGCCGCGGCGACCACGCCGTGGCCGTCGTGGGCGAAGGCGCTGGGCAACGGCAGAGCATTGCAGTCGACCGGGTCCCACAGCCGCAGCGGTGCCTCGGGGACCTCGGCGGCGGTCAGCAGCCAGCGCCCGTCGGGGGCGAACAGCACCTCATGAACACCAGCGCATCCCGCCGCCTCGGGGTCGGCACAGCGCGGATCGACCTGGGCACGACAACTGGTGTTGCTCTCGAGATCCCACACCCGCGCCGCGCCGTCGAACCCGGCGCTCGCCAACCAACGCGCACCGGGTGAGAAGCCGACCCGACGCACCCGTACCTCGGGGGCGTGCTGCAGCCGACGCAGCAGCCGTGGCGGTGCCTCGGGGTGGGCGCGATCGTGACTCCACAGCTCGACCCGTCCGTCGAAGGCGGCGGTGGCCATCAGCACCTCGGCGCCGTCGCCAGGCGCGGCCAACGCCAGGTGCCAGACGTGGTCGTCCTGTTCGAGCCGGAACGAGAGTCCGTCAGCCGGTGTCACCGACCACAGTCGCGCCGAGCCGTCGCGCGCCGAGTAGGTCAGCACCCGTGACCCGTCGCGGCTGAAGCGTGCCCCCGAGACCGGACCGTCGTGGCTGAACACCGCCAACTCCCGTCCGGTCTCCACCCCCCACAGTCGCGCGGTCTTGTCGAGCGAGGCGCTGAGCACCAGTGCCTCCTCGTCCCCGGGGACGAGTTCCACCCGCTCGACGCTCAGCCCGTGATGACCGAGCACCTCGGCCGCCCCGCTCGCCAGCGTCCAGCGCACCACCTGACCGGCATCGTCGACGGCGACCAGGAAGCGATCGTCGGGGGAGAAGGCGAGATCGCGTACCGCGCTCTCGTGCACCCGTAGGGTGCGACCGTCGCGCTCCAGGGCGCCGAGGGTGCTCAACAGCCGACCATCGAGCCCATAGAGGCGCACCCGCTCGTCGGCCGAGGCCACCGCCACCCGCTCGCCGGCATGATCGAAGCGGGCGCGATTGGCGGGACGATCGAGCGCACCGCCGGGCGGCAGCCGCACCCGCTCGACACCGCCGGCAGCATCGAGCAGCAACGCCCAGCCATCACGCGAGGCGGTCGCCAGTAGCGTGCCGTCGGGGGAAAAGTCGAGGCTGCGGATCTCGGCCTGGTGCACCACCCGCTGCCAGCGCACCCGCCCGGGCGTGGCGAGATCGACCATGCACACCGCAACGCCCGCGTCGACGACCCGGGTCAGCGCCAACCCGCGCCCGTCCGGGGCGAGCGCGAGCACCCCGCCGGGCGCGCCGACGCAGCGCCAGTCCGGCGCGCGCGGCGCCTCCAGCGGCAGGCGCCACACCCCGGCGGCGCCGATGCCGAACACCTCGACGGCATCGCCGCCACCGCTCACCCGCAACGCCTCGAGCGCCGCCCCCGGCGGAGCAAGCATCCCGATGGCGACGAAGTGCCCGTCGCGCAGCCGCCACAGCCGCGCGCCATCGGCGTGCGAAAGGGTCGCCAACCAGGCGCCGTCGTCACTGAAGGCCGGCGGCAGCGGTCGCTCGGGATCGGCCCCCGGCGCCTCGGCCATCGCCAGCAGACGGTTGCGGGTGAAGGCGCGCGCCAGGGTGTCGGTGGCCGCCGCCGGCAAGTGGGGCGCGGCACCGATCGCCAGTTCCACGGCCTCCGGGGTGTTGCCCAGCGCGACTGCCGCCGCGGCCTCCTTGAGCCGGCTGTACTGGAGATTGAGCGTGGCCTGACGCGAGGCGTCCCAGGCCCAGTAGGCCGCGGCACTGGCCGCCAGCAGCAGCCCGAGCAGCGCCATCCCGGTCAATCGCACCCAGCGGTTGCGGCGACGCTGCGCCAGCAGATGGGCACGTGAGTGCGCCAGATAGTCGCGCTCGAGCGCTTCGAGTTCGTCCTCATGAGCGGCGACGAAGCCGGCGAGCGCGGCATGCCCGGCCTCGCCGAGCAGGTACTCACGATTGCAGTCGGTGCGCCGCCACAGCCACGCCTGACGAGACAACCGATAGCGCAGCCGTAGCGCCCGGGCATGTTCCGGCGCGCCCGCCCAATCGCGCAGCACCGGCCAGCAGCGTGCCAACGCCGGATGGACCAATCGCACCACCGCGCGCCCCTCGGCCCAGGCGGGTCGTTCGCAAGGCCGCTCGGCTGGCGCGCGCTCCTCGTCGACGGGACGCATCTCGCGCCAGCCACCGACCCGCACCAGCCATTCCTCACGGCTCTGCGCCAGCAGCCGCTGCAACGCTGCCGCCAGACCGAACGTCGGTGGCGGCGCGGCCGCCGGCGCCGCCCTCTCGGGATCGCGTTCGATCACCACCAGCCGTGCCGCGACCAGGGGCGCGAGCAGCGCCATTGCCTGGGGGTGAGCGGCCAGGGTGGCGAGATCACCATCGCGCACGCCGGGCCGCTGCTGCTCGTCGCTCTCCAGTGCCAGCAGGGCGCGACAGAGCACCGGCAGTGTTGCGCGCACCGTCGCATCGAGCCGCGACCAGAGTCGTTCGGCGCGCGTGCGCAGCAGTCCCTCGACGCCGCCCAGCGCGTGATAGTCGGTCACCACCAGTCGCCGCACACCACGCCGCTCGGCGGCCTCGAGGAGTTCTTCGAGCACCAGTTCGAGCAACGGCGACCAGTGGCGCACGACGGCGAGGTCGGACTCCAGGCGCTCGATCAGACCGCGCTCGCCGACGGCGCTCTCCTCGGCGAGTTCGATCCCGGCGATCCGCGCCGGGATCTCGATCAACTGACGGATGCGCGCCGGGGCGATCGGCGCCAACGGATACCAGGCCTCGTCATCGATCAGGGTGGCGATTTCGGGCAGGTCCGCAAGCCCGCTCAGGGCGTCGTCGCGCAGGGTGGCGATCACCCAGATCCGCCCCGAGCGGGCGAGCGCGGCGAGCGCGCGCGCGCAGGCCTCGGCCTCGGACGCCTCGAGCGCGACATCTGCCAGCAAGGGATCGAACGGGTCGGCGATCAGCACCAGGCGCGACTCGCCACCCTCGGCGCCCTGCAGCCGATCGAGCGCGGCGCCGATCTGGCCGGCGCCGAGTTCGGGGTCGCGCGCCAGCAGCCGCGCCAGCGCGGCGGCATCGAGCCCGCTACCGGCGAGCGTATCACCGAGCACCGCCGGCGCGCAGAGCGCCACGGCCAGCGCCCGCAGCGGGCGGGCGCTGGCAAGATCCGGGGCACACCAGCGACAGCCGTCGACCCCGGCGAAGAGCAGGGGACGCAACAGTCGCGGCAGCAGCCCGGCGTGGAGCAGCGAACTCTTGCCCACGCCGCTGGGACCGCTGATCAGCAGCAGGCCACGACCACGCGCGCGCAGCCGTTCGAGCCGCACGACCAGCTCGCGCACCTCGGTCTCGCGCCCGGTGAACACCGGCTCGTCGGCGAGCGCAAAGGCGCGCTCGGGGCGAAACGGCGAGCCACGCCAGTCGGCGACGCCGACGCTCGCGCGGCGCTCGGCGCTGATGCGACGGTTGAGCAGCTTGCGCAGCTGACCCTCGACCAGCTCGCGCAGCGCGCGCGCGTCCTCGAACTGGCGGAAGGCGCGCTTGAAGCTGCCGTCGGGGTTGAAGAAATGGCGCTGGAAGAAGGTCTCGAGGCGCTGGCGCTCCTCCACCGCCTCGCGGGTGCGCGCGGCGTCGTTGACATCGACCAGACAGGGCGCCTGCTTGCGATAGACCAGCACCTCGGGGGAGCCGGCCCGCGCCGAGGCCTCGACCGCATCGACGAACTCCCACTCGGTCCCGGTCATGCCGCCATAGGGTTGCTCGGCGAGCGGGGTACCGAGCCGGGTCCACAGCATCACCAGCACGATCTCGCACTCGGCCGGGCGCACCAGTCCGGCCTGGAAGCTCTGCGCCGCGGTCAGCGCCTCCTCCTCCCAGAGCACCGCAGAGAGATCGAAGTAGGGGCGGTACTCGCGCGCCAGGGCGAGGATCAGGTCGCGCATCAGCGCCCGCTCGTACTCGAGATCCGAGGGCGAGGAGACGAACACCCGCAGGCGAGGCGTGGCCGCGGCGGGGCGTTTTGCAGATGGGCTTGAGCAGTCGGTCTCAGTCATGAGCGGGGCACGCGGGCAACGCAATGGATCGCCCCAACTATAACGCCCCAGACCCCGGCACCAGGCCACACAAGCCCGAGGTGACGGGTTACAATGGTTTCCAGCACTGTCTCCCGGAGACGCGCCGGGCCGGATCTGGGTCCGTACACTGCCCGGGCGACGCCGAACCGACGGGGCGCGATCGTGGAGCATGCGCCCCGAACTGCGCGGAGGAACGCGTCATGTTCCACCCAGAAAGCGCCGAAACCGATCGTTTCGAGCAAGTCATCGTCCAATCGATCCGACGCATTCTCGCCGCCGCCGGTCCCGAGGAGTTCCTCGCCTGGGCGCAGGCACAGATCCCCGACCTGCTCGGGCTCTCGGTCGGCCCCCTCGACGACGACGAACACCGCCGACTCGCCGGGCTGCTGGGGATGGCGATCTGGAACGCCGCGCCGACGCCGGCCAATGGCTTCCGACCCAGCCCGCTGAGCGATCTCGCCGACGACGCCCCCTGCCCCTGCGGCTCGGGACAACGTTACCGCGACTGCTGCGCCACGCTCGAGGAGCTGCCCGAGCTGTCCACCGAACTGATCTGGGAGTTCCTGCTCGACGAGCTCTCGGACGGCGAGTTGCGCGAGGCTCTGCGCCTCGGCGCGGTGCCCGGGCCGCTGCTGGCGCGGGTCGCCGACCGCTGGCTCGAGGAGGACCACCCGCGCCGTGTCGTCAATCTGCTCGAGCCGCTGTTCGCCGGTTCGCTCGCCACGCTCGACGCGCGCTACGAGCCGGCGCTCGATCTGCTCTGCGACGCCTATGACCGGCTCGATCACTGGCGCAAGAAGCGCGCCTTCCTCGAACGCCTGAGCAACGGCGACAACCGCGTGCTGAGCGCCGCGGCCTGGCAGCGCCGCAGCGCCATGGCGATCGACGAGGGCGACTTCGAGCAGGCCACCGCGGCCTTCACCGAGGCGCTGCGCAACGGCCCCGACTCGCCCGGCACCGCGCTGCTCGAGATCACCCTGCTCGCCGCCCAGCACCGCGATCGACTGGCGCGCGAGCGCGCGCGTTTCTGGCTGCACCGCTTCCGCCGCCAGGGCGAGGTCGAGCCGGGCTTCCTCGACTTCCTCGCCCAGGCCATCGAGGACCCCCAGACGGCCCTGGTCGACACCCATGCCGACTCACTCGACCCCGACCTGGTGGACCTGCACGACTGGATGACGGTGGCAACCGCACGCCCGCTGCCACGGCTCGACGCGGTCCCGGCACGCGATCATCTCCCAGAGATCGCGGCCGGCCAACTGGCGCTGTTCGAGGGCGCGCCAGCGGATCACGCACCCATCGAGGCGGATGAGGGCGCGGTCTGGAGCAGCCCGGCGCAACTGCGCGCCCCGGTCGCGACGCGCCGCATCGAGCGGCGCTGGCGTGCCCGCTTCCCCAGCGACAAGCCGACCTCGATCCAGCTCGCGCCCCACGACGCCCACGCGATCTGGGAAGACACCGCATGGCTCGACCACCTGCTCGGCCACCCCGAGCTGGCCGACAGCCTGGAGGTACTCGACGATCTCGCCACCGCGCTCTACGCCCACCCCGAGAGCGCCCTGCCGTGGATGGCGAACGCCCTGCTGCGTCCCCTGCTCGAACGCGCCTGGTCGATGATCACCTCGGCGGTGCCGGCAGGCGGTCATGACCATCTGCCGTGGTCGATCACCGCCAATCGCCCGGCGCTGCGACTGCTCTTCCGGCGCTATCTCTATCTCGCCGCCGAGGACGAACAGGAGGCCGCGACCGCCACTCTCGAGACACTGCTGCGGCTCAATCCCCAGGACAACCACGGGGTACGCGCCGAGCTGATGAACCACTATCTGCGCGTCGGGCTCGACGAGCACGCGCTGGCGCTCGCCGCGCGCTTCCCCGACGACCTGCTGGCCGACCTCGCCTATGGCGAGGTACTCGCGCTCTATCGTCTCGGTCGCCAGGAACGCGCCCGGCAGGCGCTGGGACGGGCGATGCACCGACTGCCGCGCATCCCCCACTACCTCACCCGCAAACGCATCAAGCGCCCGCAGCTCGACCCGCACGGGATCACCCCAGGCGGCGAGGATCAGGCCTGGCTCTATCGCGAAGCGATGCGCGATGTCTGGGCCGCCGAACCCGGTATCCTCGCCTGGCTGAAGCGGCTCACCGCCTGACCCGGATTCCCGCGTCCAACCACAGGAACCGTATCGATGGAAGCACGCTATCGCATCGTATTCACCGGTGAACTCGCCCCTGGCAAGAAGGTCCAGACGGTGGTCCCCGAACTCGCCGCCAAGTTCCGCATGCGCAAGGAGCAGGCCCGCGAGATCCTCCTCGGCGGCGCCGAGCAGACGCTCAAGCACGACCTGCCCGAACACAAGGCCGAGCGCTATCGCGAGGCGCTCGAGGCGATCGGGCTGATGGTGCGCATCGAGCGCCAGGACACGCCGCAGGAGGCCCCGGAGACCGCCGTCCCGGCGCGCGACGAGCGCCCGTCGATGAGCGGCGCCACACGCTGTCCCAAGTGCGGCGCCCTGGAGGTCTCGCCGGTGACCGGGGTCTGCCAGGCCTGCGGGGTGGTCGCCGAGCGCTACCAGGCCAACCAGACGCGCCCCGAGGCCGCCGACCCCTATGCCCCGCCCCAGGCCGACCTCACCCCGCCGTGCGCCGACACCGGCGACGACCAGCTCCAGGATCCGGTCGCCGTCGGCGCCGGACGCGGCTGGGGTTGGGTGGCCGACGGCTGGTCGCTGTTCCGCGCCCAGCCGCTGCCCTGGATCGGCGCCCTGGTGGTGTTCTATCTGATCCTGATCGTCGTCAACCTGGTACCGGTGGTCGGCGGCCTCGCCAGCACCGTGCTCGGTCCGATGTTCACCGGCGGGCTGATGCTCGGCGCTCATGCGCAATATCGCGGCGAGCGTTTCGGCGTCGCCCATCTGTTCGCCGGCTTCAGCACCCGGCCCGGCCCCCTGGCGCTGATCGGGGCGCTCTATCTCGCCCTGACCATCGCCATCGTCGCGGTGATCATGCTGCTGATGCTCGGGCTCGGACTCGGCGCCGCCGCCCTCACCCCGATGACCGGCGCGCCGTTCGATCCGGCCGCGGTCGACCCGATGGCGACCATGGCCCCCGGGGTGGTGCTGGGGATGGTCGCGGTGATCGCGCTGCTGGTCATCCCGCTGGTGATGGCGACCCTGTTCGCGCCGGCGCTGGTGGCGATCGAGGGCGTGGCGGTGCTGCGCGCCTTCAAGCTGAGCTTCATCGGCTGTCTGCGCAACATCCTGCCCTTCCTGGTCTATGGCCTGGTGGCCTTCGGACTGCTGATCGTCGGCTCGCTCCCGCTGATGCTCGGGCTGCTGGTGGTGATCCCGCTGCTGTTCCTCGCCATCTATCGCGCCTATCGCGATATCTACTACGGCTAGCGCTCGCGGCGGCCCTTGCCGCCGCCACGCCCGACGGCGGGGCGACGTCCCTTCTCGGCCTTGCGCCGCCCCTCCGTCCCGACGTTCGGCTTGGCCGACCCGCGCCCGGCCTTGCGCTGGGGCGAGGACGATGGGCGTCGCGCAGGGCGCGCCACACTGCCGTCGGGACGCCGCCGCCCCTCGGGAGCGCCGCCGGTGCCAGCAGGCTGGAAACTCGGCACCAGGTGGCGCTTGCCGTTGCCGATGAGATCGGCGCGTCCCATGTCCTTGAGCGCGCGACGCAGCAGCGGCCAGTTCTCGGGGTCGTGATAGCGCAGCAGCGCCTTGTGCAGCCGGCGCTGACGCTGACCGCGCGGCACCACCACCCGCTCGGCGTCGCGATGGACCCGTTTGAGCGGGTTGAGACCGGTGTGGTACATGGTCGAGGCCGGCGACAACGGGGTCGGCAGGAAGGCCTGTACCTGATCGACGCGCAGCCCGTGACGCTTGAGCCAGAGCGCGAGGTTGACCATGTCGAGGTCGGTGGTGCCGGGGTGGGCGGCGATGAAGTAGGGGATCAGATACTGCTCCTTGCCAGCCTCGCGCGAGTAGCGCTCGAACAGCTCGCTGAAGCGGTCGAAGATCTCGATCCCGGGCTTCATCATCATCGCCAGCGGCCCGGCCTCGGTATGCTCGGGAGCGATCTTGAGATAACCGCCGACATGATGGGTGACCAGCTCGCGGATATAGGCCGGAGAGCGCAGCGCGAGGTCGTAGCGCAGCCCCGAGGCGATGCGAATGCGCTTGATCCCGGAGACCGCGCGCGCCTTGCGATAAAGCTCGATCAGCGGCGCGTGGTCGGCGTCGAGGTTGCGACAGATCTGCGGATAGATGCACGAGAGCCGCCGGCAGGCGGTCTGCGCCCTGGGGTTCTTGCAGGCCATCCGCCACATGTTGGCGCTGGGACCGCCGAGGTCCGAGATCGAGCCCTTGAAGCCGGGGGTGCGATCGCGGATCTCCTCGACCTCGCGCAGCACCGAGGCCTCCGAGCGACTCTGCACGATGCGCCCCTCGTGCTCGGTGATCGAGCAGAAGCTGCAGCCGCCGAAGCAGCCACGCATCATGTTGACCGAACAGCTGATCATCTCCCAGGCCGGCAGGCGCGCATCGCCATAGCTCGAGTGCGGACGACGCGCGAAGGGCAGCTCGAAGAGGCGATCGAGTTCGGTGGTGGTCAGCGGGATCGGCGGCGGATTGAGCCAGACGTCGCGCGCGCCGTGCGCCTGCACCAGGGCGCGGGCGTTGCCCGGATTGGTCTCGAGGTGGAACACCCGCGAGGCATGGGCGTAGAGCACCGGGTCGTCGCGGACCTGCTCGAACGACGGCAACCGGATCACGGTATGGGCGCGCTCGGCGCGCGCCGGCACCGGCGGGCGCGGCGGCGGGGTCTCGGGACAGGGCGGCTGCTCGGCATAGGGGTTGGGGTGCGGATCGACCCGCCCGGGACAATCGAGCACGCCGGCGTCGAGTTCGCTCCAGCCGGCGAGCGGCCCCTTGGTCATGAAGGCGGTGCCGCGCAGATCGCGGATAGTCTCGACCGGCTCGCCGGCGGCGAGCCGGTGAGCGAGTTCGACCAGCGCCCGCTCGGCGTTGCCGAACAGCAGCAGATCGGCCTTGGAGTCGGCGAGGACGCTGCGTCGCACCGTTTCCGACCAGTAGTCGTAGTGGGCGATGCGCCGCAGGCTCGCCTCGATCCCGCCGAGTACCACCGGCACCCCCTTGAACGCCTCGCGCGCACGCTGGGCATAGACCACGGCGGCGCGGTCCGGACGCCGTCCGGGCACGGCGTCCGGGGTGTAGGCGTCATCCGAGCGCAACCGGCGCTCGGCGGTGTAGTGGTTGACCATCGAGTCCATGTTGCCGCCGGTGACGCCGAAGAACAGGTTCGGTCGGCCCAGACGGCGGAAGTCCTCCGCCGTGGTCCAGTCGGGCTGGGCGATGATGCCGACACGAAAGCCCTGCGACTCGAGCACCCGGCCGATGATGGCCATGCCGAAGGAGGGGTGATCGACATAGGCATCACCACAGATGATGACGACGTCGCAGCTGTCCCAGCCGAGCAGGTCCATCTCGGCGCGGCTCATCGGCAGCTCCGGGGCGGTGCCGAACTTGTGGGCCCAGTAGCGACGGTAGGAGAAGATATCTTGGGGAGTGTTCATCGACGGCGGGCGGCATGACTCGGGGCAATCGCTCATTCTATAACCTGACACCGAGCGGCACCGAGCACACGGTCATCGTGCGCTGGACCCTCGGCAACCGATCGCTGACAATCTGTGGTTGCGGGCCGCCGATCCGACACCTCCGAGTGAGTGCGTGTATTGGACGGTCGGCGCGGAAAACGTGACCGACACCCGGAAAATCATCGTTTTCCCCTGGAAAGCCGCGACGCGCCGCACCATGTCGAGCGTTTCGCGGGACGACAAGCCATCGACCTCGGAGCGGGTCCCCCGTCACCGCCGACCCCGCGCGCAACTCGCCAGACCACCCAACCATGGTCCGTGCGACGATAACGACGGGGCACGACCGACCCAGGGCGCATGGCGCCCGATGATGGCGAGACACCTCGATACGGGCGCAACAGGAGAGAAGACGAAGTGGATCTGGCG
This sequence comes from Marichromatium purpuratum 984, assembly GCF_000224005.2. Lineage (NCBI taxonomy): Bacteria > Pseudomonadati > Pseudomonadota > Gammaproteobacteria > Chromatiales > Chromatiaceae > Marichromatium > Marichromatium purpuratum. The sequence goes on from NZ_CP007031.1 coordinate 3,457,733, forward strand.
ACCTTACTGGGCATGATCGGTGCCAGCGGTGTCATCATCGGCGCGATCGCGCTCGGTGGCGACGTCATGCTTTTCATCAACGTCCCCTCGCTGCTGATCGTCATCGGCGGCACCGCATTCGCGGTGATGTTCCGCGCCACCATGGGACAGTTCATCGGCAGCTTCAAGGTCGCCATGGGGGCCTTCTTCAGCAAGAACGTGGCCCCGCAGACACTGATCGAAGAGGCCGTCGAGCTGGCTAATGTCGCACGCAAGGAGGGCATCCTCGCGCTCGAGGGTCGCGAGATCTCCCACCCCTTCCTCGAGACCGGCATCAGCATGTGCATCGACGGCCATCCCCCGGAGGTGGTGCAGAAGGTGCTCAGCAAGGACATCAACCTCACCATCCAACGTCAGGAGGCCGGCTACAGCGTGTTCAAGGCCACCGGCGACGTCGCCCCGGCGATGGGCATGATCGGCACCCTGATCGGTCTGGTGCAGATGCTCGCCAACATGGACGACCCCAAGGCGATCGGCCCGGCGATGGCCGTCGCCCTGCTCACCACGCTCTATGGCGCGGTGATCGCCAACGCCTTTGCCATCCCCATCGCCGAGAAGCTCAAACTGCGCAGCATCGAGGAGAAACTCAACAAGTCATTGATCCTGGAGTCGATCTCGGGGATCCAGGAGGGCGTCAACCCGCGCGTGCTGGAGCAAATGCTGATGACCTATCTGCCCGAGAGCCAGCGCCAGAGCGGCGACAAGGACGGCTGATGCCGTCCGCACAACAGCAAGCGGAGGTAGCGGGCGATGGCCGAGGAATGTGAATGCGAAGAGGTCGAGTGCGAGGCCGGCGCGCCGGCCTGGATGTCGACCTTCGCCGACCTGATGTCGCTGCTGATGGTCTTCTTCGTGCTGCTGCTGTCCTTCTCCGAGATGGACGTGCTCAAGTACAAGCAGATCGCCGGCTCGATGAAGATGGCCTTCGGCGTGCAACGCATGGTTGATGCCGACGACATCCCCAAGGGCACCAGCATCATCGCCCAGGAGTTCTCCCCGGCGCAGCCTCAGCCGACGGTGGTCAACGAGGTCCGACAGCAGACCGCCGACGATCTCAAGTCGGAGCTACGCATCGTCGACCCGGCGGTGATCGATGCGCAGAAGAAGGCCGAAGAGGTCGAGAAGGCGCTCGAACTGGAGATCAAGAAGGGCTTGCTGGAGGTCACCACCATCGACGATCAGGTGGTAGTGCGCATCCGCGAGAAGGGCTCTTTCCCCTCGGCCTCGGCACGGGTCAGCGCCGAGTTCCTCGGCGTGCTGCAGAAGATCGCCAAGGCGTTGAGCAAGGTCGAGGGCAAGATCCTGGTCGCCGGACACACCGATGACATCCCGATCCAGACCCGCGAGTTCGCCTCCAACTGGGTGCTCTCGGCGGCACGCGCTGCGGCGGTGGCCCATGCCGTGACCCAGAACGGCTGGATCGATCCGCAACGCGTGGAGATCCGCGCGCACGCCGACAACCACCCGCTCGAATCCAACGACACCGCCGAGGGACGCGCCAGCAACCGGCGCGTCGAGATCATCGTGCTCGGCGACCGCAGCACCGAACTGCTGCTCGAGAACGCCCTGCAGGCGATCGGGAGCGAGGAAACCATCCCACAATGACCATGCATGAACGAGGTGATCGCAAGCAACAGGAGCAGGAGCGGCGCCGCTTCTTCCGCATCGACGACACCGTCGGCCTGCGCCTGAGCCCGATCCCGCCCGCCGCCGAGGCGCGAGCACTCACCGATTTCAACGAGCGCAGCAGCGATGTCGGCCTGCTCAACGAGCTGCATGCCATCCGTGACCAGGCGCTGCCCCAACGGCGCAAGCTCGAATACAAGTTCCCCACCGTTGCCGCCTACATCAAGGTGGTCGAGCGCCAGATCGAGATGCTCACCATCGCCTTCGAGTCGCGCCAGCACGGCGGCGAACTCGAACCGCGCGAGGTCAACCTCAGCGCCCAGGGGATGTGTCTCGCACTCGATCCGCCACCGGCACCGGGCAGCCTGCTTGAGATCGAGTTGCAGCTGCTCCCGGAGGGCAACCGCATCCTCACCCTGGGACGAGTGCTCGAACGCCACGAGGGCCCCAGCGCGATCGAGTTCGAGCAGCTGCGCGATGCCGACCGCGAGGCGATCGTGCGTCACATCCATGCCCTGCAGCTGCGCCGACTGCGCCAGGAGAACGGGCTCGACTGAGCCGCAGCGCGTCGCGCCGGGTCGATGACCGACCCGGCATCATGCCCTCAGGCGCGCGGCGCGGCGCGGCGGTTCATCCGCCCGCGCACCAGCACGAAGAACAGCGGCACGAACAGCACCCCGAGCAGGGTGCTGGCGACCACGCCGCCGAGCACGCCGGTGCCGATCGCGTGCTGACTGCCCGAACCGGCACCACTGCTCAGCGCCAGCGGCAGCACGCCGAAGCCGAACGCCAGCGAGGTCATCACGATCGGGCGGATACGCATCCGCGCCGCCTCGATCGCCGCCTCGATCGCACTCTTGCCCTGCTCCTGCAGGGTGCGGGCGAACTCGACGATGAGGATGGCGTTCTTCGCCGCCAGACCGATGGTGGCGAGCAACCCGACCTGGAAGTAGATGTCGCTCGGCAAGCCGCGCCCGGTGGCGGCGAGCACCGCGCCGAGCACCCCGAGCGGCACCGCCAGCATCACCGCGAAGGGCACCGACCAACTCTCGTAGAGCGCGGCCAGGGCGAGGAACACCACCAGCGCCGAGAGCGCGTAGAGCGCCGGGGCCTGGGCGCCGGCGGCGCGCTCCTCGAAGGAGATCCCGGTCCACTCCATGCCGATGCCCGGCGGCAGCTTGTCGACCAGCGACTCGACCACCGCCATCGCCTCGCCCGAGCTGACCCCAGGGGCGGCCTGACCCAGCACCTCGGCCGAGGCCAGGCCGTTGTAGCGCTCCAGGCGCGGCGAGCCATAGGTCCACTCGCCCGCGGCGAAGGCCGAGAAGGGCACCATCTCGCCGTGCTCGTTGCGCACGTACCAGGCATCGAGGTCCTCGGGCTGCATGCGGAAGCCGGCATCGGCCTGCATGTAGACCTTCTTCACCCGCCCGGCGTGGACGAAGTCGTCGATATAGGCGCTGCCCCAGGCACTCGACAGGGTGTCGTTGATATCGGCCAGCGACAGCCCGAGCGCACCGGCCTTGGTGCGATCGACCTCGATCTGGTACTGCGCCTCGTCCATCCGACCGTTGGGCCGAACCCCCACCAGCGCGGGGTGCTCGGCGGCCATCCCCAGCAGTTGACCACGCGCGGCCATCAGCGCCTCGTGGCCGAGTTCGCCCTGGTCCTGCAGTTGCAGATCCCAGCCGGTGGCGTTGCCGAGTTCGATCACCGGCGGCGGCGCGAAGGCGAACACCTGGGCGTCGCGGACCCGCGCGAAGCGCTGCATCGCCCGTCCAGCCAGCGCCTTGACCTGCTGATCCGGGCGCGGTCGCAGCTCCCAGTCCTTCAGCTGGACGAAGCCGATGGCCATGTTCTGCCCCTGACCGGCGAAGCTGAAGCCGGCGACGGTGATCAGCTGCTCGACCGTCTCCTGCTCATCCTCGAGGAAGTAGTGCTCGACCTCGCGAACCACCTCCAGGGTGCGCTCCTGGCTCGCCCCCGAGGGCAGCACCACCTGCACCACCAGGATGCCCTGGTCCTCATCTGGCAGGAAGGCGGTGGGCATGCGCATGTAGAGCATGGCGAGCACGCCGACCAGCGCCAGATAGAGCCCGAGGAACACCCAGCGCCGACGGACGATGCCGCCGACGCTGCGGGTATAGCCGCCGACGCTGCGCTCGAAGTTGCGGTTGAACCAACCGAAGAAACCGCGATCCGGGGCGTGATCGGTGCGCTTGAGCAGGGTCGCGGTGAGCGCCGGGCTGAGGGTCAGGGCGACCACCACCGACAGCAGCATGGCCGAGACGATGGTCACCGAGAACTGCCGATAGATCACCCCGGTCGAGCCGCCGAAGAAGGCCATCGGCACGAACACCGCCGAGAGCACCAGGGCGATGCCGATCAGCGCGCTGGTGATCTGGTCCATCGAACGCCGGGTCGCCTCGCGCGGCTCCAGCCCCTCCTCGTGCATCACCCGCTCGACGTTCTCCACCACCACGATGGCGTCGTCGACCAGCAGGCCGATGGCCAGCACCATGGCGAACAGGGTCAGGGTGTTGATCGAGTAGCCGAAGGCGGCGAGCACGCCGAAGGTGCCGAGCAGCACCACCGGCACCGCGATCGCCGGGATCAGGGTGGCGCGCAGGTTCTGCAGGAACAGATACATCACCACGAACACCAGCAGCACCGCCTCGAGCAGGGTCTTGATCACCTCGTGGATGGAGATGCGCACGAAGGGCGTGGTGTCGTAGGGGAAGACCGCCTCGACCCCTTCGGGGAAGAAGGCCGCGAGTTCGTCGAGCTTGTGCCTGATCGCGTCGGCCGTCTCCAGCGCGTTGGCGCCGGTGGCCAGACGGATGCCCAGCCCCGAGGCGGGCTGACCGTTGTGGTGCGCGATCTTGCCGTAGGTCTCGCCGGCGAGCTCGATACGGGCGACGTCGCGCAGATGGACGGTGGCGCCATCGCTGGTGGTGCGCAACCGGATGGCGCCGAACGCCTCCGGGGTGCTCAGCCGATCCTGGACGTTGATGGTGGCGGTGATGCGCTGACCCGGCAGCGCCGGCTGCGCACCGAGCTCGCCGGCCGAGATCTGCGCGTTCTCGGCGCGCACCGCAGCGGCCACGTCGGCGGGGGTCAGGCCGTACTGGTTGAGCCGATTGGGGTCGAGCCAGAGGCGCATCGCGTACTGCGAGCCGAAGGCGGTGACCTCGCCCACGCCCTTGACCCGACTGATCGGGTCCTTGATGCGGCTGGCGACGAAGTCGCCGAGATCGGTGCGGTCGAGCCGACCATCACGCGAGACGAAGGCCACCACCATGAGGAAGTTGCGCACCGACTTGGCGACCTGGATGCCCTGCTGCTGCACCCTCTGCGGGAGCATCGGCAGCGCCAGCTGCAGCTTGTTCTGCACCTGCATCTGGGCGATATCGGGATCGATGTCGTTGTCGAAGGTCAGGGTGATCGCGGCGATGCCGGTCGACTCGCTGGTGGCCGACATGTAGCGCAGACCGTCGAGCCCGTTCATCTGCTGCTCGATGACCTGGGTGACCGAGTCCTCCAGGGTGCGCGCCGAGGCCCCCGGATAGGTCGCGGTGATGGTGATCGCCGGCGGCGCGATGTTGGGATACTGCGACACCGGCAGCCCCAGGATCGAGAGCACGCCGGCGAGCATGATGACGATGGCGATGACCCAGGCGAACACCGGGCGATCGATGAAGAAACGGGCCATGACGGGCGACCTCTGCTCCAGGATGGACGAATGCGCGAATGCAAGGGGTGGCGGCGCCGGGACCGACGCCGTCAACGGACGGAACGGGGCTTAGTCGCCCGCCGGCGCGGGCGAGTCGATCTCGACGGCGCGCACCTCGGCGCCCGCACGCGCCTTCTGCACGCCCTCGACGATCACCCGATCGCCGTGCTCCAGCCCGGCATCGATCAGCCATTGCCCGTCGATCGCGCGATCGACGGTCAGGGTGCGCTTGACGACCTGCCCGGCGGCATCGACCACCAGCGCCGTCGGCAATCCGCGCCGATCGTGTCGTACCCCCTGCTGGGGCACCAGGATCGCCTGCTCGCGCACCCCCTCCTCGACCAGGGCGCGCACGAACATCCCCGGCAACAACAGATGATCGGGGTTGGGGAAGGTCGCGCGCATGGTCACCGCGCCGGTGCCCGGATCCACCGTCACCTCGGAGAAGGCGAGACGGCCGGTCAGCGGGTACTCCGAGCCGTCCTCAAGGATCAGCCGCACCCGCGGTTGCTCGCCCTCAGGGCGCGACAGCCGACCATCGTCGAGCGCCTGGCGCAACTTCAGCAGCTGGGCGCTCGACTGGGTGATGTCGACATAGATCGGGTCGAGCTGACGCACCGTGACCAGCGCCAGCGACTGGTTGGCGGTGACCAGGGCGCCCTGGGTCACCACCGAGCGACCGACCCGGCCGTCGATCGGCGAGGTCACCCGGGTATAGGCGAGGTTGATACGGGCGGTGGCGAGCGCCGCCTCGTCGACCGCGACGGTGGCGATCGCCTCCTTGAGCGCGGCCTGGGCGTCGTCGTGATCCTCCTGGCTGACGGCATCGGCGCTCAGCAGGTCGGCATAGCGCGCGGCCTTGAGCCGGGCGCGCTCGAGCGCGGCGCGCGAGCGCGCGAGCGCCGCCTCGGCGCTGTCGTAAGCGGCCTGGTAGAGCGCGGCGTCGAGCTGGTAGAGCACCTGCCCGGCGTCGACATCCCCCCCTTCCTCGAACAGCCGCGCCTCAATGATACCGCCGACCTGCGGGCGCACCTCGGCGATGCGATAGGGGCTGGTGCGCCCCGGCAGCTCGGTGACCAGGGTAGTGGGACGCGCCGCGATCGTCACCACGCCGACCTCGGGTGGGGCGCCACTGGCGCCGGGTGCCCCACCCGGAGCACCGGCGGGACCACACCCGGTCAACGACAGGGCGAGTGCGAAGGGGTACAGGAGCACCGGAACCAGACGGCGACCGTCGAGTGTCATGACAACCTCGGGAAGAAGTGGATTGAACGTTCATTCTAGAATGAGCATTCAATTTAGTCAGCCATCCGGCCGACGTCAAGCGTAGAATGCGCCGAGATATTCCCGACACCAGCCGACCGATAGAGGGGAGGAGAGGACGATGCCGCAACCAACGGCGACACCCGAGCCACGCTGCGAGGCCAGACGCAGACAGATCCTCGCGGCCGCCGCCGTCTGTTTCGCCCGCGAAGGCTTCCACGGCGCCAGCATCGCCAAGATCTCCAAGGCCGCGGAGATGAGTCCGGGCCACATCTATCACTTCTTCGAGAACAAGGAGGCGATCATCGCTGCACTGGTCGAGCAAAAGCTCGAACAGTCACTGAGCATGGTGCGCCAGTTCGAGCGCGCCGAAGACGTGCATCAGGCGATGCAGGAGCGCGTCGACACCGGCGTCAACGAGCGCACCGACCTCGACCATGCCGCGCTGGAGCTGGAGATCCTCGCCGAGGCGGCGCGCAACCCGCGGGTGGCGGCGATCGTGCAGGCGGCCGATGCGGCCAAGCGCGAGCGGCTCTGTCGGTTGCTGGCCAGCGCCCGGGGCACGCCGCGCGGCGACGAGGCGGCGGCCACCGAGATCATCATGGCGCTGTTCGACGGGCTGGCCTCGCGCGCGATCAGCAACCCGACGCTCGACCGCGCCGCCCTGCTCGCCCCGCTGCAGGCGGCGCTGCGCGTGCTCAGCTGAGCGTCACCAGGGGTTGATCCGCCGCTCCGCGCCGCGCCATGCCGGATCGGGCACGCGCGGGCGATACTCCCGCACCACCAGAGGCCGTCCGCCGAGACAGCGTCCGTGCAACCGCGCAATCAGCGCCTCGCCCTCGACGCGCGAGGCGGTCCGGGCGACGAAGAAGTGATAGCGGCGCCGTCCACGGTCCTCACCGACATGGCGCCGGAAATCAGCACGCAGCCCGACCTCGCCGATGCAGGCATGCAGCTCCCGCAGGGTCGCGCGCCCCGGCAGGTTACCGATGAACACCTCCATCCACCCTCCCCGCCCGACGCCGCACGTGGACTCAGGCCTTGAAGCGGGTCGCTTCAGCCTGCAGCTCCTCGGCCAGCCGCTCGAGCTGCTGGCCGGCGTGCTCCAGCTCGGTCATGTTCTCGCTGGACCTGTGGTTGGCATCGCTGATCGCCACCACCCCCTGATTGATCTCGTTGGCCACCGCGGTCTGCTCCTCGGCGGCAGTGGCGATGCGGTTCATCATCTCCGAGATCCCATCGACCGCGCCGGTGATCGCCTCGAGTGACTCGCCGGCGCGCCCGACCCGTTCGACCGACAGCCCTGCGGCCTCCTGACTCTGTCCCATCTCCTGCGCGGCCTGCTGCGAACTCTGCTGCAGGCGCGCCACCATCGACTCGATCTCACGCGCCGAGGACTGGGTGCGACTGGCGAGGGTGCGCACCTCGTCGGCGACCACCGCGAAACCGCGCCCGGCCTCGCCGGCGCGCGCCGCCTCGATCGCGGCGTTGAGCGCGAGCAGATTGGTCTGCTCGGTGATGCTCTGGATGACGTCGAGCACCTTGCCGATGTCCTGGGCGTCGTTCTCGAGCGAGTGCAACACCCCGGCGGCGGTCTCGATACGCTCGGCCAGGCCGGTGATCGCCTCCACCGTCTCGTGCGCCTGGGCACGCCCCTGGTCGGAGAGCGACTTGGCCCCCTGCGCCGAGTCGGCGGCACTCGCGGTGTTGCGCGCGACCTCCTCGGCCGAGGCGGTCATCTCCTGCATTGCGGTGGCCACGTGCTCGGACTCGACGTTCTGCCGTGCTGCCCCCTCGCGAGCCTCGACCAGACTGCCCGACATCTGGGTGGCGGCCGAGGAAAGGCTGATCGCCGACCCGCCGAGACGCTTGACCAGCTCGCGGAAGTGCTCGAGCATCCGCGCGAAGGCATGGGCGATCTGGCCGATCTCGTTGTCGGTGTCGAGATCGATGGCGACCGAGAGATCGGAGTGCTCGACGATATGCAACATGGTCGCGCGCAGCTGGCCGAGCTGGCTGGTGATCGAACGATAGGTGACCCAGCCGAGCACGATCAACACCAGGGTCGTCAGCACCGCCAGGCCGATGAACAGCAGTCGCGAGTTGGCATAGAGTGCATTGGCGCGCTCTCGCTCCTCACCGGCGACCGCGAGCTGCAGCTCGACGAGTTCGGTGATCTTGGCGCTGATCGGATCGATCTGTTCGTAGAGCGGGCCATCGAAGGCATCGAGCCGACCAGCGACCACGCCCCGCATCCCGCCCAGCTCACGCTCGAGCGCGCCGATGGCACGATCGGCCGCAGTGAACAGCGTCCTCGCCTCGGCCACCAGCCGCTGCTCTTCCTCGGTCAGCTCGGTTTGCAGAAAGCTTGTCCAGTTGGACTCGATCTCGGTACGCGCCTCACGGATGCTGGCGAGTGCCTGCTCGGCGGTGAAACGTCCGGCGTTGGCCTTGTTGACCGCGTCGATGACGAACACCGCATAGTCGTCAGCGATGTCCTTGAGGCCCTGCAGAGGAACCACCCGGTCCTGATAGATGCGGTCGATCCCGCCATTGACCCGCTGCAACAGAGTCGTCGCCCCCCAGGTCAACACCACCATGGCGACGATGGGAATCAGCGCCAGGACCGCGAGCTTGGTGCTCACCTTCGCGTTGTCGATCAGTTTCATGAGCAAGGCTTCCAGCTAGACAGGCCCTGAGCGGGAACGGCTGGAGCGACTCCGGCGCACCAGTCAGCATCCAGCCGGACCACATGACAGCGACCACGACGGTCGGTGACGTTCCCGTCGCGTCCCGGCGGATCCCCGGCCCGAGTACGCGACGGCCAAAAAACCATATAGAATCCGAGGGCGTAATTGCGTTTTCGCAATCAATCCCGCCGCGCCCCAAACACCAGACGTGGTCGAGAACTCCGGCAAATCGAACCGGAACACGCTCGTCGACAGGCATCGACCACAGCCCCAAGGTCCCGCGGCCGCCGCTTCAATCATAGCAACGAGACCACCGGAGGCAGGATGTTCGTCGCCAAATCCACCCACCAGCGCATGGTCCAGCAACTGCGCGAGGAACATGCGGCGCTGCAGGCCGAGAACAGCAGGCTGCGCGAGGAACTCGAGCAGACCCGCGCGGCGCTCGCCGAGGCGAGCGAGGCAGGCGTTCGCGAGGACCAGCTCAACACCCTGATGGACAGTCAGAACACCCATACCCGCGCCAGCCTGCAGGACATCCAGGGCAATCTCGCCGGCTCGGTTGAGGACGCCAAGCACACCTTGAGGATGGTGACCGGCGTCACCGACGAGTTCACCGGCGTCGCCGACGAATTGGTGAACATCTCCGGCTTCCTCGCCAGCCTCGCCGGCACCGCCGGCGAGGCCAATCAGGTCGTCGGCCGGCTCTCGACCCATGCCGCGAGCATCAACGCCGTGCTCGGGCTGATCCGCACCATCTCGGAACAGACCAATCTGCTCGCGCTCAACGCCGCGATCGAGGCGGCGCGCGCCGGCGAGGCCGGGCGCGGCTTCGCGGTGGTCGCCGACGAGGTGCGCGCGCTCGCCGACAAGACCCGCGCGGCGATCACCGACACCCATGACGACATCCAGGAGATGATCGAGGCGGTCGGCAGCGTCGAGCAGATCTCCACCACCCTGGTCGACGGCGTGCGCGAGGTCGACGGCAAGGTCGGCGACTTCAAGCAACGTCTCGACCGCCTGCACGGCGAAGTCGACACCGCCTTCGTTGATGTCCGTCGAGTCTCCGACAGCGTCTTCATGAGCCTCGCCAAGCTCGACCACGTGCTGTGGAAGGTCAACACCTATGCCTCAGTGGCCGCGCGTGCTCCGGTCTTCGACTTCGTCGACCATCACCACTGCCGTCTCGGCCAGTGGTACGAGCACGGCGACGGCGAGGCCTTCTTCTCCGCCGCCGCTCACTACCGCGATCTCGAACCGCCGCACGCGCGCGTGCACCAGGCCACCGGCCAGATCTTCGAGCTGCTCGCCGAGACACCACCCGACTATGCCGCGCTACGCGCCGCGCTCGAGGAGATGGAGGACGACAGCCGTCAGGTGTTTCTCATCCTCGACAGCATTCGCGCCGATATCGAGCACGAAGCGGCCACCATCGAGCAAAGCCACGCCTGAACCACTCGGCATGAACAGGCTCACAGCAGGCAGCATCTGTCCCCGGCGTCCGCACGTTCTCCATTGGATCTACAGACGATCACCCCAACTACCCGAACAGCAAGCCGTTACCGGTCACTATCGAGTGCGAGCCAGCGTAGAGCGTACTCGCCGATATCAATAACCGCCGCGAACGGTCCGCACACCCAAACCAGGCGTGGCGACCACTCGTGTAGTCTCGCGCCAATCCGGGACAGGCAAGCACGGGGGTACAGTCATGATGTTGCTCAACAGACACTCGATCGGTTTCAGGATCGCACTGTGGTCGGGCCCGATCCTGGTGATACTCGGCTTCGGGATCACTTTCTATGCACTCTCGCAGATGAACTCGATGGCCGAGGCGCAGCGCGAGACCGCACTCGAGACCGCGCGCACGCTGATCGTCAACGCCACCCAAGAGCAGGCCGCGATCATCGAGGCCGACACCGAAGAGCCACTGGGCGTCGCCCGCACCCTCGCCCAGGCGCTCGGGGTGGCCGCGCGCAAGGACGCCGCAGAGATGACCGCCGCCGACTGGACACGGCTGAGCGAGCGCTATCGCGAACTCGAGGCAACCACGGCGATCGCGCGCGCCACCATCGCCGACTATGTCGCCGCTGCGCGGCGCGGCGAACTCACCCGCGCCGAGGCCCAACAACAGGCCATCGCCGCGATCCGCCGGATGCGCTCTGACGAGGGTGACTACACCTGGATCCAGGACCGTTCCAGCCCCTATCCGCGGATGGTGATGGACCCCAATGCACCCGCACTCGACGGTCGCGTACTCGACGACCCGAGCTACGACACTGCCATGAATGCCGGCAAGAACCTGTTCGTCGCTATCGACGAGCAGATCGCCGACGACGGCGAGGGCCACATCCATTACGACTGGACCCCGCCCGGTGAGGACACCGCCCGACCCAAGCTCGCCTTCGCGCGATTGGTGCCCGAGTGGGGCTGGGTGGTCGTCTCCTCGCTGTGGCTCGACGAGATGGCCTTCTTCTCGCGCGGCGACGTCAACCAGATGCTGCGTGCGGTGCTCGTCGAGCACCCCGACTATCTCGGTGTCTACACGGCCTGGGAACCCGACGCCTTCGACGGTGCCGACGCCCGCTATGCCAACACCCCCGACCACGACGCCAGCGGCCGCTTCATCCCCTACTGGAGCATCGATGCCTCCGGCACCCCCCATGTCGAGGCCCAGGTCGACTACGAGACCCCGGGCAAGGGTGATTTCTACCTGATCCCCCGCCAGACCCGTCAGGAACAGGTCATCGACCCCTACCTCTACCCGGTGCAGGGCGAGGAGCGGTTGATCACCTCGATGGTAGTCCCGGTGCTGCAGGGCGGGGCGTTTCGCGGCATCGTCGGTGTCGACCTCGAACTCGGCCACTTCCAGCGTCTTGCCGAAGAGACCGCCGCAGGTCTCTACGACGGCCGCGCCAAGGTCGCGCTGGTGGCCAACGACGGCACCATCATCGGTTCGAGCCGGCGCCCCGACATGGTCGGCAAGCCGCTCACCGAACTCACCGAGCAGGCCGAGCGCATCGTCGACACCCTGCGCCGGGGTGATCCGCTGCTGATCGAGAACGACCAGGAGGTGCTCGCCTTCACCCCGATCCAGCTCGGCGTCAACGACCGCCCCTGGGGCATCGGCGTCGGGGTACCGCTCGAGGCGATCACCGAGGCGGCTGACCAGACCGCAGCCGCCGCGCGACGCTCGGCGATGGTGATGGTCACGGTCTCGGTGGCGAGCATCGTCGCCGGCATCGTGCTGATGCTGCTGGTCACCCGCGCCATCGTGCGCCGCATCCAGCGACTCAGCCGAATGATGCACGACGTCGCCGAGGGTGAGGGCGATCTCACCCGCACCATCGAGATCCACGGCAAGGACGAGCTGGCCGAACTGGCCACCGCCTTCAACCTGTTCCAGAGCAAGCTGCGCGATCTCATCGCCGAAGTCGCCGGCGGCAATCAGCAACTGGCTGCCGCCGCCGAGCAACTCTCGGCCACCAGCCAGCAGACCGACGACCAGGTCCGGCGTCAGCAGGCCGAACTCGAACAGGTCGCCACGGCGATGAACGAGATGACCGCCACCGTCGCCGAGGTCGCGCGCAACGCCACCGAGGCGGCCGCGGCCACCCAACAGACCGACCAGGACGCCGGCGCCGGCAGCCAGGTGGTGGCCAGCTCGATCGCCTCGATCGAGGTCCTCTCACAGCGCGTCGAGGGGGCCACCGAGGTGATCGCCCGACTCTCCGAGGACTCGGCTGAGATCGGCAAGGTGCTCGATGTGATCCGTGGCATCGCCGAACAGACCAACCTGCTTGCGCTCAACGCCGCGATCGAGGCGGCGCGCGCCGGCGAGCAGGGACGCGGCTTCGCGGTGGTCGCCGACGAGGTCCGCACCCTGGCCAGCCGGACCCAGGCCTCGACCACCGAGATCCAGCAGATGATCGAGCGCCTGCAGTCGGGTACCAGCCAGGCGGTGGCGGCGATGGAGGAGAGCCGGACCCAGGCCCAGGAGAGCGTCGCCATGGCCGGCGAGGCGGGCAGCTCGCTCGAACAGATCACCCGTTCGGTCAGCACCATCAAGGACATGAACAGTCAGATCGCCAGCGCCGCCGAGGAACAGGCCGCCGTCTCCCAGGAGGTCGACCGCAACCTCATCAACACCACCCAGGCGATCGAGGGGGTGAGCGCCGGCGCTACCCAGATCAAGCACGCCGCCGGCGAACTGGCCGAGCTGGCCGCCGGCCAGCAGGCGCGCGTCGGTCGCTTCAAGGTCTGAGCGCCTGGGCGCCCCGGCCCAGGGACGGAACTCGGGGCGCCCACCACAGGTCAGTGATGAGGATCGTCGGCGTGGAACGCCGAGCGCATCCAGGCCCAGAACCCAACGCACAAGGACACCAGCAATCGTGCATCGCCGCTGGACCGCCGCCGCCATCCTCGCCCGAGGCGCGCTGTTCTCACTGCTCTGGCTGATCCTCGCCGGGACCGATCCACAGTCCTGGCTGATCGGTCTGCCGAGCGTGGCACTCGCCACTGACGTCAGCCTCACGCTCTCGCCCCCGGCCCGACGACCGCGAACCCTGGCGCTGCTGGCCTTCATCCCCTATTTCATCGCCCAGTCGCTGCGCGGCGGGTTCGATGTCGCGCTGCGGGTGCTGGCGCCACGACCACGCGTCGCCCCTGGCTTCATCGACTATCACACCCGGCTCGCCGATCCCGCCGCGCGGGTGCTCTTCCTCGATACCGTGAGTCTGCTGCCCGGCACCCTGGGGGCCGACATGCACGGTCAGCGCCTGCGGGTTCACGCCATCGACACCGGGATCGACGTCCGCCCCGAACTCGTCGCGCTGGAGCAACGGATCGCCGCGCTGTTCGCGCGCGAGGGGCACGGATGACGACGCTCGCGCTGCTCGCCGCCCTGGCCCTGCTCGCCAGCATGTCGCTCGGCCTGGTCCAGGTACTGCGCGGTCCCGGCGCGGCCGATCGGATGATGGGCGTGCAACTGCTCGGCACCAGCGGGATCGGCGTGCTGTTGCTGCTCGCCGTCGCCATCGACCAACCGGCGCTGATCGATGTCGCGTTGATCTTCGCGCTGCTCGCCGCAGTGGCTGCCGCCGCGCTCACCCGCCGCCGACTTCGAGAACCCGCCGAATGACCGCCGCGCTCCTCTTCTCCGCGATCACCCTGCCGCTCGGTTGTCTGTTCTTCGCCGCCGGCAGCATCGGGCTGCTGCGCCTGCCCGATCTGTTCACCCGGCTGCACGCGCTGACCAAGGCCGACAACCTCGGTCTCGGCCTGTTGATCATCGGCCTGCTGCCCTGGGTCGACTCGCCCTGGCAGGGACTCAAGCTGGTGCTGATCTGGCTGCTGGTACTGCTCGCCGGCGCCACCGGTGCCCATCTGGTCGCCAAGCGCGCGCTACGCGGCGACGGCGAGGACCTGCAATGACCCTGCTGCTGTTCGATCTGGTGCTGATCGCCACCCTGCTGACCCTGGCCGTGGCCGCCCTGAGCAGCGTCGAGCCGCGTCGCGCGGTGATGCTGTTCATCGCCTTCGGACTGTGGCTGGCGCTGGTCTGGGCGCGACTCGGCGCCCCTGATGTCGCACTGGCCGAGGCGGCGATCGGCGCCGGGCTCGGCGGCGCGCTGATGCTCGCTGCGGCGCGGCGTGCGGCACGGCGCCGAAAGCGCACCGAGAGGGACAGATGAGCGGCCCGGCGCGCCTGCTCGTCGCCCTGCTCACCGCCGCGCTCGGCGGGTTGCTGCTGTGGGTGCTGGCCGTCGTGCTCGCCGAGCGGCCGGAACCCGCCCTCGCCGGGGCGGCATTCGCCGCGCTGCCGCTCACCGGGGTCGGCAACCCGGTCACCGCGGTGTTGCTCGACTACCGCGCCTACGACACCCTGCTCGAACTGGCGGTGCTGCTCGCCGCGCTGCTCGGGATCTGGTCGCTCGGCCCACCGGCGCCGGCCTATCAGCGCGCCGGCTCGGCACTGCGCGCGATGGTCGCCTGGGTGGTGCCACTGCTGATCCTCACCGGCGGCTATCTACTCTGGGCCGGCGGTCAGGTACCGGGCGGCGCCTTCCAGGGCGGCGCCCTGCTCGGCGCCGCCGGGGTGGTGCTGCGCCTCGCCGGCGACCCCCGCGCCGGGTTGCCCGGCGAGGCGCTCCAGCGGCTGCTCGCGGTGCTTGGCGTCGGCGTCTTCCTGCTGGTCGGGCTGACGCTGCTCGCGTTCGGGCGCGATCTGCTCGACTACCCGACGGGCTGGTCGAAGTGGCTGATCCTCGCCATCGAGAGCGCCGCCACCCTGGCCATCGGCACCACCCTGGCGGCGGCCTATGTCGGCGGTCGGCCACCGGGGGAGGGGCGATGAGCACACAACTGCTCTACGGCGGCGCCGGCATCGCGCTCTGCGTGCTCGGGCTCTGGGCCTTCCTGGTCCACGCGCCGCTGCTGCGCAAGCTGATCGCAATCAACATTATGGGCAGTGGCGTCTTCCACCTGCTGATCGCGCTCGCCGAACGCGACGGCGCCCCCCCCGACCCGGTACCGCACGCGCTGGTGCTCACCGGGATCGTGGTGGCAGTGAGCGCCACCGCGCTGGCGCTGGTCTTCGGCCGACGACTCGATGAGCAGGGGGGCGTGCCCGAGGATGAACGCTAGCCTGCCGCTCGCCATCGCGCTGCCGCTGCTCGGCGCGCTGGCCACCACGCTCGCGCCTGCTCGTGCCCGCGCGCTCGGACTGATCGCGGCGCTGGCGAGCAGTGGCGTCGTGCTCTGGCTGGTGATCGGGGTATGGGAGCAGGGGGCACTGCGCGTCAGCCTCGGCGGCTGGTCGGCGCCACTCGGCATCGTGCTCGCCGCCGACGGCGCGGTCGCCGCGCTGCTGGCGATGACTGCGGTGGTCGCGCTGGCCATCAGCATCCATGCCGGGGACTATTTTCGCGACCCCGAGCGATTGCGCCAGTTCTGGCCGCTGTGGCTACTGCTGTGGACCGCGCTCAATGCCCTGTTCCTCGCCGCCGATCTGTTCAACATCTATGTCGGGCTGGAACTGCTCGGACTCTCCGGCGCGGCGCTCGCCGCGCTCGGCGGCGGTCGCGAGGCGCTGGCCGCGAGCCTGCGCTACCTGCTCGTCGGCCTGCTCGGCTCGATGACCTATCTGCTCGGGGTGGCGCTGATCTATGCCGCTCACGGTCAGCTCGACCTCGCGCTGCTCAGCACGCGGCTCGGCCCCGGAGCCGTGGATGCCACCGCGCTGGCGCTGCTGACCCTGGGGTTGGCGCTCAAGGCCGCGCTCTTCCCGTTGCACTTCTGGCTGCCACCGACCCATGCCAACGCCCCGGCGCCGGTCAGCGCCGCACTCTCGGCGCTGGTCGGCAAGGTCGCCGCCTGGCTGCTGCTGATGCTCTGGCTCGGCCCCTTCGCCGCGGTGACCCAGCCCGCCGCAGCCACCCTGCTTGGCCTGCTCGGCGCCTGCGGCGTGGTCTGGGGATCGTGGCGGGCGCTGCGCGCCGAGCGACTGAAACTGCTCGCGGCCCACTCCACGGTCGCCCAGATCGGTTATCTGTTCCTCTTCGTCCCCCTGATCCAGGGGCTTGCCCCCGGCCCCGAGCGCACCGCGCTGCTCGGCGCCCTGCTGCTGATGGCGCTCACCCACGGGCTCGCCAAGGCCGCCTTCTTCCTCGCCGCCGGTCAGGTCCAACGGCTCGCCGGACACGATCGTATCGGCGCGCTCGGCGGCACCGCGCAGCGGCTGCCGGCGACCACCTTCACCCTCGGGCTGGCCGGAGTGGCGTTGATCGGGTTGCCACCGAGCGGCAGCTTCATCGGCAAGTGGCTGCTCCTGGAGGCGGCCATCGACCAGGGCCAGTGGTGGTGGATCCTGCCGGTGCTCGCCGGCACCCTGCTCGCCGCGGCCTATGTGTTCCGGGTGCTGGCGCGCGCCTTCAACCAGGAACCCACGCCGCAGCACTTCGTCACCCAGGTGCGCGCGGAGCTGCCCGGACTGGTGCTGGCGCTACTCGCGGTGGGCGGGCTGGGATTGGCCGCCGGAGGTCTGTGGGGGCTGCTCGAGCCGGTAGAGGTGAGCCGATGAGCAGCACGCTCGATACCCTGTTGCCGTTGCTGATCGTCTGCTCCTCGCTGGTGCCGGGGACGGCGATCTTCCTGGTGCGCGAGGACAGCCATCTGCTGCGCACCAGCCTCAACATGATCGGCGCGCTCACCAAGCTGGCGCTGGTCGGGGTGATGATCTGGGGGGTCTATCACGAGCACGACTACGAGAGCCGTATCAGCCTCGCTCCCGGACTCGATCTGGTGTTCGCCGCCGATGCGCTCTCGGTGCTCTTCGTCACCCTCTCCTCGGTGCTCTGGCTGGTGACCACCATCTATGCCATCGGCTATCTCGAGCACAGCGCCAACCGCAGCCGCTTCTTCGGCTTCTTCAGTCTCTGCGTCTCGGCCACCGTCGGCATCGCCCTGGCGGGCAACCTGCTGACCTTCGTCATCTGTTACGAGATCCTCACTCTCGCGACCTATCCGCTGGTGGCCCATCGCGGCACCCCGGAAGCGACCCGCGGGGCGCGCATCTATCTCTACTACACCGTCGGCGGCGGCGCCCTGCTGCTGCTCGGCGCGGTCTGGCTGCAGGCCATCGCCGGCCCGCTCGACTTCGTCCAGGGCGGCATCCTCGGCGATCTGCCGGCGACCCTGCACGGTCAGTTCCAGGTGATCTTCGTGCTGCTGCTCGCCGGGCTCGGGGTCAAGGCCGCGCTGGTGCCGCTGCACGGCTGGCTGCCGCAGTCGATGGTGGCCCCGGCGCCGGTGAGCGCGCTGCTGCACGCGGTGGCGGTGGTCAAGGCCGGGGCCTTCGGTATCGTCCGCGTGGTCTATGACGTCTACGGCGTGGGGCTGGCCGACGCGCTCGGGCTGCTCGCGCTGCTCGGCGCGCTGGCCTCCGTCACCATCCTCTACGGCTCGCTGCGCGCCCTGGTCCAGGACGGACTCAAGAGCCGGTTGGCCTATTCCACCGTCAGCCAGGTCTCCTACATCGCGCTCGGCACCTCGATTTTCGGTCCGATCGCCACCGTCGGCGGGCTGGTCCATCTGGTCCACCAGGGGATCATGAAGATCACCCTGTTCTTCTGCGCCGGCAACTATGCCGAGACCCTCGGCATCCACCGGGTCAGCCAGATGGACGGGGTCGGACGGCGCATGCCCTGGACAACGCTGGCCTTCAGCGCCGGCGCGCTGGGCATGATCGGCATCCCGCCGCTGGCCGGCTTCGTCAGCAAGTGGTATCTCGGGCTCGGCGCGATCGACGGCGGCGCCGACTGGGTGCTGGCGGTGCTCGCCGCCAGCGGCCTGCTCAACGCCGCCTACTTCCTGCCGATCCTCTATCGCGCCTGGTTCCGCCCCCCACCCGAGCACTGGCCGGAGGAGCGGATCGCGCGGCGCCGCCTCGAGAC
The DNA here is from genome assembly GCF_000224005.2 of Marichromatium purpuratum 984. Classification (NCBI taxonomy): domain Bacteria; kingdom Pseudomonadati; phylum Pseudomonadota; class Gammaproteobacteria; order Chromatiales; family Chromatiaceae; genus Marichromatium; species Marichromatium purpuratum. The sequence continues at coordinate 3,476,530 of NZ_CP007031.1, forward strand.
CCGCGCGGCGCTGCTGTGGCCGCCGCTGATCACCGCGACCCTCTGTCTGCTCGCCGGCCTGTTCGCCGCCGCGCCCTTCAGCCCGCTGGAGTGGGCCGAGCTGATCGCGCGCCGGGAGTATGATCGATGAGCGCCTGGCTGCTGCTCGCCGCCTGGATCTGGCCGCTGCTGCTGGCCCCCTTCGCATCCAGCACGCGCCATGGCCGCTGGCTCGCCGCGCTCGGCCCCCTGCCGGCGCTCGGCGCAACGCTGCTGGTGCCGCTCGGCAGCCGTATCGAGCTGCCCTGGCTGCTGCTCGGCACCCAGCTCGGACTCGATCCACTGGGACGCACCTATCTGCTGTTCACTGCGCTGTTGTGGCTGGTCGCCGGGATCCATGCCGGCGGCACCGGTCTCGGTCCCCGTGCCGGGCGCTTCCGCGCGCTCTTTCTGCTCGCCATGGCCGGCAATCTGTGGCTGATCGTCGGCCAGGACCTGGCGAGCTTCTATGTCGGCTTCGCGATCATGGGACTGGCCGCCTACGGGCTGGTGATTCACGAGGGCAACGCGCGCGCGCTGCGTGCCGGGCGGGTCTATCTGGCGATGGCGCTGCTCGGCGAGGTCACCCTGTTCGCGGCCCTGGTGCTGATCGCCAGCGAGAGCGGGACGCTCACCCCAGCGCCGCAACAGCTCGCCACGCTCGGGCCTGTGGCCATCGGACTGCTGCTCGCCGGGCTCGCGGTCAAGGCCGGACTGATGCCGCTGCATCTGTGGCTGCCGCTCGCCCACCCGGCGGCCCCGGCGGCGGCCAGCGCGGTGTTGAGCGCGACCATGATCAAGGTCGCGCTGCTCGGCTGGCTGCGCTATCTCCCGGTGGGCGTGATCGCCCTGCCCGGTTGGGGCGAGCTGCTGACCGGCATCGGGCTGCTGACCCTGGCGCTGGCCTTGCCGTTCGGGCTGGTGCAGACCGAGGCGAAGACGGTGCTGGCCTACTCGAGCATCGCCAAGATGGGGCTGCTGGCGGCGCTGCTCGGAGCGATGCTCGCCGAGCCGACGCTGGCCGAGGTCGGGGTGGGCGCACTGGCGCTCTATGTCGTCCACCATGCCCTGGTCAAGGGCGGCCTCTTCCTCGGGGTGGGACTGCGCAAGGCGGGCGCGCCGGCGCAGCCACTGATCCTTGTCGGCATGGCGTTGCTGGCGCTGGCGATGGCCGGCGCGCCGCTGACCAGCGGGGCTGCGGCCAAGGCTGCGGTGGCACCACTGCTGGAGCACGCGCGTTGGCCCTGGATCCTCACCGTGGTCAGCGCCTCAGTGGTGGTGACCACCCTGCTGATGGCACGACTGCTGTGGCTGGTGATCAGGATCGAGACGCCCCCGAGCCCCGGTCTGAGTTGGGCACTGGCGAGCTGGAGCGGATTGATCGGACTGGTGGTGCTGTTCCCGCTGCTCGCACCAGCGAGACCCGAACTCAAGGACAGTCTCCTGGTCGGCGTCGGGGTGGTAGTGGCGTTCTGGGTCTGGCGCTGGCCCAGTCCCTTGCGCCGTCTCGCCGGACGGATCCCACCCGGCGACCTGCTGGCGCTGCTCGCTCCTCCGTGGCGTGTCATCACACGCGTCTGGCAGCGACTGGCAACGGCTTGGCTGGCGCTGACGCGTCCTCTCGTCGCCCGCCTTGAGGACACACTCACCCTCGGGCCGGCGGTCGCCGACGGCGAGCACGGACTACGCCGCTGGCCGGTCGCCGGAGCGCTGTGGCTGACCCTGCTGCTGCTGTTGATCGGCGCACTGTGGCGCGCGCCGATCGAGATCGCGGCCAGGCCCATGGAGTCCGACCCCCTGATCGAATCCACCTCGGAGATCGAATCCACCTCGGAGATCGAATCCACCTCGGAGATCGAATCCACCTCGGAGATCGAATCCACCTCGGAGATCGAATCCACCTCGGAGATCGAATCCACCTCGGAGATCGAATCCACCTCGGAGATCGAATCCACCTCGGAGATCGAGGCCACCTCGGGGGTCGAGGTCATGCCGGAGGTCGAGAGCACGCCGGATGAACCCGCGCCGCAGATCGAGTCCATGCAGGAGGCGGAGGCCACGCCGCGGGTCGAGCCGGAGTCAGCGCCGGGAGCGACCGTCTGCGACCCGGCGCGCCCCTTCCTGCTCGCCGCCCCGGACGACGCCGAGGACCTGTTACGACTGCCCCGCTGCAACAGCGACGGCACCACACTCGACGCGCCCGAGCTGAGCAACGCCCTGGTGCGCCGGGTGCAGCGCTGGCTGGTCACGCAGGGGTTCGATCCGGGACCGGTCGACGGACTGATCGGACCACGTACCCGCGCGGCGATCCGTGCCTTCGAGCGTGACCGGGGAGACCGCGCGCGCGGGGCGATCGACTTCGACCTGCTCGAACGACTGACCGCCCCGGCGCACTGAGCACCCGGCCGCCGGAGCACTAGGCGCTATCGTCCCAGCGGGTCAGCCGCGCGCGGGTCTTGTCGAGCTGGCGGGTGAGCTGTTCGCCCTCGGCGTCGAGGAACTCGATGAAGGCACTGGTCACCACCGACAGCTCCTTGCCCTTGGCATGGGCGACGTGCCACTGACGCTGCAGCGGGAAACCGGCGACATCGAGTAGCGCGAGCTGTGAGCGCGCGCCCTCCTGGGTCAGGGTGTGGAGCGAGAGGATCGACAGCCCGAGCTTGCCGTAGATGGCGTGCTTGATCGCCTCGTTGCTGCCGAGTTCCATGCGCACGTGCGGACGCAACCCGGCGCGCTCGAAGGTCTGCAGTACCACGTCGCGGATGCCCGAGCCGGGTTCGCGCATGATCAGGTGCTCCTCGGCGATCCGCGCCAGCGGGATGGCGCGTTCGCGCGCCAGCGGATGATCGCGATGGGCGACCACATAGAGCGGATTGGGCGCGAACACCCGCGAGCACAGATCGATCTCGCGATCCGGGGTCTGACCGAGGATATAGAGGTCGTCCTTGTTGGCGAGCAGCCGCTCGAACACTCGGTCGCGATTGGTGACCTTGAGCGAGACGTCGACCCCGGCGTGCTGCTGGCAGAAGCGCCCGAGCACCTCGGGGGCGAAATACTTGGCGGTACTGATCACGCACAGACGCAGATAGCCGCGCTTGAGCCCCTTGAGATCGGCGACCTTCATCTCGAAGCGGTCGAGGATGCCGAACATCTCCTTGACCGCCACCTCCAGCTCGCGGCCGGCCTCGGTGAGATGGACCTGGCGGCCGATCTGCTCGAACAGCGGCAACCCGATGGCGTCGCTCAACCGCTTGATCTGGGTGGAGACCGTCGGCTGGGTGAGATAAAGCTCGTCGGCGGCCTTGGTGAAGCTCTTGAGCCGGGCGATGGCCTCGAACACCTGCAACTGACGCAGACTGACATGACGGACGAGGTTGAGCATGGGATCGAACATGGGGCACCCCGGTGGCTGCGCTGACGGATGGGGGCCGGGCCGTGCGTCCTGGCGACGGCCCGGATCAGTCCGGCCAGACCCGGCGTCGCGGCAACCGCGGCGCGGGCGCGGGCGACCCGGCGCGCGGCACGGCCGGGCGCTTGCGGCGCGGCTTGCGCGGCGCCGGGGTCGCGCTCGGCGGCTCGGGAACCGGTGGCAGGTCGCCCTCGGGCGACGGTGTCTCGGCACTCATGACGACGCCCCCTGGCTGCGTGCCAACAGCGCGTCGACCTCGCCGGCGAGCGCGCGGCGCGCCGGGTCGACGCACTCGGCGCCGTCCTCGGCATGGATGGTGATGCTGACATGGGTACGGCCGAAGCTGATGTCGGGATAATACCCGAGCCGCTCGCTGACCCCGGCCATGTCCTCGAGGAAGTCGCGGGTGTGGTCGTAGTCGGCGAAGTTCAGTCGCCGTTCGAGCCGCGCCGGACGGTTGCGCTCACGCCAGTCGCTCTGGTTCATGCATCGATCCCTCCAAGCCGGGGCGCCGCCGGGGCGGCGCGTAGTTCGTCGATCCACTCGGCGAGCGCACGGGCGTGCGCCCGCTCCTCCTCGTACAGGGCCGCGAACAGCTCGCCGCTGACGGTATCGCCGACACGAGCGCAGTGTTCGGCCGCCTCGCGATAGAGCGCCAGCGCCTCGGCCTCGAGCGCGCGGTCAGCCTCGAGCAGCGCCTGCAGCGACGCCCCCGCCCGCACCGGGCGCAGCCGCGAGGCCCCGGGCATGGCGCCAAGATCGAGCAGCCGCGCGGTCAGCCGCGCGGCGTGATCGAGTTCCTCGCGCGCCTCCTCGCGCAGACGCGCGGCACCGGCCTCCAGCCCCCAGGCCGCGGCCAGCCCGGCATGGGTGAGATACTGCTGCACCGCCCCGTACTCATGACTCAGCGCCCGGCCGAGATAGCCGAGCACACGCGGATCCAGCCTCATCGTCTCGCTCCTCCCGGTGATCGCGCCCACGGCAGCCGCCGTGGCGCGACCGCCCGTGCTCAGCGGCCACCCTCGGCGGGACGCTCCGGCAGCACCGGCTCGACCTCGCGGTGCGGGCGAGCGATGATGTGCGCCGCCACCAGCCCGTCGCCGACCCGCTCGCAGGCGTCGGCCCCGGCGCGCACCGCGGCGTTGACCGCACCGGTCTCGCCGCGCACCAGCACGGTGACATAGCCGCCGCCGACGAACTCGCGACCGATCAGCCGCACCTCGGCGGCCTTGGTCATGGCGTCGGCCGCCTCGATCGCGGGTACCAGCCCGCGCGTCTCGATCATCCCCAGGGCAATACCGAAGGTTTCACTGGCCATGGTTGTCGACTCCTCGTTACTGGTTGCTCAATGGCTCAGGCGGCCTGCTGCGAACCGGGCTTCCCGGTCGGCAGCACCGGCTCGACCTCGCGGTGCGGGCGGGCGATGATGTGCGCCGCCACCAGCCCGTCGCCGACCCGCTCGCAGGCGTCGGCCCCGGCGCGCACCGCGGCGTTGACCGCACCGGTCTCGCCGCGCACCAGCACGGTGACATAGCCGCCGCCGACGAACTCGCGACCGATCAGCCGCACCTCGGCGGCCTTGGTCATGGCGTCGGCCGCCTCGATCGCGGGCACCAGCCCGCGCGTCTCGATCATCCCCAGGGCGATCCCGTAATACTCTTCGGCCATGGTCTCTGACTCCTCTGTCTCAACATGAACGTTGCAAACGTGGATCGGGACGCGCGGCGTCCGTCTCCCAGTGATCGATGATCCCGCCGATGCTCAGGTCGGTGAGGATCGACTTGCCCACGGCGAGGCGCGCCGCCGATCCGGAGATGATGAACACCCAGTTGCCGGGGCGCGCACCCAGGGTGTCGACGGCCACCGCGCGGGCGCCGCGCGCGCCGCGCAGCACCCGCAACGACACCGACTCCAGTCCGGGGATGCGTCGGCTGCAGACCAGCGAGCGCTCCACCTGCATGATCTCCATGCTCAGTCCTCCTCCCAGTAGTCGATGATGCCGACGATGGTCAGATCGCTCGGATAATCCTTGTGACCGGCCGCCTCGCGCGCCGCTGAGCTGCCGACACAGATCACCCAGTCGCCGGGGGTGCAGCCGACCGCATCGACCGCCACCAGTTGGCTCTTGCCGTCGCGCACCACCTGGAGGTGACGGTGTTCGAGTCCGGGGATGCGGTTGGTGGCGACCAGTGGACGCTCGACCAGACAGATCTTCATAGTCCCTCCCACTCGCTCAACGAACCGCCGACGCTCTCGATGCGACCGCCGTGATCGCTGTCGCGCACCGTCGACCAGGTGTGCAACAGCCCCTGCGCGACCAGCTCGGGGTAGCGGCGCGCGATCGCCTCGGCCACCCGCGCGCAGCGCTCCACCGCGCGCGCGCGCGCTCCGGGCACCCGCCCCGGATAGTCGAAGCGCACCACCACCGGGATCGGCAATCCGCGCTCGAGGTTGAGCCGGCGGAAGATGCCGATGCCGATGTCGAGGTCGGCCGCGCCCTCCTCCAGGGTGCGCATGAAGGCGAAGAAGGTGAGGTTGCGCAGCTGCACCTCGGCGAGGTCGCCGCCGACGCCGATGAAGCGCTCCTGGTGCCCGGCGTCGGCGTAATGACCGTCGTACTCGGCGGCGACATGATCGAGCTGCTCCAGGTTGTGCTCGAGCAACCGTGCGACCAGACGCTGCATGCCCTCGGCCGGTGGACTGACACCGCCGACGCTGGCCACCGCGGCGCAGATGTGATCGCGCGCGGCCTGCAAGCCCAGTCCCCGGGTCTCGGCATGCAGCGGTCCGCTGTCGAGATGGCGCTCGAGCGCCGGCTCGCCGACGGCATCGGGCAGATGGACGCGGATGCGATCGGTGTCGGTGTCGATGCCGATCAGCAGGATGTCGATCGAGGCGCCGCAGCAGTAGCTGTTCTCGATCGCCTCGCGGAAGGCGCGCAGCTGCGCCAGCCCGGCGGCGGCGGCGCGCGCGTCGTCGCTGCCGTGCGCGGCGCACCCCTGATGCGCCGGGTCGCGACTGCTGTAGTGATAGGCGACCACCTTGAGATAGCGGGTGGGCGCCTCGGCGGTATTGGGCACGCCCTCGCGATGACGGCGCAGCTCGGTCTCGGTCCAGCGGCGCACCGCCTCCTCGATATCGAACAGCGCCCCGGCGTGGGCCTTGCGCCGCACCACCCCCATCGGCAGGCGCAGCACGTAGCCGATGACGTGCGCCAGCCGACCGTCCGAGCAGGGGGTCAGGTTCATCTCGTGGAAGCCGCACTCGAGCAGAAAGCGCTCGAACTCGGCGGTGCGCGCACCCATCCCCAGCGGGTCGTTGAGGAAATAATCGTCGCTGAACGCGCGCACCGTGGCGAAGCTGGCATGGGCGAAGAGCGCGCGCATGTCGAGCCCGCCGACCCAGGCGCGTTCGAGCACCGAGACCGGCAGCTCGAAGCCGAGCCGGCTGCGTGCCTCGTGCTGGGCACGGCGCACGAACTCGGCGTCCTGGGGCAATGCCGCGATCTGCCGCAACGCCGGCTCGATGGCTGCGAAGGCCTGGCGCACCCGACGCTCGTAGTCACCGAGCCGGCGGTTGTCGCCGCCCTGGGAGCGCGGGACCGATGCCGCCGCCGACGAGACGGCACTCACCGGGGCGGTGCTCGCCAGCGACTGGCGCGGCGGCGCGGCACGCCACAGCGGGGCGCGGCGCCGCGCGACGCGGCTGGGCCGGGGGCTGGTGCGGGTCGCCACCATGGCCGCCACCTCAGCCCCGCGCCCCGCCGGAGACGGTCACCAGGGCACCGCGATCGCTACCGCCACTGGCGCCGGTCACCTGCAGCGGCGGGCTCTCCTCGGGCTGGCGCTGGCCACGCAGCGCCCGGGCACCGGCGAAGGGCCCCATCGGTCCACCGCGCCGGGTCGGGTTGCGCGCGCTTGCCGAGCTGCCCTCGGTGCCGGTGACGCGCTCGCCGAGGCCCCAGTCATCGCCGGTGATACGGGCACCGCCATCGCGCCCCTCACCGGTGACACGGGCGCGGGGCGACGCCTCGGTCGGCGCACCACGCATCGCCACCGGGGCTGCAATCAGCCCTGGGGCCGGCTGCTCCTCGGTCGAGGCGCGCCGGGCGCGGAACTCCTCGGTGCCGGTCACCACCCCGCCGCTCAGACCGAAGGGGCCGGTGATCCGCGCCGAGCCACCCGCGCTGGCGCCGGTCACCCGGGGCGTGGCGCGCGGGCTGCCCTCGGGGCCTGAGAACACCACCCCCTGCCAGTGACCACCGCCGAGCGGCTGCGGGAAGTCGTCGCCGAGTTCGACCGGTTCGCCCTCCTCGGTCCGCGCACTCGCCGCCGGATCACAGACCGCCGCCAGGGCCGATTCACCGACATAGGGGGTCCCGGTGATCGGCTGACAGCGCCCGCGCCGCTGGCCGGTACTCGGCCCGGCGATACCGGGCTGGGTACCGGTGAGATCGGCACCGCCGGGACGTGACTCGGGACGCCGCGCCGCCTGTGCCGTCAGCGCTGCGGACGCGCAGTGCTGCTGATAGTGCAGGGGGCCGAGATAGTCGCTGCCGGTAACCGTCTCGCAGCGCCCGGCGGCATCGCCGGTGACGCCCGCGGCGCTGCCGACCTGGGTGCCGCTGAGGCGTTGGCCGCCCCAGGTCGGGGTGACGCCGACCTTGGCGCCGCCCTCGGGCGCCGGCACCTGCTCACAGTGCTGGCGAAAGTGTCCGCTACCGAGATATTCGTCGCCGGTGATTCGTCGACAGGCGCCGACCTCGTCACCCGTGGTGCGCGCCCCCCGTCCCACCAGGGTACCGGTGACCGGACGCTGGGCGAGCGTGGTGTCATGCCCGACCTTGGGCGGCGCGCCCTCGGGGCCGGGCTCGGTATAGGGGGTGCCGGTGAGGCTGCGCCCGGCGCCGCGCTCGTCGCCGGTGACCCGCTCGCCGCGGCCCACCCGGGCACCGGTGACCCGCAGTCCCGCAGCGGTGCTGACGACCGGCATGGGAGCCGACGGCTCGGGACGCTGACCGCAGAACGCCTGGAACAGCTCGGCGCCGAAGTACTCGGTTCCGGTGACGGTGCGACAGGCGCCGGCCTCGTCGCCCGTGGTGCGCGCGGCGCGCCCGAGTCGGGTGCCGCTGATCGGCAGGCCGCGCGCCGTCTCGCTGGTCTCGCCACGGCCGCTCGCGCCCTCGGCACGCGCGGCGCCCTGACGCCGGGTACGACCGGTCGGGCGCGGACAGGACTCGCCACCCTTACCGTGCTCGCAACGCTGCTCGCGCACCCGTCGCGCGATTTCGCGCGAGCTTGCGCCGGCGCGCCGCATCAGGGTGGTGGCGGCGGCATCGCGCGAGCGCCCGCCGATCGCCTCCAGCCCCGCCTTGCCGCGACCCGACACCGCCGCACGCCTGGCCATCGCCAGCACGCGCCCGGCCGGATGCGTCCCCTCCCGGGCCGTGCTCGCGGCACGCGCCCGTGCCCGACGCGGCGGGCTGCCGGGACGCGCGGCGCGGCGCGGCGGCGGGGACTCACCTCGCGTGCGCCCTGCTTCCGCCGTCGACGCACCCTCAGTGGATGCCGACTCCGGGCGCTGGGCGCGCCGGCGTGGCTGGGCCGCAGCGCGGGTCTCGGCCCGCGCCGCGGAGCGCGAGCGCGACGCCGGCAGCGCGCGACCACCCGACTCGGCGATGCGCTGACGCCGTGCCATCGCCTCGCGTCGACCGGCCGCCGGCGCGGCGCGCTCGCCGTTGCGCGGCAGTGGCGCACTGGCCGGTGGCGCAGCGGACGACGTCGTCGACGCCCCTCCCGAGGCGGCACGCTTGCCACCGCTGGCCTGGGCGCGACGACGCGCGATCGCCGCGGCACGCCCGTTCAAGCTGTTCTCGCGTGTTGGCTCTGCCATGTCACTCCTCGCTCGCGGATGCTCGCCTCGCCGCCGGCGCGGCTGCCTCGGTTCAGGATGCGCGATGCACCAGGAAGGCGTGCCCCTTGGTCTGGGCGAAGGTGTCGTAGCCGACCAGACGGACATGGTGATCGGGATAGCTGCGCCGACAGGCCTCGATCTCGGTGAGCAGCTGCTCGGGGTCCTGGACGCCGAAGAAGGGCAGCTTCCACATCGGCCAGTAGTACTCGAAGGCGCGGCTGGGGTGCTCGTGCTCGATCGAGGCGTTCCAGCCGTTGTCGAGGATGAAGAGGATCTGTTCGACGATCTCCTCGCGGCTGAGCGGCGGCAGGTAGGAGAAGGTCTCGTGACGGCCGACGGTGGCGTGATCGCCGATGATCAGATGGTCGCTCATGGTGTGATGCACTCCGCGTTGTCTGTTGGGCTAACGCACGGTTCAGGCCGCGTCGAGCTTGTCGACGGTGTCGAACTCGAACTTGATCTCCTTCCAGGTCTCCATCGCCGCGGCCAACTCGGGGCTGTGACGGGCCGCCTCGGTGAGGATCTCGCGGGCATGCTGCTCGACCTCGACGCCCTCGTTGCGCGCCTTGATGCAGGCCTCGGTGGCCACCCGGTTGGCCGCCGCGCCGGCGGCATTGCCCCAGGGGTGGCCCTGGGTGCCGCCGCCGAACTGGAGCACGGCGTCGTCACCGAAGATCGCCACCAGCGCCGGGATGTGCCAGACGTGGATACCGCCCGAGGCCACCGCCAGCAGCCCCGGCATGCCGCCCCAGTCCTGATCGAAGAACAGCCCGCGCGAGCGATCCTCGGGAACGAAGGACTCGCGGATGGCGTCGACGAAGCCGAGCGTCGAGCGCCGGTCGCCCTCGAGCTTGCCGACCACGGTGCCGGTGTGCAGATGATCGCCGCCGGAGAGACGCAGACACTTGGCGAGCACGCGGAAGTGGATGCCGTGCTTGGGATGGCGGTCGATCACCGCGTGCATGGCGCGGTGGATGTGCAGCAGCATGCCGTTGTCGCGACACCAATTGGCGAGGCTGGTGTTGGCGGTGAAACCACCGGTGAGGAAGTCGTGCATGATGATCGGCGCGCCCAGCTCCTTGGCGAACTCGGCGCGCTTGAACATCTCCTCGCAGGTCGGTGCGGTGACGTTGAGATAGTGCCCCTTGCGCTCGCCGGTCTCCTCCTGGGCCTTGCGCACCGCCTCCATGACGAACTCGAAGCGGTTCTGCCAGCGCATGAAGGGTTGGGAGTTGACGTTCTCGTCGTCCTTGGTGAAGTCGAGCCCGCCGCGCAGCATCTCGTAGACGGCGCGGCCGTAGTTCTTCGCCGAGAGCCCGAGCTTGGGCTTGACGGTGGCGCCGAGGAAGGGGCGACCGTACTTGTCCATGCGGTCGCGCTCGACCTGGATGCCGTTGGGCGGGCCGCCGCAGGTCTTGACGTAGTGCAGCGGGAAGCGGATGTCCTCGAGACGCAGATGGCGCACCGCCTTGAAGCCGAAGACATTGCCGACCAGCGAGGTGAGCACGTTGACGATCGAGCCCTCCTCGAACAGATCGATGGGGTAGGCGACGAAGGCATAGAAGCTCTCCTTGTCGCCGGGCACGTCCTCGATGCGATAGGCGCGGCCCTTGTAATAGTCGAGATCGGTGAGTAGATCGGACCACACCGTGGTCCAGGTGCCGGTCGAGGACTCGGCGGCGACCGCCGCCGCGGCCTCCTCGCGCGGGACATTGGCCTGTGGCGTCACCTTGAAACAGGCCAGCAGGTCGGAGTCGAGCGGGACATAGTCCGGGGTCCAATAGGTGAGCGCGTAATCCTTGACGCCCGCGTCGTAGGTCTTGGTGCTCATGATTTACTCCATTCAATGAATTCGGCCGCGTTCGGGCGCAACGATAGATAGATCGATCATTCATTACCAATCGATATAAAAAATGCCATCCATAGATCATCGTCGATGAACTCATCGACGATGAGGCCCATTGAATGAATACGATGAAGAATGAAGCGGACTGCACGCGAATGACCCTGATGGTCGTTCACGCGGGGCCGGTGCGCGGCCCCGGGAGGATCCGATGAACGGCAGGGGTCAGGCGGGGATGGGGGAACGCGGACGATGGACCACCAGGGCGAGGGCACTGTGCGAGCGCGGATCGTCGATGCACAGTCGGATCTGATCGCCGGGATGACGGGCGCGACAGGCGTCAATGGCGCCGAGCACCCTCTCGAGATCACCGTCGTAGCCGCGCGGCTCGCCCCAGCACGACCAACAGGGGCGGCGTGGGTCGGGGTCGGCGGCATGCTCGATACGGACCACGCAGGAGGGGTTCAGGCAGGCGCCGAGACCGGCAAGCATGCGGGCCTCGGCGGGGCGCGGGTCAAGGGCGCGCGATGCGACGGAGTGTGACATGGCTGGACCTCGCAGAGAGTGGCAGGCACGGCCCAAAACGGGCCGTCTGCACTCCAAGATGGTACCCAACCAAAAAACTCGGAAATACGAATCGACACCATCGATCATCGACCGGGGTCGATGAGCGCGCTCAGGCCGCGGCGCGGGTCTCGAGCAGGCGCTCGGCGAGCGCCAGCGCGCCGGCCCGGTCGGCCACCAGGTGCTTGGCGGGCAGGCGCGCGAGCAGCCCGAGCTGCTCGAGCCGCGCGCTCACCTCGCCCCGCGCCCCGGCGAGGATCACCGTGCGCCCCTGCTCGAGATCCTCGAGCACCAACCGCTCCAGCGCGAGCGACGAGGACACCCCGAGCAGCGGCACCTCGGTGACGTCGAGGATCAGCACATCGTGGTCCTCGAGCACCGCGTGCTGACGCGAGATCGCCTTGGCCAGACCGAAGATCAGCGGGCCGCCGAGGGTGAACAACAGCACCCGTCCGCCGCCGCGCTCGAGCAGCGCCTGCTCGTCGTCGCTGAGGCGAATGGTACCGGCGGGATCGTCGGGGTGCTGGATGGCCTGCACCGCGCGGCTCTGCAAGCGACTGAGCCGGTCGATGGTAAGCAGGTTGGCGACGAACATGCCCAGCGCCACCGCGGTCACCAGGTCGACGAACACGGTCAGCCCGATCACCGCGTACATGATCGCGGCGGCCTTGAACGAGACCCGGTGGGCGCGGCGCAGGAAGGACCAGTCGACGATATCGAGCCCGACCTTCATGGCGATCCCGGCGAGCACCGCGAGCGGGATCTGCGCGGTCAGCCCGCTGGCCCAGAGCACCACCACCAACAGGATCAGCGCGCGGGCGATCCCCGAGAGCGCGCTGCGCGCCCCGGTCTGGATGTTGACCACGGTGCCCATGGTGGCGCCAGCGCCGGGGATGCCGCCACACAGCCCGGAGGCGAGGTTGCCGAGCCCCTGCCCGACCAGCTCCTTGTCGGCGCTGCACGGCTTGCGGGTCATGCTCTCGGCGATCACCGAGGTGAGCAGGGCGTCGATGCTGCCGAGCGCGGCGAGCACCAGGGCATCGGTAAGCATGCGCTGCCACTGCTCGGTGCTGAACACCGGCAGCTGCAGTTCCGGCAACCCGCTGGGGATCTCGCCGATGCGACGGATCTCGCTGTCACCGAGCAGCCACAGCGAGACCAGGGTGCCGAGCACCAGGGCCAGCAGCTGCGGTGGCAGCACCCGGCGCCAGCGCTTGGGGAAGAACAGGATCAGCGCCAGGGTAGCGAGCGCGAGCAGGGTCTCGGCCGGCTCGATGCCGGCGATCAGCGCCGGCAGCTCGCCGAGGGTACCGAGCACCCCGCCGCCCGGGGCCGCCTGACCGAGGAAGGGGCCGATCTGCAGCACGATGAGGATCAACCCGATCCCGGTCATGAACCCGGAGACCACGGTATAGGGCATCAGGGTGACGTACTTGCCCAGCCGCAGCAGGCCGAAGAGGATCTGGAACACCCCGGCGAGCATCACCACGGTGAAGGCCATCGCCATGCCCTGCTCGGGCTCGAGCGCGATCAGGCTGGCGATGACCGCGGTCATCACCACCGTCATCGGCCCGGTGGGTTCGGAGATCAGCGTGGGAGTGGCGCCGAACAGGGCGGCGAAGAGTCCAACCAGCACCGCGCCATAGAGCCCGGCGGCGGGTCCGGCGCCGGTGGCGACACCGAAGGCGAGCGCCATCGGCAGGGCGATGACCGCGGCGGTCACCCCGCCGAAGAGGTCGCCGCGCAGGTTGTCGAGACGGATCTCGTTGAACAGTCGCATGCCTCACCCCGGCTGATTGCGTCGCCGCTATGAGAAACGCCGGAGATCATCGATGCAAAGTGATAATCCCGATACGACCCATCTAAAAACATCGATAAGAGGGCATCGCCACAGACGCCAACGCCCCCGACGGAGCGGAGGCGTTGGTACGCACATCGCGGCATCCCTGCCGCCCGCGGGGCCAGACGGCCCCGCGGAGATCATCCCATCAACCGAGCAGCGGCGCGATGGTCAGACTGACGATCGCCATCACATTGATGAGGATGTTCATCGACGGACCCGAGGTGTCCTTGAAGGGGTCGCCGACGGTGTCACCGACCACGGTGGCCGCATGCACGGTCGAGCCCTTGCCGCCGAGGTTGCCCTTCTCGACATACTTCTTGGCGTTGTCCCAGGCACCACCGGAGTTGGCCATGGTCAGCGCCAGCAGCACACCGCTGAGCAGGGCGCCACCGAGCATGCCGCCGAGCGCCTCGGGACCGATCAGGAAACCGACCAGCGCGGGAGCGGCCACGGCGATCACGCCGGGGATGATCATCTTCTTCAGCGCCGCGGTAGTGGCGATGTCGACACAGCGCGCGGTATCGGGCTGGGCCTCGCCCTGGAGCAGACCGGGGATCTCGCGGAACTGACGACGGATCTCGTTGATCATCTCGAAGGCCGCGTCACCGACGGCGGTCATGGTGATCGAGGCGATCAGGAAGGGCACCGCGCCACCGATCAGCATGCCCATCAGCACCGTGGGATCGCCGAGGCTGAGTTCGAAGTTCGGCAGGTGATGGTGCAGCGTGGCGATGTAGGCGGCGATGATGGTCAGCGCCGCGAGCGCCGCAGCGCCGATGGCGAAGCCCTTGCCGATGGCCGCGGTGGTGTTGCCGAGTTCGTCGAGCGAGTCGGTGATGCCACGGGTCTCGGCGCCCAGACCGCCCATCTCGGCGATGCCGCCGGCGTTGTCGGCCACCGGACCATAGGCGTCGATCGCCATGGTGATACCGACGGTGGCGAGCATGCCCACGGCGGCGATGCCGACGCCGTAGAGACCGGCGAGATGGCTGGAGACGAAGATGATCAGCGCAATGGTCAGCACCGGGATCACCACCGACTGCATGCCCACGGCCAGACCCGAGATCATCACCGTCGCGGTACCGGTCTCACCCGACTCGGCGATACGACGCACCGGCTTGGAGGAGGTGTAGTACTCGGTGACCAGACCGATCACCATGCCGCCGCCGGCGCCGGCGAGTACCGACCACCAGATGCTGTTGGAGACGTCCATCATCATCACCAACACGAAGGAGACGGCCATGAACAGCAAACTCGCGGCGGTGGTGCCGATACGCAGCGCGGTGGCCGGCTTCTTCTCCGACACCTGCTTGACCAGGAAGATACCGGCGATCGAGCACAGCAGCCCCACCGAGGCCAGCGCCAGCGGCAGGAACATCAGCGAGGACTGATTGCCCAGCGTGTCGAGCGCGGCCGCGGTGAGGGTCGCGGCGATGGCGATGGTGGCGATCTGCGCGCCACAGTAGGACTCGAAGATGTCCGAGCCCATGCCGGCGACGTCGCCGACGTTATCACCGACGTTATCGGCGATCACGCCGGGGTTGCGCGGATCGTCCTCGGGAATGCCGGCCTCGACCTTGCCGACCAGGTCGGCGCCGACATCGGCGCTCTTGGTGAAGATACCGCCACCGACACGATAGAAGAGCGCCACCGAGGAGGCGCCGACACCGAAGCCGTGGATGGCGTGTGAACTCTCCGGATCACCACCGAAGAGCAGATAGAGAAAGCCCAGACCGAGCAGACCGAGCGAGGCGACCAGCAGTCCCATCACGGAACCACCGAAGAAGGCGACGGTCAATGCCGATGCGGCGCCATCCTTGTGGGCCGCGGCGGTGGTACGCACGTTCGACTTGGTGGCCGAGAACATGCCGAGATACCCGGCTGCGGCCGAGGCGCCGGCGCCGATCACGAAGGCCAGCGCGGTCTTCCAGCCAAGGAAGAAATAGAGCAGCACCAATACCACGGCACAGAAGACGGCGAGCATGACCAGCTCGCGACGCATGAAGACCATGGCGCCGAGATGGATCTCATCGGCGATCTTCTTGATCTTGTCTTCGCCCTCGGGATACTGCAGGACCAGCTTGTAGATGGAGTAGGCAACCCATAGGCCACCCGCCCCGAACAATAAAGGAATCAACGCATTAGCTGACATCTGAACTCCTCAGTCCATCGGTCGTTGGGGGGTGTAAAACCGCGCCGGTTATAGCAGATAATGCACCGAAAAGCGATTGAACCGTCATCCCTCCGTCATTACCCGGTCGTCGTCCGACAGCCCGTTCAGGGCGCATCAGCACTCACCACATCATGCCGATCACGCACGCATCGGCGTTACACTGCTTCGCAGGCAGCGCCGCCAGGCGATGGGCGGCCATTCCATCCTCAGCCAGAGAGGCCCCGAAGACAGCATGCAAGCACCGCGACGACTGGCGATCACCCCCGGCGAACCGGCAGGGATCGGCCCCGACCTGATAGCCCGGCTCGCCCAGGCCCCACAATCCGCCGAGCTGGTGGCGATCGCCGACCCGCACCTGTTGCGCGCCCGCGCCCGCGCCCTCGGACTCGCACTCGAGACTCTGCCCTTCGACCCCGACCAGGCGCCCGCCCCCAACCAGCCGGGCACCATCCGGGTGCTGCCGGTGGCGCTGCGCGCCCCGGTCACTCCCGGCCAGCTCGATCCGACCAACGCCGATTATGTGCTCGAGACCCTGGCCTGGGCCTGCGACGGCTGCCGCGACGGCGGCTTCGACGCCCTGGTCACCGGCCCGGTGCACAAGGGGGTGATCAACGACGCCGGCCTCCCCTTCACCGGGCACACCGAGTTCCTCGCCGAGCGCTGCCGCGCCCACCCGGTGATGATGCTCGCCACCGACGAGCTGCGGGTGGCGCTGGTCACCACCCATCTGCCGCTCGCCGCGGTCCCGGCGGCGATCACCCGCGAGCGCGTCGAGCTGACCCTGGAGCTGCTCGGGCGCGACCTGCGCGAGCGTTTCGGCATCGCCCGACCGCGCATCCTGGTATGCGGACTCAACCCGCACGCCGGCGAGGGCGGCTATCTGGGACGCGAGGAGATCGAGGTGATCGAGCCGGCGCTGGCGCGACTGCGCGACTCGGGGATGGAGCTGATCGGCCCGCTGCCGGCCGACACCGCCTTCGTCCCCGAGCGCATCGCCGCGAGCGACGCGGTGGTGGCGATGTATCACGACCAGGGGCTGCCGGTGCTCAAGCACCTGGGCTTCGGACGCGCGGTCAATGTCACCCTGGGGCTGCCGATCATCCGCACCTCGGTCGATCACGGCACCGCGCTCGATCTCGCCGGCACCGATCGTGCCGATCTCGGCAGTCTCGAACAGGCGCTGGCGCTGGCGCAGCGGATGGCCGAGCAGGTGCACGCCAACCCCGGCTGAGGCCCGTCACGGAACCACGCCGGGACGCATGACTCGAAACCAACGCAGAGCAGCCCCGGCGGCGGACGCCACCGGGGCCGCGTGCCCATCGATCGTCGCTCACGGGCTTACAGCCTTCCTTAGCGGAGGCTGGTCACTGCCGTTGGAGGTCGACTCGAACCGCCGGGAGGCGCGGCTCAGGCGCCGATGCGGGCGCGCACCTCGAGCGCGACCTCGAGCGCCTTGAGTCCGGTACGCCCGTCGACCAGCGGCGCACCACCGCCACGCACCGTCTCGACGAAGGCGGCGATCTCGCAGTCGAGCGGCTTGACCGCCTCGACCTGTACCCGCTCGCGCTCGATGCGCGGACGCGGCTCGCCCTCGACCTGGTGCGGCGCGGCGATGTCGATGGTCTGGGCGATGAAATCGAGGGCGAGATAGCGGCGCGGCTGGAACACCCGGATGCGGCGCGTGGTGCGCTCCGAGACGCGGCTGGCGACGACGTTGGCCACCGCGCCGTTGGTGAACTCGAGCCGGGCGTTGGCGATGTCGACGTGCTCGGTGAGCACCGAGGTGCCGACTGCCGAGATGTGACTGATCTCGGCGCCGATCAGCGAGAGGATGATGTCGATGTCGTGGATCATCAGATCCGAGACCACGTCGACATCGGTGGCGCGCTCGACGAATCCGCCCATGCGCTGCGCCTCGATGTAGCGCGGCACCTCGATGCGCTGGGCGAGCGCCATCACCCCGGCGTTGAAACGCTCGACGTGGCCGATCTGCAGGGTGGCGCCGTTCTCGTCGGCCAGGCGCACCAACTCGCGGCCCTCCTCGGCGGTGGTGGCGATCGGCTTCTCCAGCAGCACGTGGATACCGCAGGAGAGGAAGGGGGCGGCCGCCTCGAGGTGGGCGGTGGTCGGCACCACCACGCTGACCGCGTCGACCCCGTGCGCGATCAGCGCCGCGGCGTCGGCGAACACGGCGCAGCCGGCCTCGTCGGCGATGGCGCGCGCGCGCGCCGGGTCGGCATCGACCACGCCGACCAGCTCGACCTCGGGGTGACGGGAATAGATCAGCGCATGGAAGCGGCCGAGATAACCGACGCCGATGACGGCGACGCGAAGTCTGGATTGAGAGGAAGAGGACATCGAACGAGACCTGACTGGAAGGGGTCGGGTGGCCGGTTCACCGGGGCGTCCCGCAGGAGGCCCCGGTCAACCGCCGACACTGTCGGCTGGCGGCGTCTGCTTGGCGAGCGGCAACTCACCCGAGCCGTGATAGAGATTGACCTGATACGCGAGCGTCACGGACATCCCGATGGTGACGGCGACCAGGAGGATCGAGAACAGATCGGGCTTCCGGCGACGGCGTTTGGCGTTGAGGGACATACCGGGGATCATTTCCAGTAAACTGTGAGTAAAAGTTTAGAAGATCATGAAATTATTGGAATGGTAATCGGCAACCCAAATCGAACCGGATTGCTCCGTGCGCCCGTGCAACTATTATCACGTACCCAAGACAGGCTTGTCTGCTAGGGAGATCCCAGTGTCCGAACCTGCAATCAAAATCTCCGCCAACAGCCGTTATCTGCCCGAGCGCTCATCGCCCGATGAAGGGCACTATGTGTTCGCCTATACCATCGTCATCGAAAACCTCGGTGACGAGGCAGCACAATTGCTCGACCGCCACTGGATCATCACCGATGCCGACGGCAATGCGCAGGAGGTCCGCGGTCAGGGCGTGGTCGGCGAGCAGCCGCGACTCGAGCCCGGCGAGCGCTACGAGTACACCAGCGGCACCGTGCTGCCCACCCCGCTCGGCAGCATGCACGGCAGCTACGGCATGATCGACGCCGCCGGCGCCCGCTTCGAGGCGACCATCCCGGCCTTCTCGCTGGCCTCGATCACCACCCTGCACTGACCGCCCATGGCCATCTATGCCATCGGCGACATCCAGGGCTGTCACAGCGAATTGATGGCACTGCTCGAGCGCCTGGCGTTCGACCCGGCGCGCGACCGGCTGTGGTTCGCCGGCGATCTGGTCAACCGCGGGCCGGACTCGCTCGCGGTGCTGCGTTTCGTGCGCGGACTCGGCGAGCGCGCGGTCGTGGTGCTCGGCAACCACGATCTGCACCTGCTCGCACTCGCCGCCGGCAACCGCAAGCACGCCGGCAAGAGCACCCTGGGCGCGGTGCTCGACGCACCCGATCGCGACGTCCTGCTCGACTGGCTGCGCCACCGCCCGCTGCTCCATCACGACGCCGCGCTCGGCTACGCCATGGTCCACGCCGGGCTGGCGCCGCAGTGGGATCTGGCCGAGGCCATCGACTGTGCCGCCGAACTCGAGGGGGTGCTGCGCGGCCCGCACCATCGCGACTTCCTCCGCGCCATGTACGGCAACCAGCCGGCGCGCTGGTCGGGCGCGCTGCGCGGCACCGAACGCTGGCGCTTCATCACCAACGCCTTCACCCGGCTGCGCTACTGCACCGCCGACGGCACCCTGGCGTTCAAGGAGAAGGGCGTGCTCGGCGCCCAGTCGCCCGGACTGCTGCCCTGGTTCCAGGTACCGGGCCGGCGCAGCGCCGCCAGCCGCATCCTCTTCGGCCACTGGTCGACACTCGGCTATCGCGCCGGCGACAACACCTGGGCGCTCGACAGCGGCTGTCTGTGGGGCGGTGCGCTGACTGCGGTACGGCTCGACCCGGAAGGTCCTTCGGCGCCGATCCAGCTCGACTGCCGGGGCTATCTGCGCCCGGGCAAGGGCGACTAGTCGGCCACCCGTTCCAGTTCGACGAAGCTCATCGCATGACGGTTGCGCGCATCGGCCGGGCGCTCGTGGCGCGTCACCTCGCGCCATTGCGCGGGATCGAGCGCCGGGAAGCGGGCATCGCCGGCGACCTCGGCATGCACCCGGGTGAGCTGGATGCGCCCGGCGCGCGCCAACGCCTCGGCATAGACCCGCGCGCCGCCGACGATCATCAGCTGCTCGACCACGCCAGCGGCAGCGATCGCCGCATCGAGCGAGTGCACCACCTCGGCGCCCTCGGCACGATAGTGGCGGTCGTGTGTGAGCACCAGATGACGACGGCGCGGCAGCAGCCCGGGCAGCGACTCCCAGGTGCGCCGCCCCATGACGATGGGGCGATCGAGGGTGAGTGCCTTGAAGTGGGCGAGGTCCGCGGGCAAGTGCCAGGGCAGCGCGTTGTCGCGACCGATCACGTCGTTGTCGGCCACCGCGGCCACCAGCACGAGTTCGGGGGTGGCGGGTCGATCTGGGGTCATCTGTTGGATCCGTTCGGGAGGTCGGCACGACTTTGCGGAGTCGCCGGGTTTTGCCGACAATGGCCCGACGCCTCAGCCACCGAAGCCTACCATGCGCGCCACCTCGCTGTTCTTCCTCTATCTCCTCGCCTGTCTCGCGCTCGCCGCGCTGCTCACCGGCCCGCTGATGCAGACCGGCTGGATCGACTACGAGGCCCAGCGGGTGATGGGCCGGCTGGCGCAGGTATTCATCCTGCTCGGGCTGTGGCCGCTGCTGATCGCACTGCGGCTGGACACGCGCGCCGCGCTCGGCCTCGACCACCCGGCGGCACGGTTGCGCCGTACCGTCTGGCAGGGCTGGGTGCTCGGCGTCGCCATCCTGCTGACGCTGGCGCTGGCCCTGCTCGGGCTCGGCATCCGCATCCCCGACCCGACACCGCCGGGCTGGGCGGCGCTCGCCTCGCGGGCGCTGCAGGCGCTGATCGGCGGTCTGCTGATCGGGCTGCTGGAGGAAGCCTTCTTCCGCGGCGCGCTCTACGCCGCCATCCGCCGCGACAACGGGGTGCGCTCGGCGGTGCTGTGGAGCGCCGGGCTCTACGCGGTGCTGCACTTCATGAAGCCCGGCGAGCTGCCGCCGGGGATGGCGCTCGATGCCGCCGGGCTGTGGTACATGTTCAGCCACGTCTTCATCGACCTGTTCCAGTGGCACCACCTCGACTCCATGGTGGCGCTGTTCATGGTCGGGGTGTTCCTCGCCCTGGTGCGCGAGCGCAGCGGTCACATCGGCTGGTGCATCGGGCTGCATGCCGGCTGGGTGCTGGTGATCCAGGTCACACGCCAGCTCACCGACGGCGACCCGGGCGCGCCCCTGGCCTTCCTCGCCGGCGACTACGACGGCACCATCGGCTGGCTCGCGGCGGCCTGGATCGGCCTGCTCGCCGCACTCTACTGGTGGTGGACGGGGCGCGCCGCGCGCCGACGCTGAGTCCCCCACCCCTCGCCCCACTGCGGCGGACCGACCCCGCCAGTCGCCAGCCGACGGGGGTCGACGAATCGCCCGACGCAATGTCGGGGATGGAAGCACACAACGGAGGGCGCATCGAAGCGATGCCGGGCGTGAGCGCGCGCGGTACAGTCCATCGATCCTTCGTGCATCGATCGCCCTCGGGGCGATCGCGCTGATCCTCCACTTCATACCGGCAGTTCCCTCGGCCGCGCGCGCTGATTGCGTCTCATCTTGCTACGTCGCCACAGGCATCGCAAGCCCGTGCGTTGCCCCTACCAACGGGCTGGTTTATAGTGATAATGAGAACGCATCTTGATTGCAAGGATTGCCACTCCCGAGTCCACACCATGACCCAGAGCTTCCGGATCCCGAGCGCGCTCGCGCTCGTCGCCACCCTTTTCTGCACCCAAGTCCAGGCCGCCACGCCACCGGAGGGCGGCCTGGAGATCGAACTCAACAAGCTCGAACAGCGCGCCGACGCCTGCGTGACCTATCTGGTGTTCGGCAACCGCACCACCATCGACCTCACCAGCCTGCAACTCGAGCTGGTGCTGTTCGATGACCAGGGCCTGATCCAGCAGCGCCTCGCCCTTGAGGCCGCGCCCCTCGCCGCCGGCAAGACCAGCGTCAAGCTGTTCGAGGTGGCCGGCACCCGTTGCGAGCAGATCGGACGCATCCTCGTCAACGGCGTCGGCGCCTGCTCCAGCGCCGAGGGCGCGCTCACCGACTGCCTCCAGCGCATCGAGCCCAGCTCGCGCCTCTCCACGAAACTCTTCAAGTGAGCGCCACGCGCGCAGGACTGGATACCATGACCCCACCCGCGACCACCGTCACCGAGCAACCGACCCCGATCACCGAGGCCCCGGACGCACCCCTGGAGAGCGCCGCCACGACGCCCGCCTCGGGCATCGAGCCTGCGGCAGCCGCCGACGCTGCGACCGCCGTCGACCCCACCGCCGTCGTCGACCCCTCGCCGTGGGCGGGACTGATCGGCGTGGCGCAGGAGCGGCTGAGTGTGTTCACCGAGGTCGGCGGTCCGGTGCTGGCGAGTCTCGCCGTGCTCTCGGTGGTGGCCGCAGCCATCATCCTGGTCAAGCTGTGGCAGTTCGCGCGGCTGCGCATCGACGCCCGCGCGCCGGTCGACGAGGCGCTGCTGCTGTGGCACCAGCGCGACGTCCACGGCGCGCTGCGCAAGCTCGAGGAGCGCCCGCAGCCGGTATCGCGGGTGGTCCATCTGGCGCTGGTCGGGCTGCGCCACCCCAAGCTCGACCTGACGCTGCTGCGCGAGGAGATCGCCCGCGTCGCCAGCCTCCAGCTCGAGCAGCTGCGCAGCCATCTGCGCGCACTGGAGATCATCGCCGCACTCAGCCCGCTGCTCGGTCTGCTCGGCACCGTGCTCGGCATGATCGAGGCGTTCCGTCAGCTCGAGCAGGCCGGTGCCCAGGTCGACCCCTCGATCCTCTCCGGCGGCATCTGGCAGGCGCTGCTGACCACTGCCGCCGGCCTGACCCTGGCGATCCCGGTGGTGATCGCGCACAGCTGGCTGGAGCGTCGTGTCGAGCGCTGCGGTCATCGCATGGAAGACGCCGTCACCCGAGTGTTCACCCGCGATCTCGCCGGTGCCGAGGACGAGGCCGCGATCCCCGAGCAAACAGCGGCGCACACCCCCGTCGACCCCGCCCCCGAGACCGTGGCACCGGCGCTGATCACGCCCAGGGTCGAGTATGCGTCTTGACCTCGCCCGGCGCGTTCGGCGCAACCCGATTTCGCTGACCCCGCTGATCGACGTGGTGTTCATCCTGCTGCTGTTCTTCATGCTCGCCTCGCACTTCGATCAGTGGCGCGCGCTCGCGCTCGACGCGCGCGGCGCCAAGGTCGGCGCAGCGGCACCGAGCGCGGCGCGCGCGGCGATGCTGGTGCGACTACATGCCGACGCCCGGCTCGATCTCGGCGGCGAACCGCTCACCCCGCCACAGCTCGAACGGCGTGTCGTCGAGGCGCTCGAACGCGACCCCGAACTCATCGTGGTGATCCAGTCCGACCCCGAGGTCGAACTGCAGACCATCGTCTCCACCATCGACCGTCTGGTCGCGGCCGGCGCCCCGGAGGTCCGACTGCAATGAAGTTCGCCCATCGCCCGCAGCGACCCAACGGTGACGATCAGCTGATCCCGCTGATCAACGTCATCTTCCTGATGCTGATCTTCTTCATGCTCGCCGGGCGCATCGCCCCCAGCGATCCGCTCGAGATCGAGCCGCCGCACTCGACCGAGGCCCCCGAGGCGCTGGCGCCCCAGCCCGAACAACGCACCCTGCTGATCGCCGCCGACGGCGCACTCGCGCTCGACGGCACGGCGCTCGACACGGCGGCGCTGCAGCAACGGCTCGCCGCCTGGCACCAGGCCGTGCCCAACGGCGAGCTGCGCATCAAGGCCGATGCCCGGCTCCGCTCCCGCCAGCTCCAGGAGACCCTGACGCTGCTGCGTGAACTCGGCATCGAACACATCACCTTACTGGCGACGCACGCGAGCTGATGGAGATCCGATCCCGACACTGGCTGGCAGCGGTGGCCCTGGCGCTGCTCCTGCACGGCTCGCTGCTGATGGCGCTGACCCGTCCGAGCCAGCCCGAACCCGTGGCGGTCATCCCCTACGAGATCACACTCGGCGGACTCCCCGGCCCTGCTGGCGCACCGGCGAGCGCAGCGCCACTGGCCGCGCCGGCACCGGTCCTGGCGACTACACCGGCACTGACCCCGCTGACCCCAGTCGTCCAAGCCGAGCTGGTGCCGATGCGCGAACTCGAACCCGCGCCGCCCAAGCCCAAGCCGAAACCGGCCAAGCCCGCGCCCAAGCCGCAACCCAAGCCCCAGGCCAGAGCGCGCCCACCACACACCGAGCAGCCGGTGCATCGCGCCGCCGGCGCCACCGGCTCCGGCCAGGGCAGCGCCAAGGGCAGCAACCAGGGCAGCGGTGGTGGCGGCGGTGGTGGCGGCTCGGGCACAGTGCGCGGCGGCAACTATTACGGCAAGCTCGCCCACTGGCTCGATCGTCACAAGCGCTATCCACGCCAGGCTCGGCGGTTGCGTCAGCAAGGGCGGGTCGAGGTCTCCTTCACCATCGACCGCCAGGGACGGCTGGTCGCACACCGCATCGTCTCCAGCTCCGGCCACCCGTTGCTCGACGCCGAGGTCAAGGCGATGCTCCAGCGCGCCAACCCGATGCCACGCCCACCGGCGGAGATCGCGCGCGACCGGCTCACGATCCAGGTGCCGATCGACTTCGCGCTGCGCTGAGCGAGGATCGCATACAAAACACAATGCGAACACTTAGCATTTGCATTAAAAAGATGATCCACCTATCCTCGCCCCGAGCAACAGGGTCCGGTACCGGCCCGTCCGGTCACCTCCACGGCCAGGTCGGTACCGGACCCACCCCATCGACCCCTTCCTCGAAGGATTCAACCATGCGCAGTCTGACTCCATCCCCTCGTCACGGGCTTGCTCTCTCGCTCCTGCTCGCCGCCCCCTTCGCCAACGCCAGCCCGGAGCTGGCCCAGCAGAGCGGCTGCCTGGTCTGTCACCAGGTCGACAGCAAGATCATCGGTCCGGCCTACCGCGATGTCGCCGCCAAGTACCGTGGACAGGCGGATGCCAAGGCCAAGCTGGTCGCCAAGGTCAAGCAGGGGGGCGTGGGCGTCTGGGGCGACATGCCGATGCCGCCGAACGCACACGTCAGCGACACCGACATCGACACTCTGGTGACCTGGGTCCTCGGGCTGTGACCTGGTGCCGGTGGCCATCACGACCGCCACCGGCACACCCAACCGCCCCGTCATGGAGACCCTTGCAATGCAGCAGATCGGACTCTTTTTCGCCACCGATACCGGCACCACCGAGACCATCGCCCAGCGCATCCAGCACCATCACTTCTCTCCCGACACCCTGGCGCTGCACCCGTTCGACGAGAGCGACGCGGCATTGATCGACAGCCATCGCGCGCTGATCTTCGGTACCCCCACGGTCGGCTACGGCGACTACCCCTACGCGCTCGAACGCTTTCTCGACCAGCTCGATGCGGTCGACTTCAACGACCGCCCGGTGGCGCTCTTCGGCCTCGGCGACCAGCTGGGCTACCCGGATGTCTTCGTCGACGCCCTGGGGATGTTCCACGCCGAACTCGCGGCACGCGGCGCCCGGCTGATCGGTTACTGGCCGACCGAGGGCTACGACTACGAGGCCTCCAAGGCCGATCTCGGCGACGGCCAGTTCTGTGGGCTGGTGCTCGACGAGGACAACCAGCCGGGACTGACCGAGGCCCGGCTGGCGCGCTGGATCGAGCAGATCCGTCCCGCACTGAGCGCGGCCTGAGACGGGAGTGATGAGCCGCTTGCGCGATCGCAATGCATCACACAGCGATAAGCGCAACCATTCTCATTCAAAAAAATCCTCAGTCATGCACCACGGCTGGTGCGGGAGTCGTTGCCGATGATCCAGATCCGTCACCAGATCCCGGGACGCATCCGGCTACGCATCCCCGCGCTGGCCCGTAACCGCCCGCTCGCCGACTGGATCGAGCACGAGCTGGGCGCGGTGCCCGGCGTCGAGCAGGCCACCTGCAACCCCGGCTGCGCCTCGCTGGTGGTGCGCTATGGCCACTCGCGGCTCGACCCCGAAACCATCCGCGCCCATCTCGAGGCGATCATCGCCCGCCCGATCGATCCCAGTCGGCTGACCTGCGACCCCGTCGACGGTCGCTGTCGTAGCTGCCAGCGCGGCACGCAAGACCAGGCACCGCCCCTGAAGCGAATCCTCTCGCTGGTGCTGCTCGCCGGCTATCTCGGCTACGTGCTGATCCGCGAGCACCTGCTCAAGCGCCCGGTGGCGCAGCACGCGCTCAGCCCCACCGGGTTGATCGCCCTGGCCGGGGCCATCCCGCTGCTGCGCGACGCCTGGCACGAGACCTTCGTCGAGCGCCGCTTCACCCTCCATCAGTTCCTCGCCTTCTCGCTGGTGCTCGGCATCCTCATGGGTGAGGCGCTCACCGCTTTCGAGATCATCCTGGTGCTGCGCGGCGGTGAGCTGCTCGAGGGCTTCGTCGCCAACCGCTCGCGCCGCGCCATCCGCCGCATGCTCGCGCTCTCGGTCAAGGACGCCTGGGTGTGGGTCGACGGTCAGGAGCTACAGGTCGCGGTCGCCGAGCTGCGCGAGGGCGACCGGGTGGTGGTACGCACCGGCGAGAAGATCCCGGTCGACGGGGTCATCGAACACGGCGAGGCCGAACTCAACGAGGCGAGCATCAGCGGGCGCTCGGAGCCGGTGTTCAAGCAGGTCGGCGACGCGGTCTTCGCCGGCGGCTACGTCGAGCGCGGCGTCATCCGCATCCGCGCCGAACGTGTCGGCGAGGCGACCTATCTGGCGCGCATGGCCGCACTGGTCGACGCCTCACTCGATCAGAAGGCGCCGGTGCAGCAGCGCGCCGACGAGCTGGCCGCGCGACTGTTGCGCCTCGGCACCCTGTCGACCCTCGCCACCCTGGTGCTCACCCGCAGCGTCGAGCGTGCCCTCACCGTGATGCTGGTGATGTCCTGCCCCTGCTCGACCGTGCTCGCCGCCGCCACCGCGGTGAGCGCGGCGCTGCACAGCGCCACCCGGCGGCAGATGCTGATCAAGGGCGGCGTCCATCTCGAGCGCGTCGGCACCGCACCCTGTATCTGCTTCGACAAGACCGGCACCCTCACCACCGAGACCCCGGAGGTCGCCACCGTGATCGGCGACGACGAGAGCGCCCTGCTCTACTGGGCGGCCTCAGCCGAGCACCACAACACCCACGCGCTCGCCCACGCCATCGTCCGTCACGCCGAGACTCTCGGGGTCGAGCCCGATACCCACGGCATCAGCGAGCACCTGCTCGGTCACGGACTGGAGGCCCGCATCGGCGAGCATCGGGTGCTGGTCGGCAACGCGCGGATGATGGCCTCGGGCAAGGTCTCGCTGCGCCGCTACAAGGCCGCAGCCGAACAGCTCATCGAGTCCGGCCTGACCGCGGTCTATGTCGCCCTCGACGGCAAGGCGCTGGGGGTGATCGGCATCCGTCACCAGCTCCGCGCCGAGGTCCACGAGACCCTGGCGCGACTGCGCGCCGACGGCGTCAGCCATATCGCGCTGATCTCCGGCGACGAGCCGCGGGTGGCCGCCGCCCTGGCCGAGGAGCTGGGGCTCGACAGCTGTCACGGCGGACGCCTGCCCGAGGACAAGGCCGAGGTGGTGCGCGCGCTGCGCGCCGAGCACGGCGCCGTGGTGATGGTCGGCGACGGGGTCAACGACGCCCTGGCGCTGGCCGAGGCCGACATCGGCATCGCCATGGGCAGCGGCGGCTCGGAGGTGGCCATCGAGGTCGCCGACATCGCCCTGGCCGACAGCGCCATGGGCAACCTCGCCGAGCTGCGCGCGCTCAGCCGCCAGACCCTGCGCGTCGCCGACCAGAACTACTATCTCGCCGTCGGCACCGACGTTGCCGGTATCGCGCTCGGCGCCGCCGGCATCCTCAGCCCGGCGATGGGTGGACTGATCCATGTCACCCACACCCTCGGCATTCTCGCCAACTCCTCGCGGTTGCTAAGCGCGCGCTGAGCGCGCCCTCAGCGAGGGCGTCAGGACAGCGCCGCCAGAGCGGTTGGCGCAGCCCCCGAACGTCGCGCCAACGCCGCGCGCTGACGGGCCACCGGGCAGCAGACGCGCCGACCGGCCTCGACCAGCGCCACCCCCAGTTCCAACCCCAGACCACAGAGCACGTTCAACACCCCGGGCGGCAGACAGCGCGCCAGCGCGCACCAGAGCGCGGCGACCGCCACCCCCTGGGGGCGACGGTCGTCGAACAGCAGTGCTACCACCAGGGTCTCGCCGCGCTGCAGGATGCGCAGCGCACGCGCCAGTTCGGGCAGCGGGTCGGCGCTCACCGACACCGCCAACCAGCGCACGCCACGGGCGTCGATCGCTACTCCGCCGCGCGGCGCGCCACGCAGATCCGACTCCAGCGCCTGGCGCCAGGCCGCACGCACCAGCCGACTCGGCTCGCACCAGACCGCGGCGGCCTGCTCGCAGTCCG
Organism: Marichromatium purpuratum 984; assembly: GCF_000224005.2. Taxonomy (NCBI): domain Bacteria; kingdom Pseudomonadati; phylum Pseudomonadota; class Gammaproteobacteria; order Chromatiales; family Chromatiaceae; genus Marichromatium; species Marichromatium purpuratum. Next base: position 3,504,874 of record NZ_CP007031.1, read on the forward strand.
AGCGACAGCCGGCGATGCCCTGCTCGAAGCGCCGTCGATCGATCAGTCCTCCGACCTGATCGAGCCGCGCTGCACGCGCAGCGCTGCCGCGAACCTCCCAGACCTGGGCAGCGACCCCGGCAGCGGCGATCGCCGCAGTCACGTCCAACCCGGAGGAGCGCGCCACCCGCACCGGCCCGACCATGAACGCGGCCCCCGACCAGGGGATGCGCCAGCAGCCACCGACCAGATTGGCGAGCTGACGGGAGGCCACCGGCGCGGTCTCCGCGTCCCCCGGATCGGCGAGCATCGTCGCCGCGCTCATCGGCGCACCTGCACGACGACTTCGGCGCCGGGCGCCATCGCCCCGGTGGCACCGTGTTCGGGCAGCAGCATCAGGCAGAGCAGCGCGGCGATGACGGCGATCGGCGGCAGGAGTGACAGGTGAAGACGCATGCGAAGACCTCCCGAGGCCCGGTGCGCGCGCGACAGCGCGGATGGCGGGACTCCACAACTAAATGATAACGGTTATCATTATTGCGCATGAAATCGATGACCGCAATACCCGAGAACAGGACTCTCCTAATTCTCTCGCCGTCATCTCCCGAAGAACGTCGTCACCAACGCACGCCCTGAGGCTCCACACCGCCGGGTCGCTCAGGCCGAGCGATCCGACACGTCCTGTGGGCGCGACAGGACGCGCGGCGGCGACTCAGAACCGCCCCTCGATCCCGAGATAGACGGCGCGCCCGACCAACAACAGGTCGTCGTCACGCACGTCGAACAGGTTGTCGACGCCGAGGCGCAGGTCGAGCCCGGCGACCAGCGGACGCGACAGGTCGAGGTTCCACACCCCGGTGCCCTTCTCACGCCCGGAGACCGAGTCGAGCACTCCGAGGTTGTAGTCGCCGACCAGACTCACCCCCAGGTCCCAGGGGCGATAGTCGTAGTCGAGTGTGGCGACCAGACGGTGGCGTGGCCGGTCCTGGAGTCGGGTATCGGCCTCGGTGTCCTGGGCATCGAGATAGCTGTACTGCAGCCCGACGCCGAGATCGGCGCTCGGGCGCCAGTCGAGCGTGGTCTCGACGCCCTGCAACAGCGCCGTGCCGATGTTGGCGTACTGATAGATCGGCTTGCCGTCGGCGCGCCGATCGATGGTGCGCACGTCGATCAGGTCGTCGACCCAGTTGCGGAAGACCCCCAGGCTCGCCTGCCAGGCACCCCAGTGTCCCTCGATCCCGAGGTCCAGGCTGGTCGACTGCTCGGGTTCCAGATCGGGATTGCCGAGCCGGGTGAACTTCGGCTTGGTGACATCGACATAGAGATCGCGCACCGTCGGCACCCGGTAGCCCTGTGCCAGCTGACCGCGCAACCGCAGCCCGCGATCCCCCCCGTCGAACAGCTTGTAGACGGCGCCGAGGCTGCCGGTGGCGCGGTCGTCGAACTGGTCCGAGGCGTCGTAGCGACCGCCGAGCACCAGCTCCAGGCGCGACGAGACCTGCCATTGGTCCTGCAGATAGAAAGCCGAGTAGTCGATGGTCGACTCCGAGCCGAGGGTGAGGATGCCGTCGCGCTCGACCTCGTAGACCCCCTCGCCGCTGTCGATGGTGTTGCCCTCGAAGGCCTCCTGACGGTACTCGGCGCCGAGAGTGAGATGGTGATCGTCCCAGGGGCGCCAGCCGAACTGCCCCTCGACCACCGTGCGCACCATCTCGACCTCGTCGAAGTCGATCAGCTGGCCGCTGGACTCACGACTGAGTTCGCGATCCTTGTCGAGTTCGGAGCGATAGACACGCAGCCGCCCGTCGCGCTCGCCGTCGTCGTACTCGAGCGCGAGCGACAGGTCGGTGCGGGTATCGTCCTCGTCGGTGCGCTGCAGCCCGCCCTTGCCGGCAAGGGTGCTGTAGGCGCTGTCGCTCTGGAGGTGGGCGAGATCGGCCACCAACCGCCAATCCGGGGCGAGGCGCCAGTCGAGGCCGAGGGCGAAGCGGTTGAAGCGCTCGCGCTCGATCTGGGTCTCGCCATCGTCGAGGGCGACCTCGCCCTGGTCGATCACCGTCCCGGAGAGCGACACCCCGAGCCCGGGCAGCGGGGTGATCACGCCATAGACATCACCCTCACAACGCGAGCCATCGTCGAGTTCATAGCCGGTACAGCGAGCGCGCCAGTCGAGCCGGGGCGCGGTGGGGTCGCGGGTGATGACATTGATCACCCCGCCGAGCGCGTCGGCGCCGTAGAGGGTGCTGCCCGGACCACGCACAATCTCGACACGCTCGACGTCAGCCAACGGGATACGACTGAGTTCGTATCGCTGCGAGGGCTCAGCGGCCACCCGTCGACCGTCGATCAGGATCAGTGTCTGCTCGTTGGAGAAGCCGCGAATCGAGACCGTCTTGTTGGTCCCCCTGCGCTGCAGGTGGACACCCTGGGCCAGCGGCAGAAGGTCACCGAGTCGGCTGGCGTCGTGGCGCTCGATGATGTCGCGATCGAGTACCTGCACCGCCGCCGGCACCCGGTCGAGCGAGGTCTGTGAGCGGGTGGCAGTCACGCTGATCGCCCCCAGCTCGACGACCGGCTCGGCAAACACCGGGGCCAACCCGGCGCCGCAGACCAACCCCAGCATCAACGAGCCACGGAGCGGGTGATGGCCACTCATGGCGCCACCTCCGCCGCCTCGGGATCGGTCAGGCGGGCGAACTGCTCGGCGGTGGTGAGTTCGCGCAACCGTCCCAGGGCCTCGATCCGCAGCTCGCTGATCTCGCGCTCGAGTCGGGCCAGCTCGTCGAGTTCGGGGGCAAGCTCCGCGACCGTCGCGCCACGCTCGAGCACCGCCGCGCGCAGGCGTTGTTCAAGTGCCCGGGCACGTTCAACCCGCGGCATGATGCGCTGCGGATAGACCTTCAGCAGCGCCTGCTGGATCTGCTCGCGCTGCTCCTCGGGCAACTGGAGGATCGCCACCGGGAGCTGGGTATGGGGCAGCGACAGCAGCTCGACTTCCTGCAGCATATCGTGGTGTTCACCTGCCGCCATCCTGGCCTGGTCTTGCGCGTAGAGCGGAGCGACACCGAGCGCGCACAACAGCGCCAGTGTCAGAGGACGAGGGAAGGACATGATCGGACCTCTTCGGAGGAACATAGAGAAAGGGACCGATCAAATTAAACGAATGATAACGATTATCAAATGCGAGATATCAATGGTCAGCTTTCAGTCGCCAGTCGCCAGAGAGGGTGAACCGCAAAGCCGCGAAGAACGCGAAGAGAAGACAGGCTTTCTGCTGTCAGCCGCCAGCGAGAGGAGCAGGCTCGTCTCGTATCGCCAAGGTTGACCGCAAACCGACACTGGAGGCTGCCTGTTAACAAGGAGGGTAAGGAGGGGACAGCCACCAGTTGCCAGCCACCAGCGACCAGCCCTCAGTGAGCGTTGACCTCAACGACTGGCGCAGGGCACGAGAGGCTTTACTGCTGTCTGTCGTTCCCAGGGAAGGGAGGACAATGCGGAGGACGCCCCCTAGGAGGAAGGAGGGGACAGCGACCAGCCACCAGTGAGCGTTGACCTCAACGACTAGCGCAGGGTGCGAGCGGCTTTACTGCTGCCTGTCGTTCCCAGAGAAGGGAGGACGATGCGGGGGACGCCCACTCGCCAGACGACGCCTGGAAACCGCTCGCATGCCCCCTTTCGCGTTCTTTGCGGTTCATCCTCTCCGGCATCTGATGGCTGGCAACTGGTGGCTGATGGCTGGTCGCTATCAGCTGAAACCCCTTGCTTTCTCGCTAATGAGAATTATTATTGACTCCATCCCAGAGCCAACCCACGCCGAAGGAGTCCGGCATGTGTGAGTCCCGACCGTCCATCCCGTCCTCCAATGTCATCGCTCCACCGCTCGAGGCGCCGCCGCCGAGCCCGCGCGCACCGAGTCGGCGCCGCAAGCTGTGGGATCTCGCGCACAAGTTCCACTGTCCGGTGATCGGCACCTGTCTGCACGTCGACGAGCTGCGCGAGATCGCGCGCAAGAGCGGGGTGCGCCAACACGCGCGCGCCAGCGATTTCGACATCCATGTGCGCTGTGTCGCCGCCGCCGAGCAGCGCGGACCGCTCTCCCAGGCCACCCACAAGGCGCTCGAACGCAAGCACGCGCGGATGATCAAGCGCTTCGCCCGCGCCAAGGATAGCGAACAAGTCGCCGCGCTCTGGGATCAGGCACGCGCCGAGGGCGAGATTCCCGGGGCCTTCTGGGCGCTGATGACCCACCCCCATGCCGACGCCATGCTCTGCGTGCGCGCCTACGAGGACGTGCACATGCTCTCGCACCAGATCGGCGCCGGGCTCGGTGCCGATCTGCGCGCGCTGCGCGAGACCCGCGCCCAGCTCGACCGCGCCCAGCGCGACGCCGCCGAGCGCGAGCGCCGACTCAATCGCGGCCTCATCGAACGCGAGGCCCGTGTCGAGCAACTGGAACAGACAGTCCAGCAATATCAGGGCCTCGAACGTGCCCTCGAACGCGCCGAGGGCGAACTCGCCGCACTGCGCGACCAGGACCGCTCGGCCAGCCTCGACGAGGAGCGACGGCGCGCCGACCAGGCCAGCGCCCGGGTCGCGACCCTAGAGGCACAGCTCAAGCGCGAACGCGAACACCGCGCCGAACTGGCCGAACGGCTGGCGCAGCGCGAGGACGCGCTGCGCCGACTCGAACAGCGCTTCGCGCAGATCGAGCCGGAGGACTGCTGCGGTGGCTGCACCGTCACCGACGACTCGGTACCCGATCTCGCCGGGCGGCGCATCCTCTGTGTCGGCGGTCGCGGCTCGCTGGCCAGCCGCTACCGCAACCTGGTAACACGCTGCAACGGCGAACTGCTGCGCCATGACGGCGGACTGGAGGACAACCGCCAGCGGCTCGAATCGCTGCTGGCCAAGGCCGATGCGGTGATCTGTCCCGCCGACAACTGCAGCCACGACGCCTATCTGCGCACCAAGCGCTTCTGCAAGCGCACCGCCAAGCCCTGCGTGCTGCTCGAACGCTCCAGCGTCGACGCCTTCGCCCGCGCCATCGCCGACCTGGTCGAACCGCCACCGACCACCACATGCTCGGCGGCCTGACCCCGGAGCGGGGTCTCAGACCCCGCCGCGCCCGCAGTCCTTGCACACCAGGACCCAGATGATCCCCGAACTCGTCCGCATCCATGACGTCATCGATGTCGTGATCAGCACCCTCAATGCTCGCGATCCCTATACCTCCGAGCACTCCTTCCGGGTAGCGCTGTTCTCCGAACTGCTCTCCGAGCAGATGTCGCTGCCCGCCCGAACCCATCAGCGGCTGCACATCGCCGCTCACTTGCACGACATCGGCAAGGTCGGCGTGCCCGACGGCATCCTCAACAAGCCCGGTCGGCTTACCGAGGTCGAGAAGCTGCAGATCCAGCTCCACCCGCGTATCGGCTTCGACATCCTCCAGCGCCTGCCGACCTTCCGCGAGGTCGCCCGTATCGTCCTCCACCATCACGAACGCATCGACGGATTCGGCTACCCCAACCGACTGCGCGGTGAGCAGATCCCGCTCGAATCACGCATCATCGCCGTCGCCGACGCCTTCGACGCCATGACCTCAGATCGCCCCTATCGCCGTGGCATGCCCGTCGAGACCGCCGCCGAGGAGATCGCCCGCCATGCCGGCGACCAGTTCGACCCCGAGGTGGTCGCACACTTCGAGCGCGCGATCGACCTGCTTGCGACCCACGTCCAGTCCGGCCAGGAACCCACCCGCCTCCCCGGCGAACCCGACCACGACAGCCTGATGCACTCGCGCATCGCCAGCGCGATCCATGACCCAGTCACCGAGCAATCCCACCAGACTTCCCCGGAACCAGACTGTCCCAGCAGCCAACGTTTCCAGCACGCCGGGTAAGGCAGCGCTGTAGGTTGGATTGCCGCCAGCCGCCAGCCGCCAGCCGCCAGCCGCCAGCCGCCAGCCGCCAGCCGCCAGCCGCCAGCCGCCAGCCGCCAGCCGCCAGCCGCCAGCCGCCAGGAGATTGAACCGCAAAGACCCAAAGGACACGAAGAAAGCGACCAGCCTTCAGCAAACGGCTAAAAAAGGGCTAAAAAAGGACACCCATTTATCGAACGGCTGGACGCCAACCACACAACCCCTTCGCGTTCTTCGCGGCTGGCGGTTCACATCTTTACGGTTCACATCTCCCGAAGGCTGGCGGCAGCGCCCCGGTCGCCAGCCGTAACCCTCGACAACCGGCCGGCGCCTCGTATCATGGGGAGCGGTCGCACCAGCGCGGTGCGGTCGAGACATGAGGGGGCGAGGACCTATGGCCAGACAGCATCCAATCGAGACGGGGTCGCGCTGATGTGCGGGATCACCGGTTTCATCCTGCGCGCCGGGGTCGAACCCGCGCCCGGCACGCTCGAACGCATGATCGAGCGGCTCGGACACCGCGGCCCGGACGACAGTGGGCTCTATCGCGAGGGCGCGGTGGGGTTGGCGCAGTCGCGGCTGTCGATCATCGGGCTGGAGACCGGGCACCAGCCGCTGCTTGAGCCCGCCGACGGGCTGGCGCTGGTGGCCAACGGCGAGGTCTACAACTATCGCGAACTCAACGCCGCGCTCGGCGCCGCCGGGCGGGTGATGCGCACCGGCTCGGACTCCGAGACCATCCTCCACGCCTACGCGGTGCACGGGCTCGACGCGCTCGAACGGCTGCGCGGCATGTACGCCTTCGCCCTGCACGACCGCCGGCGCGAGCGGCTGATCCTCGCCCGCGACCGGCTCGGCATCAAACCGCTGTTCTACGCCCGACTGCCCGACCGGGTGGTGTTCGCCTCCGAACTCAAGGCGCTGCTCGCGCTGCTGCCCGAGTCGCCGCGGGTCTCGGCCCCGGCGCTGCGCCAGTTCCTCCACCACCAGTTCGCCGCCGGCGAGGACACCCTGATCGAGGGCGTGCGCCGCGTCCCGCCGGGCGAGGCGCTGGTGATCGACCCCGAGCTTAACCTCACCCATCACCGCTACTGGTCGGCGCGGCGCGTCGCCCCGCGCGACATCGGCCCCGAGTACGCCAGTTACGAACTCGGCGAGCGGCTCGACGCGGCGATGCGCGAGCACATGCGCGCCGATGTGCCCTTCGGCCTGTTCCTCTCCGGCGGGGTCGACTCGGCGGTGCTCGCCGCCCTGCTCCACCGCCACGGCGCCGGGCGCATCCACAGCTTTTCGGTCGGCTATCGCGGCACCCGCATGGCCGACGAACTCGATGCCGCCGAGCGGGTCGCGGCGCACTTCGGCTTCGAGCATCACCGTCTGGAGCTGGAGCTGGATCAGGTCTTCGGCCGCATCCCCCACAGCATCTGGGCCGCCGACGAGCTGATGCGCGACTACGCCTGCCTGCCGACCTCGATCCTCGCCGAGCAGGCCAGCGCCGAACTCAAGGTGGTGTTCTCCGGCGAGGGCGGCGACGAGATCTTCGGCGGCTATGGCCGCTACCGCCCGCCGCGGCTGGAGCGCTGGGGCAAGGGGCTGCTGCGCCCCGGCAGCGGCGGCTTCCGCACCCGGGGACAGTGGGCCGGACGCTGGCAACGGGCGCTGTACGGCCCGGCGCTCGCGACCGTCGAGCCGCCCGATCGCGCCCCCTTCGTCGCCGCCTGGCAGGCCACCCCCGGCGACTGGTCCGACCTGCAGCGACGTCAGTACACCGACCTGGTGACCGCGCTGCCCGACAACCTGCTGGTGAAGACCGATCGCATGCTGATGGGCTTCGGCGTCGAGGGCCGGGTGCCCTTCCTCGACCACCGTCTGGTCGAGTTCGGGCTGGCGCTACCCGACACGCTCAAAACCCGCGACGGCAGCGGCAAGTGGCTGCTCAAGCGCTGGGCCGAGCCGCTGCTGCCGCCGGGGCACCTGAGCGCGCCCAAGCGCGGCTTCCACGTCCCGGTCGGCGACTGGCTCGGAGGCGAGCGCGCCGCCCGGGTCGGCGAGCTGCTGGCGCGCAACGACGGCATCCGCACCTGGTTTCGCCCCGAGGCCCTGCCCGCGCTGGTTGCCGCACGCCGCGCCGGGCGCGGCGGCGGGCGTGAGCTGTTCGGACTGCTGCAGTTCGCGATCTGGCACCGTCTGTTCATCGAGCGGCCGGGGCTCACGCCCGCCCCGCACGAGGACCCGCTCGACTGGATCGCGAGCGACTGAGCCCGCGCCACGCGCCGCTGGCCAAGCCGCGCGCGCTGGCGCAGAATGACCCCACAGGACCGCGTTCGCCGCGCGCCGCTGGCGGACACCCGAGCACCACGGATGGCGCCCGATCGTCATCCGGCCACCGAGACCCGCGCCGCATGACCGAGCCTGCACACATCGCCTGCTTCCTCTCCACCTCGGGACACAGCGGCGTCGACCGGCTCGCCCGTCATCTGCTGCCGGCGATCGCCCGGCGCGGCCACCGCGTCGATCTGCTCAAAGTGCGCGGCCACGGCCCCGAACTCACCGAACAACCGCCGGGGCTGCGCATCATCGATCTCGGCACCCGCCACACCCTCGCCACCCTGCCCGCGCTGGTGCGCTATCTGCACCGCGAGCATCCCGACGTGTTGCTCTCCGACAAGGACAAGGTCAACCGTCTGGCACTCGCCGCGCGCGCGCTGGCACGCACCCCGACCCGATTGGTGCTGCGCTCGGGGATCACCATCTCGGTCGATCTCGCCTCGCGCGGGCCGCTCGATCGCTGGGTGCAACGTCACTCGATGGGCTGGCTCTACCGCTTCGCCGATCGCGTGCTAGTGCCGAGCGTCGGCGCCGCCGACGACATGGCCCGCTACACCGGCCTGCCGCGTGAGCGCATCCACCCGGTCGACTCGCCGATCGTCCCGGCGCGGCTGTTCACCGAGCAACAGCCACGTCCCGATCACCCCTGGTTCGCCGACGACGCCCCGCCGCTCATCCTCAGCGTCGGCGAGCTGTGCAGCCGCAAGGACTTCGCCACCCTGCTGCGCGCCTTCGCCCGGGTGCGCGCCGAGCGCCCCTGCCGACTGATGATCCTCGGTCGCGGCAGCGCCCGCGAGCGCCTGCTGCGCCTCGCCGACGACCTCGGCGTCGGCGCCGACTTCGCCCTCCCCGGCTTCGTCCCCGAGCCCTACGCCTACATGGCCCACGCCGCCCTGCTCGCCTTCTCCTCGCGCTGGGAGGGCCTGCCCTTCGTCCCCGTCGAGGCGCTAGCCGTCGGCACCCCGGTGGTCTCCACCGACTGCCCCAGCGGCCCGCGCGAGATCCTCCAGGACGGCCGCTACGGCCCCCTGGTCCCGGTCGGCGACGATGCGGCACTGGCCGAGGCGATCAAGGCGACGCTGGATGATCCGTTGCCGAAGGCGGTGTTGCGGGAGGCGGCGGGGCGGTTTGAGATTGAGCGGGCGGTTGGGGGGTATTTGGGGGGGATAGAGCGACGCGCGGAGGATATGTAAAAGCTCAATCAAATCCCTATCGGTCAGAGCGCCACCCATAACCTCATGGGGACTTGACAGCTAGGAGCTTCACAACAATTAAAAGGAGACCCGCTTTGCCCACTGTTCCACCAGCTTCAAAAATCATCATCGAAATCCTTACCATATTAAACGAATTCAGGAATGAAGCCGGGCCATCAAAAGATTGCTTTCTAACTCTTGGCGATGTTGCCAGATCAATATACAAGAAATATGGCTTGAAAGATGGCGAGGAAAAACAAAGAGTCTTTCATTGTCTCAAAAGCTTGCATAAAGATGGGTTTGTCAGAATTCCATCGCTAAGCGAGCCTAACGAAAAAAGAGAAATTCATCTCGATAAATTTTTAATTAACATCACGAGAAGTGGTGTCGAATATCTAGAGACACAGATGACTAAAATCAACGACCGAAATAGCAGCATAAATATTAGCAACGAGTCTGGCACGGTTAACGTAAACTCATCACAAAGCAACCAAGAGGTTTCACAGCCGAAAGATAGCAATTATATTCGCCCGATAGCTATAGCGGTTGCGGGCGGCTTGGCGGTTGCATTTTTGGCTTTCAAGCTAGGGTGGGCGAATTAAATGGCAAAAGGCGTGGGTAGCGCCCTAACCGATAAATTTTCGAATCTTTTGGTGTTTTTTGATCGACCGCAACGGGGCAAACACACATCGTGAAATTTTAGTCACGAGCGAAGCTCAAGAGTGCAACAAGATGGTTTTCCTGTTTCTTCGAGAACGCGAGCGACCTTCTCACCAAGGGGGAAATACGCTGCCGGCGTGTGCCGTTTAACCAACCAAAAATAGGTTACGTATGAATTTGAACGAGTATTTGTGCTTGTTTTCAAATCAAGGAACAATCAATATACAGGTCAAATTTAAGGACTTCGATGGCACTGTTGCGAATCAGACAATGGAACCAAGTGAAATAACCCAACTCATCTCACCAGATGGCGGCGAATTCAGAAAGCTGATGACTTTTGATGATTGGCCATTTGAAGTCTATAGATATGAAATCGAACCGGCAAAAAACACAATTACCATACGCGCAAAAAAGCTTAAAAATCAGCACGCTAAATAACCGACACGCTAATCAAATAATAGTAAAAAAAAGGGGTAGTGCCCTGACAGATAGGTTTCGATAAGATCAGAATCTCTAGGATAAAAAAGAAGGACACCCACTTACCATTGAGGGCACTACCCCAGGGGGAATAGTCAATGCACCGAATCAGCTGCATTTATATTGAAAACTTCCGCGCTTGCCGAAATGTCACCTTGCCGCTTGATAGCTATACCCCGCTAGTAGGGCAAAACAATTCCGGGAAATCTACGATACTGGAAGCAATTCGCTGGGTGTTAAAGCCAAGCAATCTCAAGAACACCGATTTTTATGATAAAAACAAGCCAGTCATTGTCGCGGCTTGTATTGATGGAATTGATGATTCGGTACTGGATCGCATTCCCCACAATAGGCACCGCCAAGCCATTGAGCCTTATTGCAGAGATAGAAGGCTCTGGATTCGGGTCACTGCGGCTAACACAAAGTCTAAAAGTCAGGAAGTTTGGAGTGTGGATGAATGCCCGCAAGATGGCGTTCCCGAGCACTGGCAGGCCTACCCTACCGGCCTCCCGCAAGCGGTGACGGCCCTTCTGCCAGAACCTCTTCATGTGCAGGCCATGCATGATATTGGTGAAGATCTTGGCAAGGCTAAAACCGGGACGACAATCAAGGGACTACTGGATGAGATCATGAATCCCTTGTTGGCGGCTCATGACGAGCTGACTACCGCGCTCGACACGATTCGCAATGTACTGACCACAGGTGGAGAGCAACGTTCCGATCACTTGCAGCAATTCGACACCAGTGCAACCGATGCACTGGATAATTTCTTCCCCGGTCTGGCGTTAGACCTGGATTTGCAGGTGGTAGACATCAAGGACTTCTTCAAGGCCGGTGACTTGCACGTCACCGATAAGGTCAGTGGTGATCGGCGCCGCTTTGATCAGATGGGTACTGGTGCCCAGCGGGCCATACAGATGGCCTTGATCCGCTATCTGGCAGATGTGCGCCGCACTGAGGATAATCAAATTTCCCGTCGTCTGCTGTTGATTGATGAGCCAGAACTCTACTTGCATCCTCAAGGTGTGCGGAGACTGCGTGAAGCCTTGAAGAAACTTTCCAATACAGGCTTCCAGGTTGTGTTCTCCACCCATTCCCCGCTCATGTTGAGTCGAGATAATGCACCCAATACTGTGATTGCAGGCAAAACGGCCGACAATGGCGTCACCGTTCGCAAGCCACTGAGTCAAGTTATTAAAGATGCCATTGAATGCGCTGAAAGCCAGTCACAGACACTGTTTGAACTGGGCAGCCTGGTCGATATTTATTTTGCGGATCGCATTATTCTCTGCGAAGGGAAAACGGAAAGAAGATTGTTACCCTTGACCTATGAGCGGCTTTACCAGCGCTCACCTGACCTGGATAACATTGCGTTTGTTTCCGTTGGTGGCTGCAACAATTTTGCTAAGGCTTTGTCCGTACTGAGCGCGATGGATATTCGCGCTTGTGCTGTAGCCGATCTGGACTTTGCCTATACCCACGCCAGGAAAAGCAACCTATTGAAACGTGATGGCACTGATTTAATCGACGCAAAGACTGCCCTCAACCGGCTGCAACAAGAGCACAATTTTACCTTGCATCAAAATGGGCTACCGAAAAATTCTAACCAATGGACTGCAGCAGATATATGGGCCTGCTTTGCATCGGATGAAGAAGGCCGAGTCATTGCCCAAGAAAGCCATGAAGCGCTGAAAGCTTATCATGTGTGGACCTGGCCTCAAGGCTGCATCGAACAGGTGACTGGCGCGGACGACAAAGGCGAAGACGCCATTATGGAACAGGAAAATCAATTGCGCGCCATGAGTGCCGCAGAAATAGAAAGACAGATGCCCGCTTTCAAAGCGTGCTTCGATTGGATCAGGAGTCTTTAGGAGATTACTACTACAGCCGCATATTTTTACGGCGGCCCAGCCCCACGCGCTAGCACAAGTAAAAGGACACCCACTTACCGTTGACGCTCCCAAAGCGCTCTCCTACGCTTCTCCCAACACATCCAGCGGAGATGCCCCATGACCCGTCCCCGCGCCTCGCTCGTCTCCTTGTCCGATACGCCCTGGTATCACGTCGTCACGCGGTGCGTGCGCCGGGCGTATCTCTGCGGCTTCGATCGGTTGACCGGACGGAGCTTCGAGCATCGTCGCGGCTGGGTAGAGTTGCGGTTGCGTCAGCTCGCGGGGGTGTTCGCGATCGATGTCGCGGCCTATGCGGTGATGAGTAATCACGTGCACCTGGTGGTGCGGCTCGATGCGGAGCGTGCTTCTCAGTGGTCGGATGAGGAGGTGTTACGGCGCTGGCGATGTCTGTTCCGAGGGCCGGTGGTGGTGAAGCGGTTCCTGTCGCCTGCGACGCGGGCGGGGATGACCGAGGCGGAGCTGGAGGTGATCGCAGGGTTGATCGCGACCTACCGGGCGCGACTGGCGGATCTCTCGTGGTTCATGCGGGTGTTGAACGAGTCGATCGCGCGGGCGGCGAATCGGGAGGACGGGGTGCGGGGGCGGTTCTGGGAGGGACGCTTCCGCTCGCAGGCGATCCTCGACGAGACCGCGCTGTTGGCGGTGATGGCCTATGTCGATCTCAACCCGATTCGGGCGGGGATTGCGGAGACGCCGGAGGCGAGCGCGCACACCGGGATCGCGGCGCGGATCGCCGACTTGCAAGGGGACGGAGAGGAGGCAGAGGCGGCACCACAGCCCCGGCAAGGCCCATCGCATCCACCGCCCACCCCAGCGACAGCATCTGAGAAGTAAAGGACACCCACTTACTGTTGACGCTCCCAAGGCGCTCTCCTACGCTTCCTCCAACACCTCCAGCGGAGATGCCCCATGACCCGTCCCCGCGCCTCGCTCGTTTCCTTGTCTGACACGCCCTGGTATCACGTCGTCACGCGGTGCGTGCGCCGGGCGTATCTGTGTGGCTTCGATCGGCTGACGGGGCGGAGCTTCGAGCATCGGCGCGGCTGGGTGGAGTTGCGGCTACGGCAGCTCGCCGGGGTGTTCGCGATCGATGTCGCGGCCTATGCGGTGATGAGTAATCACGTGCACCTGGTGGTGCGGCTCGATGCGGAGCGTGCTTCTCAGTGGTCGGATGAGGAGGTGTTACGGCGCTGGCGATGTCTGTTCCGAGGGCCGGTGGTGGTGAAGCGGTTCCTGTCGCCTGCGACGCGGGCGGGGATGACCGAGGCGGAGCTGGAGGTGATCGCAGGGTTGATCGCGACCTACCGGGCGCGACTGGCGGATCTCTCGTGGTTCATGCGGGTGTTGAACGAGTCGATCGCGCGGGCGGCGAATCGGGAGGACGGGGTGCGGGGGCGGTTCTGGGAGGGACGCTTTCGTTCACAGGCGATCCTCGACGAGACCGCGCTGCTGGCGGTGATGGCCTATGTCGATCTCAACCCGATTCGGGCGGGGATTGCGGAGACGCCGGAGGCGAGCGCGCACACCGGGATCGCGGCGCGGATCGCCGACTTGCAAGGGGACGGAGAGGAAGCAGAGGCGGCACCACAGCCCCGGCAAGGCCCATCGCATCCACCGCCCACCCCAGCGACAGCATCGACGCCGCCAGAGACCGAGGACACGGAGCCCACGGCAGACGCACGCAGCGCTGAACTCTGGGAAGCCGCCCTCAACCGTCTGCCACCTGCCCCACTGATGCCATTCGGCAACCCCGCCGAATGCCCCGCCGTCATCCCCTTCACCTTCGACAATTACCTGATCCTGGTCGACTCGCTCGGGCGCGCCCTGCATCCACGCAAGCGTGGCGCGATCCCGGCGGAGCTGCCCGACATCCTCACCCGGCTCGGCATCGCCCCCGAGCGCTTCATCAAGCACGCGGGTTTCCTGCTCAAGGGTTTCGGCGCGGCGATCGGTGCGCCGGAGCGAATGACGGCGCTCGCCGCACAGCGGGAATGTCGCTATCTGCGTGGGCTGAGTCGAGCCAGGGCGTTATTCGGGTCGACACAGAGTATGGCCTTGGTCGGTGCTGCCTGACCTGCTCAGGCAGCTGGGCCATGGCCTCGCTACCGGTATTCACCCCGGGAGCTGAGACAACGATTGCATGCGCTGTCTCTCGACGGAGCACGGCGCCACACAGACCGACCTTCTTGCCGACGCTGACACCTCGGCTCACACTGCTCCCACCCTCCTCATTGAACACGGCAGGTATGCGATAATCGACCGTCGACACGATCACGAAAGCACAGGAGTAGGTGTCAAATGTCCAGTATTCTCAGAGCCCTGCTCCTCACTGGGGGAGTGCTGGGCGGGGCGCTGATGATGGCGATCATGTACGACATGATGCAGTCGATGCGTGCAATGCGGGGGGCGATGCTGGAGATGAATCAGTCGATGCTGGTCATGCGCCAGAGTACCGAGACCATGTCGGAGAATGTGGTGGCCATGCGCGCGGACATGGACCAGATGAATGGGACCATGACGGAGATGGGAGCCATGGCCCCTGACATTCACAAGCTGGCCAAGGAAGTCACGGAGATCGACGAGCATGTCTCTTCGATGTACAGCCTGATGGCCGAGGATCTCGACAACCTGGCCAGGTCTGTATCACTGATGGCTCCGTCGGTCGCGACCATGGGGCCTGTCATGCACCGCATGGGGCATGACATGAACCGAGGGGTCAACTCATTCAACAACCCCATGGATTACATGTTCAACATGATGCAGCGCTGAGCATCGGCGGCGAGCGGAGCCGAGGCGCACCGCCCGCCGTCAGGTCGTGATTCAGAAACGATGCGAGTAGTTGATGCTCAGGGTGTCCTGGGCCAGACTGCTGGTCAAGCCGACTAGGGGGTTGGTGTTGGTCTCCTCGTTCTCGAAGGCGTGGGTGTAGGCAACATCGACACGCTGATGCGGGCTGATCCGATACCCCAAACCAAGCATCAAGTGGCTCTCGGTGATCGCCTCGCCCAAGTGCTGGAGGTATTCCTCGGGGACGGGATCGGCAGCATAGTTGAAGCCCGCCCTGAGCTGTAGCGCATCGTTGACGCTGTACTGCATACCGATCGAGTAGACCCACTGATCGTCCCAGTCCTGGGTCATGTCGACATCGACATAGCCACCGCTGTCGGGACGGAAACGGATTCGCAGCGCATCCATCACCTCAGACCAGGCGTAGTGCTTGATATCGGCGACCAGCAGCAGCTTGTCGCTGGCCTGAAACGCCAACCCGGCCTTGAAGGTCGCGGGCCACTGGAAGTCCTTGATCTTCACATCCCCCGAGAGGGTCGAGTAGTTGCTGCCGACACCCGCCTGGATGCTGCCGTCGCCGTCCAGATCTCCCATATGTGTCTCGAACTGATAGCTGGTACCCAATACCAGTCGATCAGTAGCCCTGTAGGTCAGGCCGATCTGCCCCCCGAGCCCCCAGTTGTCGAGCTTGCTGAAGTCGAAATGCGCGTAGTTCGCGCTTCCCAACCCGGCGGCAGTGTTCGGATCGACTCGCGCGGTACCCAGAGTCTGCTGCCCCGGTGTCATCATGTCGACCAGCGCCTGGCTCGGCATCGCCTGCTGCATGGTCATGCGCCCATAGACGAGATCGAGACTCGCGCCGACGCTGAGTCGATCGGTGGCCTGAAACGCCAGCGGCAGGATCAGTCGTCCGACCATCACTTCGCTGTGATCACGCAGACCGGTCGGCTGCCCCGAGTTGGGGTCGATGGAGAGATAGCTGTCCTTGCCGTAGTCGGCGCCCATGCCCCCCTGACTAAAGGCGCCAATCCCGTAGGACCAGCGTCCTTGCTTGGTGACATAGCTGAGGTTCGGCATGAGGAACCAGTCCGCGTCAGAGTCAAGCTCCGGCATCCCGCTCATCCTGGTGGTGGCATCGATATGCATCAGGCTGGCACCGATCTCGAAGCGGTGTCCTTCTTCCATCAGCGATAGCGTGGCGGCATTGTTGATCGCGCCATAGTTACCCGTGTCGTATGCCTGCGAGGCACCGCCCAACCCCATCGAAATCGCACCATAACCGGATAACGCCATGCCGTTGGTCGCCATGGCCTCGGTCGCGGCCAGGGCCCCCAGGAGCCCGAGACAACAGGCTCCGGACAGAGTCTTTCCATTCATCGACCTTGCTCCTACATCACATCGTTGCATTGCATTGGGCCAACTGATTCATGCTTGCGAACACAAATCGGGCGCAGCATAGCAAAACATCGCCTACACAATGATGGCCCCGAGCCACTCACCCTGGTGCAAACACAAGACTGAAAACACAGCCTGTCACTATGGCATGCTCATGCCCGGGCAACGATTTTCCGAGAAATCAAAGAGCCAAGGATAGAGCGACCATTGAATCAAGCTGTCGAGAGCAACAAACAACAAAAGGACACCCATTTATCAATCAGTGATTGAAGGGAGACCCCGAAGGGCTAGCGCCTCGGGACGATTCCATCAGCCGAGCGAATACCCGATCGATCGTAGGCACTCCTGTCCCGCCCGGAGCACTCCCTCCCTGGCAACCACCGACCGCGCCTCACGCACCGGGCGACGAAAGGTGTCGACACACGGTTTCATTTCTCCTCGCCACACGCACATGGACTTGACAGGCTGCCCGACTCTGGACTTGACAGGCTGCCCGACTCGCAATGCCCCTGGATGCAGTCGGACGGCCTGGAGCAGCAGTTCCACCGATCACTCACGACATTCAACGGACGGAAGACACCGATGAAACCGACCCTCATGTTGCTGCGACTCTCCACACCGGGCGCCCTGGCACTGATGCTTTCGGCACCGCTCCATGCAACCACCGAGCACGACAACGAGGTCTTCTTCGCCATTACCGGGGTGAAGAGCTTCACGTTCACCGAGACCGGACACGCGGTGAGCAAGGGTCAACCCTATAGCGGCGTCACTTCCGGGGTCAGCAAGGACGGGGAAGAGGCGCGGATCGTGGTCAAGGCAGGTCGCCACAAGACGAAGGAGGTGGCGCAGTGGTTCAAGGACGCGGTGAACGCGGGACCGGGCCAGACCCTGGCATGCGACAGCAAGGGGAATTTCCCCGACGACCTAAACTTCGCGGTCCAGGGCACGCTGGAGATGCAGATCGGTGACAAACAGATCACCTGCAACGATATCCTCGTCGCCCAGGGCAGCTTCTCCACCACCAACAACTGGTGGATGGGAGGGCCGAAGATGCAGGGCGCGCACGCCTCCATCAGCGGCGCCACGGTCCAGACCTGCGCGGCCAAGGGGGCGCTCTTGCCGGTCGCGGTGATCTTCAGCCCGCAGACTCCTTGCGCCAATCACTTCAATATCGCCATCGGATCTCTCTAGAAGATGACGGGCAGGCGCCACTGGGGTGGAGCGCGGCCTGCGCACACGACCAGTGGCGCACCGCGCTCCACCTGACCGATCCTTGACGATACGGCGCCGGGAGGCCCCTCGCCGACCCGAGAGGCCTCGACCACCACGACGGCGCTCACCCCGGATCGATCGCCCCAGAGTCCGAAGACACATTCACTCGCCCCGCTCGACCATGACAGGAGGAGCCAACATGAGGACGACATCGACAGTGCTCGGCGGCGTGAGGATCCTCGCCGCGCTGCTCATGGCTACGACCGCCCAGGCCGACGAACAGGCGGCGATCGACGGTTGCAGCGATCGGCTCATGAGCGTGGGCGGCCCGGACGCACGCTCGGGCGGCGAGGTACTGAACACCGAGTTCTCGGAGGCGGGCATCCTGGTGGTACTGCTCGACGACGGTGGCACGGTATGGCGCTGTATCGCCTATGACGACGGTACCGTCGGGGACCTGACCATCGCCCGGGGGAGCGACGACGGCGAAGGGGCGATGGCCGGGGACGGCGACGGGCAGGGCATCACCACCACCGAACGGGTACATTTCCACCGTGGCGAGGACAGCGCGACACGGACCAAGACCCTCTCTCCAGGGGCGTCCATCCGCTATCTGTTGGGGGCCAGAGCCGAGCAGTTCCTGAGTGTACGCGTCACTCCGCACACCGCTAGCTTGGACTATCAGATCATCAACCCCGACGGTTCATTCCTGCTCGATATGACCCCGTCCGACCGGAGCTATCGCGGGCAACTTTGGCAGTCGGGGGATCACGTGGTCGAGGTGATCAATCGTGGCAGTAAGATGGTCCCCTACAACGTAACCCTAAAGATCGAGTGAGCACGCAGGGGATCGCGTCCCGCTGTGTCATCGCTCGAGCGCGACCGACCGTCCACACGGGCCGCGACGACACTGGCGCGCACGTCTCCCCCGGTCGACATCTGACCTAGCCCGTTCCCGCTCATCCCTCCCAGGGAGGAACCGTGAACGCACGCGCCTCGTCGGCCCCACCCGGAGTCATGAAATCGTGGATCGAGTCATCGGTGAAGTAGCGCCAGAACACCTCGGCCTGGTCCGGGTCCAGGATGTCGAAGGCGCCCTCGGTCTACCGCTCGTCGAGGAACATCCGATAGGCGTCCAGCGGCTCCGGTCCGTACTGCTGATACAGCGCCCTGTTGATCTTCCACCGATGGATCAGCGCGTGCGCCATGTCACGGCGCATGGCAGCGACTCGCTCGGCCTCCGCCGGAGTCATCGGCCCCACGTCGCCCAATCCCTCGGTCATCCTGCCCACGCGCAAGCGTGCGAGCAAATTCATGACCTCGGCAGACTCGACCTCGATACCCTGCTCGACGCCATAGCGTTCGAACAGCCGATCGAGGACGATGCGCTGCAACGCGGTGCCGTCGAGGTCGCGCATGATCTCGCCGAGCACGATCGCCACGGGGGGCGACCCCTCGACCGGTGCCAGTTCGATGATGGAGCCGTCGGCCATGGTGGCGAGGAAGAGGTGTCCGCCCTCGATGACATAGCTCCGCACCCATTGGAACTGCGCCAGATAGCGCTCGGACAGGGAGCCCGGTGGGCACAGCGCCCGGGTCGTCGCGATGGCGCCGAAGCGCAGCTGACCGGGCGTGTCCGACGCCCAGGTACCGGTACCGAGCTGGCAGTCGGCGCGAATGGCCACCATGCCGTCATCGTGCAGTTCGAGACTGTACTCGGCGCCCTCCTCGGGGACATAGACCTGATCGTCCATCGACTGGATCTCGACCAGCCTCCAGGCCGTCCCCGCCAGGGGCGAGGACTCGGCCAGCGCCAGCGAGCTGACGCTGCACAGCAGCGCGATCAGCAGAATGGTCGGATATCTCATCGTCTCAGCCTCCCTCGATCGCAGCGAGTGGCACCTCATAGACCTCCTGGCCGTCGATGACGACGGTCCAGGTATCGCCATCGAGCGAGGCCTCGGCGCTGCGGTTGGTGGCGTTGACGTACCCGGTCATAAAGTTGATGGTGAACTGCTCACCGGCGGGGCTCTGCACCACGATCGAGGCCTGGCCCTCGTCCATGCGTAGGATGTCGGCCGGGCACTGGCCGAACGCCTCGGCGGTGAGGGCGCGACAGCGCAGCAGCGTGGTGGCGTCGTAGTCGGCGGTGGAGAAGGGCCGGGTCGGGTTGTCCGCGGCGTCCGTCGCCATACCACGGTCCCAGTAGACATAGAGGCTCTCGTCGGGGAAGCGGAAGATCAGCCCCTGGTCGCCGAGCCCGCTCTGGCGATAGACCGGGCGGCCCGCCTGATCGCGGAAGTTGCCCACCGCCTCACCGCTCGGCGCCAGCTCGTGCACCACGCCATCCTCGCGACTGATGGTCACATTGCCCTGGCGCTGACTGAAGGTGCAGGGAAGCGTCCGCTCGGCACGGTCCTCCCCCTTGGGGTAGATCTCGCAGCGCGCGTCGGTCGAGTCAGCGACAGCCGGAAGTGCCCACAGGCCGACGACGGCCAGCAGCAGGGTGTGAAGCAGCATGATCGATACCTCCGCGTGTGGTGGGGCTCTCACGCCCGGCAGACGCCTCGGGCCAGCGAGCGCCGACCCGTGCTCTTTGAGGGCCGCATGCCCTGGGTTCAAGGCCGATCGCCGAACATGTCGTTCCCGCCCCGTCGCGCTCTATGCCCTGACCTGCCGAGCCACTTCGGCTCGGACGATCGGGCGCATCACCCGTCCGACGACCTGTCCGCCGCGCGGCCACTGCTCGGACACAACTCCCGCTGGGAGTGCCAACAGGGCAAGGCCGATGAGGGTGCGCGTGCCAATCCGGTAGGGTCGAGTCCGCTCGCAACACCATCGCCACAGAGCGGCAGCAGCGTGGTCGAGGTGCCGACGGCAGGCAAACTCTCCACGACGAATTCAGTCGACTGCACCTCCTTTGTCAGAAGCAGGCGCACACCGACGATCGACCCGCGCACCATTGACTACGCTTGGCCTAGCGCCCCGAACCCCGGGGCGGTCGCGATGGAGGGATTGCCGATGGTGACGCGAAAGATCGAGTCGATCAGCCCCGAGGAGCAGGATGCACTGCTCGCGCCGGCCTATGCACGACGGCGGATGCTGGAGGGGGTACCGCGATACCGTCTGCCGGAGCACGAGATGGCCCCCGAGACGGCCCATGACCTGATCCACGACGAGCTGATGCTCGACGGCAACGCCCGGCTCAACCTGGCCACCTTCGTCACCACCTGGATGGAGCCCCAGGCCGAGCGGCTGATGGCCGAGGCCTTCGACAAGAACCTGATCGACAAGGACGAGTACCCGCGCACCGCCGAGATCGAGGCGCGCTGCGTCAACATCGTCTCCGATCTCTTCCACGCCCCCGAGCAGGGGGTCGGCGCCTCGGCGATCGGCTCGAGCGAAGCGGTGATGCTCGCCGGGATGGCGCTGAAGTGGCGCTGGCGCGCGCGTCGCCGCGCCCGCGGCGAGGACACCCATCGCCCCAACCTGATCCTCGGCGCCAATGTCCAGGTGGTGTGGGAGAAGTTCTGTCGTTACTGGGATGTCGAGCCGCGCTACATCCCGATGGAGAAGGGCCGTTATGTCATCACCCCGGAGGAGGTGATCGCCCGCACCGATGCGCACACCATCGGCGTGGTCGCCATCCTCGGCACCACCTTCACCGGGGAGTACGAGCCGATCGAAGCGATCCACGCCGCGCTGGAGGCGCAGAACGCCACCACCGGCTGGGAGATCCCGATGCACGTCGACGCCGCCAGCGGCGGCTTCGTCGCCCCCTTTCTCGACCCCGAGCTGGTGTGGGACTTCCGCCTGCCGCTGGTCAAGTCGATCAACGTCTCGGGGCACAAGTACGGCCTGGTCTATCCCGGCGTCGGCTGGGTGGTGTGGCGCAGCCACGAGGACCTGCCCGAGGAGCTGATCTTCCGGGTCAACTATCTCGGCGGCGACATGCCAACCTTCACCCTCAACTTCTCCCGCCCCGGCAACCAGGTGGTGGGTCAGTACTACAACTTCCTGCGCCTGGGGCGCGCCGGCTACACCCAGGTAATGACGGCGCTGCGCGAGGTGGCCACGGGGCTGGCGCGCGGCGTCGCCGACCTCGGCCCCTTCGAGCTGGTCAGCGACGCCAGCACCATCCCGGTGTTCGCCTTCAAGCTGCGCGACGAGATCACCGACTACAGCGTCTTCGACATCTCCCACAAGCTGCGCGAGAGCGGCTGGCAGGTGCCCGCCTACACCATGCCCGAGCACGCCGAGTCGGTCGCGGTGCTGCGCGTGGTGGTGCGCGAGGGCTTCAGCGCCGATCTCGCCGAGCTGCTGCTCGCCGACCTCGCCAAGGCCGTCGCCCACTTCGAGGGGCTGCGCGCACACGACCCGGCGCCGCCCACGCCCAGCTTCGCCCACTGAGGGCGCGCGCCGGGGCACACTCGGCCCCGGCGCACCGGCTCAGTCGTTGCCGGAGACGTCCATGAAGGCGAAGGGCTCGGCGGCGGTGAAACGCGCTGCGGCGTTGCCGGCATAGACATAGCCGCCGTCGACCGGCAGGGTCTTGACCTCGGCCCCGGGTGAGAAGTCGAGGTCGTCGAGCGCGACCCAGAAGGTGTTGGGCGTGGTCGCCGAGGAGAAGTAATAGACCCGGTTCTTCTGGTCGGCGGCGACCGACCACAGGGTCGAGGCGAGGTTGGGCTGCTGCGCGACGCTGATGCCCAGCGGCACCGAGACGGCGCGCTGCACCGAGAGCACCTGGGCAACGGCCTGGTTGGCATAGGAGTGACCGGGCACGGCGTCGAGATAGTCGTTGTCGAGCGACTTGGGTACCGCATCGAGCAGGAAGGAGGCGCGCGCATAGCGATCGGCGGCGCGCACCGTGCCGGGCAGGAAGGCCATACCGCCGACCCCCTGCCAATAGGTATCGATCGCCAGCTGCTGATCGTAGGGCGGCGAATTGGTCATGACCTTGAACTCCGGCCCATGATGGATGACCAGCTCGCCGTCGAGGTACTCGAGGATCGCCGAGTCGCCACTGGGGTCGGAGAGCGAGAGATGGAGCGCGGCGGGCTTGCCGTTGGGCAGGTCCTTGGCGACCACCCGCAGCGGCTGCTCGGTCAGCCCCCGCACCGCCTCGGCGACGGTGGCATAGTTGTCGAGCGCGTACTGCGCCCAGAGCGCGATCGAGAGCGGCGGCAGCGCGCTGTCCTCGCCGTAGTCGGACTCCGCCAGATAGAGCAGGTTGGCCACCAGTCCCTTCTCGTTCATGCCGTCACTGCTCGCCAGGTCGTAGGACGAGACCACCAGGCTGCCGTACTTCGACACCCAGCTCGGCGAGTCCGGTCCCGCCCGACCATCGCGCGCCATGCCGCGCGGGAACACCCAGAGCGCGGTCTCCATCGACTGCATCCAGTCCATGTTGCGCCCGGTGATCACCGTCTCGTCGTCGCCGACATAGAGGGTGCGGGTACAGGCCTCACCGCCCTGGGGCAGGCCGATGCCGGCGGCCAGACAGGCCGCGACGACGGTCGTGGTGCGCTTGCTCATACTCGGACTCCTGCGGTTGCGATCGGAACACCATCGATGTCCGGACAGTTAAGCACAGCAACGGCACGACCGAGCGCCGGAAGGGGGCGACGGGACGAGCGGTCGTGGCTTGCCAGCGAGCGCGTGCACACCGATCATCCACCCCACATCGACCCGCCAGGAGCCACCATGACCACCCCCACGGAACCAGCCGACGACACCCCGCAGACGTCCCACCCGACCCCCGGTGATTACGGCATCCGCGGCAGCGCGACCCCGGAGTCGCTGATCCTCGAACAGCTCAGCCAGGGCCCCAAGGCCCAGGCCTGTCGACGCTCCAAGGCGGCGCTGCACCAGCTCATCCGCGACGCCGAGCAGGCGCACAAGGCACGCAGCCGGGTCGGCACCGAGACCTGTCCGCAGTGCGGCCAGCCCCACCTCGCCCACTATCGGCTCACCGAGCGTTTCCACCTGCTTGAGTGCGCGCACTGCGGCCACCACGGTCGCGGCACCAGCGCGACAGCGGCGCGCGCCGATGCCGAGTCCGGCGTCGACAGCGGTCGCGACTGGCGAGGAGCGACGGACTGAGCCCGCCTCAGCGCAGCCCGAAGACCTCCAGGTAGCGCCCGGCGCTGGTCTCCAGACGGTACTCGGCGACCGCCTCGCGTAACCGCTCGGCGGGCAGCGGCCGGTCGAGGGTGCGCTCGATCGCCTCGGCCAGCGCCGCGACGTCGCCGACGGCGACCAGCGGGCCGTACTCGCCGCCACGGGTGATCTCGCGCGGACCGCTGCGACAGTCGGTGGCGACCACCGGGGTGCCGAGCGCGAGCGCCTCGGTGAGCACGTTGGGCGAGCCCTCCCAACGCGAGGACAGCGCGAACAGCGCGGCGCGGGCGAGGAAGCGATAGGGGTTGGACTCGAACCCGGGCAGCGCCACCGCCTCCGCCACCCCCAGCTCGGCGGCCAGACGCAGCAAGCGCTCGCGCTGACGGCCCTCGCCGAGGATCAGCAGCCGACAGGGGCGTGTCTCGCGCACCCGGGCGAAGGCGCGGATCAGGGTCTCGAAGTCCTTCTGGGTACGCAGCCCACCGACCCCCATGATCACCGGCTCGGCGCCGGGCGCGAACCACGGGTGATCGACCTCGGCCGCGGCCAGCGCCGCCAGCTCCGGGGTGATGTTGGGGTTGCGGATCACCCGCACCCGCTCGCGCGGAATGCCGGTGATGGCGACGATGTCCTCGGCCACGCCGTCGGAGACCGCCACCACCGCGTCGGCGCGGCGATAGAGCGCGCGCAGCCGGCGCGTCTCGCGCCAGCGCCACAGCCAGCCCTTGCCGCGGGCGCGCCAGCGCTCGCTCATCGCGGTGCCGGGACGCAGCACGTAGCGGGTGTCGCCGCCGAGCCGACGCTTGACCGCGAGCGCGACCCGGTCGTCGCGGGTCTTGGCGGTGAGCACCGCCGCCGGGCGGGTGCGCGCGACCAGCTCGGCGAGGAAACGGGTGCGCGCACGCAGCCCGCTCGCCGCGAGCACATGTACCCGCACCTCGGGTGGCAGGGTGTCGACGAAGGGCGCCCCGGCGTCGTTGACCACGAAGTCGACCGGATGGCCGTGCCCGGCAATCCCGCGGGCGATGTTGACCATCATCCGCTCCACCCCGCCGTCACCGAAGCTGGGGATGAAGAGACACACGGGGCGGGGGCTCGGCTGGCTGGGGGTCGCTGGGGTCATGCTCGGGGTCCGGAGGCTGGCGGTGGGCCGACGCGAGGCCGGCGGGATGGACATCATTATGGCGAAAACCGGCGGGGTCCGGACAGCCGCGCGGCGCCCGGCGATTTCTGGGATCATAACGGCCATCAGCAACCCCGCCGGTCGCCCCGGCCGGACACCATCGTTGCGCCGAACCCGATCAACCGACATGTCTCCAAGCCCCGATCCCAACGCCCCGCGCATCCTGCTGGTGCGCCTCTCGGCCATCGGCGACGTGGTCTTCGCCTCGCCGCTGGTCGCGGCGCTGCGCCGCAGCCATCCACGCGCCCACATCGCCTGGCTGGTCCAACCTGAGTGCGCGCCGCTGCTCGCCCAGCACCCCGACCTCGACGAGGTGATCCCCTGCCCGCTCAACCGCTGGCGCAGACTGGTGCGCGAGCGTCGCCTGGGCACGCTCGCGCGCGAGCTGCGCGCGATGCGCGCCGCGTTGCGCGCGCGCCGCTTCGATCGCGCCATCGACCTCCAGGGGCTGCTCAAGAGCGGCATGCTGACCTGGTTCAGCGGCGCGCCCGAGCGCATCGGTCTGGGCTCGCGCGAGGGCAGCCAGTGGCTGATGACCCGCACCGTGGCGCGCGACGGCCCCTACAAGCGCATCGGCTCCGAATACCTGCACCTGGCCCGGACCCTCGATCTCGCCGTCGAGCCCTTCGCGATGGCGGTGCACCACGGTGAGGCCGAGCGCGCGCGCGTCGCCGAGCTGGTCGCGCCGGCCGGGGCCGGGGCGCGGCTGGTCGCGCTCAGCCCCTTCACCACCCGACCACAGAAGCACTGGATCGAGTCGCGCTGGGCGGACCTCGCCGAACGGCTGCACCAGGCGCTGGGGCTCACCCCGGTACTGCTCGGCGGCCCCGGCGACCGCGAGGCCGCGGCACGGATCGTCGCACGCTGCAAGACACCGCTGCTCGATCTCGCCGGCGCCACCAGCCTCACCGAGGCCGCCGCACTGATCGACCGCGCGGCGCTCGCGGTGGCGGTCGACACCGGGCTCGGCCACATCGGCATCGCCATGAACACCCCGAGCCTGCTGCTGTTCGGCTCGACCTGTCCCTATCTCGACACCACCCGCGACAACGCCCGGGTGCTCTATCACCCGCGCCCCTGCTCGCCGTGCAAACGCCACCCGAGCTGTGACGGACGCTTCGACTGCATGCGCGAGATCACCGTCGAGGCGGTGGTCGAGGCCGCCCGCGAGCTGCTCGCCGATGACTGAGCCGAACCCTGAGCGGACATTGCGCATCCTCCACGTCGAGGGCGGGCGTCATCTCTACGGCGGCGCCTTCCAGGTGCTGCACCTGCTGCGCGGGCTGCACGCGCGCGGTCATCACAACCTGCTCGCCTGTCCGCGCGGCTGCGACCTGGCCCGGGCCGCGGCCCCGGTGGCCGAGGTCCACGACATGCCGATGCACGGCGACGCCGACCTGCTGATGGCCGCGCGGCTGGCGCGGCTGATCGCCCGCGTCCGGCCCGACCTGGTGCACCTGCACAGCCGCATCGGCGCCGACGTCATGGGCGGCATCGCCGCGCGGCTGCGCGGGGCGCCGGTGATCCACACCCGTCGCGTCGACAACCCCGAGCCACGCTGGCTGGTGGCGCTCAAGTACCGGCTGCACGACCGCGTGGTGGCCATCTCCGAGGGCATCGCCCGGGTGCTGCGCGATGAGGGGCTGGCGGCCGACAGACTGCGCGTGGTGCGCAGCGCGATCGACCCCACGCCCTACGCCGGACCCTGCGCGCGGGCGCTGATCACCGCGCGGCTCGGGTTGCCCGCCGACGCGCTGATGGTCGGGGTGATCGCCCAGCTGATCCGACGCAAGGGCCACGCGATCCTGCTCGAGACCCTGCCCGCGCTGATCGCGCGCCACCCCCGGCTGCACCTTTGTTGCTTCGGTCAGGGACCGGAGGCGGCGGCGCTGGCCGAGCGTATCGACGCGCTGGGGCTGCAGGGCCGGGTCCATCTGTGCGGCTTCCGCGACGACCTCGCCGAGATCCTCCCCTGTCTCGACCTGGTGGTGCACCCGGCGCTGATGGAGGGGTTGGGGGTCTCGCTGCTGCAGGCGGCCAGCGCCGGGGTACCGATCGTCGCCAGCCGTGCCGGCGGCATCCCCGAGGCGGTGCGCGACGGCGAGAACGGGGTGCTGGTCGAGCCGGGCGACGCCGAGACGCTGGCCACGGCGATCAGCGCCCTGCTCGCCGACCCGGGGCGCCGCCGCGCGCTCGGTGCCGGCGGTCAGGCGCTGATGCGCCGCGACTTCTCCATCGACGGCATGGTCGAGGGCAACCTCGCCGTCTACCGCGAACTGCTCGCCGAGCGCGCGGGAGATCACAACCGCAAAGACGCGAAGAACACAAAGGAATGAGCGTCTTTGTGCACTTCGCGCCGGTATCAGACGTGCCTGAAAAGCCCGGCGACCGTGAAGATGGCAACCGCAAAGGCGCGAAGTGCGCAAAGGGATGAGCGGCTTCGTGGACTTGGCGCCTGGATCAAGCGTCACGGCAAGGCTCAGGGGCAGGCGCGAGGGCCGACAGCGACCGGCCCCCAGCCTCCAGTCGCCAGTCCCGCAAACCATGACGGCTGCGAGAAGACGACGAGCACGCGGCGGGATCGCCGCTGGGCTCGGCGTCTTTACCGAACAACCATCGACCCGCAAAGACCGCGATCAGGCATGAAGGCGTGCTGAACACCGAGCAAAGGCGCACTTTCGATCCCTTCGCGTCCTTTGTGGCTTTGCGGTTCAATCCTTCCCTTGCGCTCGCGGTCCGAGCCGATTCGACCCCAGGAATTCCGCATGTCCGACCCCAGTAGTCTGCAGATCGTCGCCAGCAAGGCGCTCGGTGGCGCCGAGCGTTGGTTCATCCGCTTCGCCGAGGCGCTCGCCGAGCGCGGTGCGCCGGCCGAGCTGGCGATCCGCCGCGACAGCGCGCTCGACGGCCACCCGCTCGGCGCCCTGGCCTGTCACCGCCTGCCCTTCCTCACCACCTGGGACCCCTATTCGCGCCATGCCGTCTCGCGGCTGATCGCGCAGCGCCGCCCCGAGATCGTGCAGACCTACATGGGGCGCGCCACCCGACTGACGCGACTCTCGCCGCGCGGCGGCCCCATCCATCTCGCCCGACTCGGCGGCTACTACAAGCTCTCGCCCTATCGCCACGCCCACGGCTGGATCGGCAACACCCGCGGGCTGTGCGACTGGATGGTGCGCCAGGAGCTGCCCGCCGACCGCGTCCATCACATCTACAACTTCGCCGACCCGGCGGTGCCGGTCGCAGCCGACACGGTCGCGGCGCTGCGCGCGCGCCACGCCATCCCCGACGACGCCTGGGTGCTGGTCACGCTCGGGCGCTTCGTCCCGGTCAAGGGGCAGGCCCATCTGCTCGCGGCGCTCGCGGCGCTGCCCGAGCACATCGCCGGACGACCGCTGCGTCTGGTGATGGTCGGCGACGGCCCGCTGGCCGAGCCGCTGCACGCCCAGGCGCGCCAGCTCGGTCAGGCGCAACGCATCGTCTGGGCCGGCTGGCAGCGCGATCCCCGACCCTATCTGCAACTGGCCGATCTGGTGGTCTTCCCCTCGCTCGAGGCCGAGACCCTGGGCAATGTCATCCTCGAGGCCTGGAGCTGGGAGCGCCCGCTGGTCACCGCCGAGTTCCGCGGCGCGCGCGAGCTGACCCGTCACGGCGAGGACGCCTGGTGCGTGCCCTGCGCCGACGCCGCGGCGCTCGCCACCGGCATCCGCGAGACCCTCGGCGACGCGACCCTGCGCGCGGCGCTGGTGGCGCGCGGGCGCGAGCGGGTCGAGCGCGAGTTCGGGCGTGCGGTGATCATGGACCAGTATCTCGCGCTCTATCGCCGTCTCGCCGGCGGCTGACATCGAGCGCCGGATCCCTACCACAGCCCCGACGCATCCAGTATGTTTGGGCCGAGGGTTCCACCACGCGCCCGGTGCGGGCAGCGCCGCTCGAGCCGGAGTGCGCGCGAGCTGGGGCCTGAGCAGCGCAGGCGTGCCCGACACCGTGTCGAGCGCGCGCATCCGTCACCGCAGCCGGAGCCGAGTCACATGCATCCCGATACCCTGGTCCGCGATATCGACACCCTGTTCTCCCTGCCCGAGGTCGCGCTGCGGCTCAATCAGTTGATCGACCAGCCCGAGACCACCCCCGCCGATCTCGCCGAGGTGATGCGCTGCGACCCTGCACTCTCGGCGCGGCTGCTGCGACTGGTCAACAGCGCCGAGCGCAGTCAGGTACAGGCGGTGGAGACGGTCGGTCAGGCGATCGGGCTGATCGGCTATCGCGCACTGCGCGATCTGGTGTTCGCCACCTGCGCGGTGGAGATGTTCAAGGGGCTGCCGCCGGAGCGGGTGAGCATGGAGCGCTTCTGGCTCCATGCCATCGCCTGCGCGATCGCTGCGCGCCAGCTCGCGCTGCGCGGCGGCAGGCACGACGGCGAGCGGCTGTTCATCATCGGGCTGCTGCACGGGCTGGGCCAGCTGGTGTTCTTCGCGCGCGCTCCCGAGCGCTATCTGCGGGTACTCGAGCAGATCGATGCCAAGGGCGCGACGCTCGCCGAGGCCGAACGCGCCGAGTTCGGCTTCGATGCCGACGCGGTGAGCGCGGCGCTGCTCGCCCACTGGCACTTCCCCGAGTCGATCCGCGAACCGATCGCCTGCCGCCTCCAGCCGGAGCGCGCGAGCACCGCAGAGCGGACGCGCGACGCCGCCATCCTGCGCGCGGCCGAGCGTATTGCCTGCGAGCTGCGCGAGTGTCTGCTCGAGGGGCGCGAGCCCGACGCCGAGCTGTTGCACGCTCAGGCGCGCGCGCTCGGGCTGGCCGATTCGGCGCTCGACGGCCTGCTCGAGACGATGAACCTGGAGGTGGTGGAGCTGTTCGAGACCCTGCTGCCGGGCTCGACCCTGCTGCCCTGAGCGCCGCTCAGTCGTCCCCGACGACGAACAGCCCGACCAGATCGTCGAGAAAGTCGCGCCCGCGTGCGCTCGGCACCACCCGGGCGGGATCGGGTTCGATCAGGCCCAGCGCGCGCGCGCGTTCGAGCGGGGCGGCCAGGCGCGTCGCCGGCAGCCCGGTGGCGCGGACGAAATCCGTCGGCACGAAGCCCTCGACCAGCCGCAGCGCGTTGAGCGCGAACTCCACCACCTGGTCATCGGCATCGAGCACCCGCCGCTCCTCGACCAGCGCCTCGGGCACGGCCCCCAGATAGGCCTCGGGGTCGGCCAGGCGCGCCTCGCGCCACACCCGCTCGACCCGTCCGTCGCGCCAGCGCGAGAGCTTGGCGTGGGCACCGGCGCCGATGCCGAGATAGTCGCCGAAGCGCCAGTAGTTGAGGTTGTGACGACAGCGCCGCCCCGCGCGTGCGTAGGCCGAGACCTCGTAGCGCACCAGCCCGGCGGCGGCGAGCAGCGCCTGACCGGACTCGGCGATATCGGCCACCAGATCGGGATCGGGCAGCGGCGGCGGATCGTCGTGGAAGGCGCTACCGGGTTCGAGACTGAGCTGGTAGTAGGAGAGGTGCTCGGGCTCGAGCGCGAGCGCCGCCTCGAGATCGTCACGCGCGAGCGCCGGGGTCTGCCCGGGGAGGCCGAACATCAGATCGAGGTTGAGGTCGTCGAAGCCCGCTGCGCGCGCCATCGCCACCGCCGCACGCGCCTCCTCCGGGGAGTGGATGCGCCCGAGCGCGACGAGCCGCTCGGCCTCCAGGCTCTGCACCCCGATCGAGAGCCGGTTGACCCCGGCCTCGCGATAGGCGGCGAAGCGCCGCGCCTCGGCGGTGCCGGGGTTGGCCTCGAGGCTGACCTCGGCATCGGGGGCGAGCGTCAGGCGCGCCCGCACCCCGTCGAGCAGGCGCGCCAGCACGGGACCGGGGAGCAGGCTGGGGGTGCCGCCACCGATGAAGATCGAGGCCAGCGGACGACGCGCCTCGGGGGCGGCGAGCACGCAGTCGAGGTCGGCGAGCAGACGCTCGACATAGGCGCCGAGCGCGGCCCCGGCGACGGGATGGGAGTTGAAGTCGCAGTAGGGACACTTGCGCACGCACCAGGGCAGGTGGATATAGAGCCCGAGGGGCGGCGCGCCGCCCCCGGCCCCGGCGGCACGCCCGGTCACACCTGGTCGCGCGCGCGCAGGTAGGTCTGCTCGGAGATCGCGCTCCACTCGCGGGCCTGGGCGAGGAACTTGCGATAGGAGCTGTAGACCTTGGCGGAGAAGGCATCGCGCTCGGCGATCTCGGCGACCACCTCGTCGGCCAGCCCACGGAGCCTGGCGATGACGTCATCGGGCAGGCGACGCAGCTCGACGCCGTGCTCGTCGACCAGGGTCGAGAGCGCCACCGGGTTGCGCGCGGTGTACTCGGCGAGCATGTCCTGGTTGATCACCTTGCAGGCGTTCATCACGATCGCCTGCAGATCCTTGGGCAGGGATTCCAGGGCCTCGCGGTTGACCATCGCCTCCATGATGGTGCCCGGCTCGTGCCAGCCGGGGTAGTAGTAGTAACGCGCGGCCTTGTAGAGTCCGAAGGCGAGATCGTTGTAGGGACCGACCCACTCGGTGGCGTCGATGGTGCCGTTCTGCAGCGCGGTGAACAGCTCGCCGCCGGGGAGGTTGACCGGGGTGCCGCCGGCGCGCGCCAGCACCTCGCCGCCGAGACCGGGGATGCGCATCTTCAGCCCCTTGAGGTCGTCGACCGAGTTGATCTCCTTGTTGAACCAGCCGGCCATCTGCACCCCGGAGTTGCCCGCCGGGGCTGGCACCAGACCGAACTGGCCGTAGAGTTCCTGCCACAGCTCGAGTCCGCCGCCATAGTAGATCCAGGCGTTCATCTCCTGGGCGGTCATGCCGAAGGGGACGGTGGAGAAGAACTGCGCGGCCTCGCTCTTGCCCTTCCAGTAGTAGGCCGAGCCGTGACCCATCTCGGCGGTGCCGCGCGAGACGGCGTCGAACACCTCGAAGGCGGGGACCAGCTCGCCGGCGCCGTAGACGCGCACCGCGATGCGCCCGCCGCTCATCTCGCCGATCAGCTCGGCGAGCTTGTTGGCGCCGGTGCCCAGTCCGGGGAAGTTCTTCGGCCAGGTGGTGACCATCTTCCAGCGATACTCGGCCTTGGCGTGCGCCGCCCCGGTGGCGGCTGCGCCGAGCGCCAGCGAACCGACGCCTACCCCCTTGATGAAGTCACGACGTTGCATGGGTCCCTCTCTTCTCGTTGGTGTTGTGCGTGGCGACGGGCGCCGGACGGCGCCCGCTGCGGACCTCAGTCCTTCTGCAACTGCGCCTTGAGCAGCTCACCGAAGCTGCCGATGGCCTTCTCCTCGCCCTGCCCCTTGCGGGCCTTGGGCGCATAGGCGCTGGCGTCGACCACCGCCTCGGCGGCGCGCTCAGCGTCGAGCGAGAGCTTGATGCGCTTGCGCTCGCGATCGATCGCGATCACCGTCGCCTCAACCTCGTCGCCGACCTTAACCACCTCGCTCGGGTCGTTGATCCGGCGCCCGGCGCCGAGTTCGCTGATGTGGATCAAGCCGTCGACCCCGGGGGCGATGGCGACGAAGGCGCCGAAGGGCTGCAGCCGCGAGATCTTGCCGCTGACCCGGCTGCCGGCCGGATGACGCTCGGCGACCTCCAACCAGGGATCGCGCGCGAGCGCACGGATCGACAGCGCGATGCGCTCGCGCCGCTTCCCGGTGGCCGGCTCGATGCGCAGCACCGAGACCTCGACCACCTGGCCCTGGGTGAGCACCTCGTTGGGGTGCTTGATGTGGCCGTAGGCCAACTCGCTGACATGAATCATGCCCTCGATGCCACCGAGATCAACGAAGGCGCCGTAGTCCTTGAGCGAGGTGACAGTACCGCTGAGCACCGCGCCCTCGACGAGCTTGGCGCG
Source organism: Marichromatium purpuratum 984 (assembly GCF_000224005.2). Lineage (NCBI taxonomy): Bacteria > Pseudomonadati > Pseudomonadota > Gammaproteobacteria > Chromatiales > Chromatiaceae > Marichromatium > Marichromatium purpuratum. The sequence continues at coordinate 3,537,902 of NZ_CP007031.1, forward strand.
GGTCTCCTCGGCCTGGATACGCTGCGCCTCCTCAAGCACCGCGCGGCGCGACAACACCAGGTTGGGCCGACGCCCGCCCTCGAGCTTGGTGACGCGGAAGTCGAGGCGCTGGCCGACGAACTCGGAGAGGTCCTCGACGAAGCGGACATCGACCTGGGAGGCGGGGCAGAAGCCGCGCAGCCCAGCGATCTGGACCTCCAGCCCGCCCTTGACCGCGCCGCTGACCTGACCCTGCACCGGCTGCCCCGCCTGATAGGCGCGCTCGACCTCCTCGAGTCCGTGGGAACGCTGGCCGTGCTGGGTGCCGAGCAGCAGCATGCCGCTCTCGGGATCCTTGCCGCTGACCTTACTCTCGATGCGGTCCCCGATCGCGAGCTTGAGTTGGCCCTCGGCGTCGCGGTGGGCGGCCAGCTCGATACGCCCCTCGGACTTGGCGCCGAGGTCGACGAGGCCGTACTCGCCGTCGATCGCGATCAGGGTGCCGCTCACCGGCTCGCCCACCTTGGGCTCGCCCTTGACGGACTGCGGATTGGCCTGATCGAACTGTTGGAGGAGATCTGCGAAACGCTCGGAGTCGGACATGATGTGCTTGTTGCCGCTAGGCTCGGGTTGATGGATCGGAGGCTATTGTAGGGCGGAATGGACACGCGCCCCAGCCCCGGCGGCGGGACGGGGCGCGATGGGCGCTCAGCGCTGCGAGATCGGCAGGTAGTCGCGCTGGTCCGGGCCGCAGTAGATCTGACGCGGTCGACCGATGCGGTTGCCGGGATCGGACATCATCTCCATCCAGTGCGACACCCAGCCGACGGTACGCGCCACCGCGAACATCACCGTGAACATGTTGCGCGGGATGCCGAGGGCGCGATAGATGATGCCGGAGTAGAAGTCGACGTTGGGATAGAGCTTGCGCTCGACGAAGTAGTCGTCGTTGAGGGCGATCTCCTCGAGTTCCATTGCCAGCTCGAACAGCGGATTGTTGACGTCGGCGACCTCTTCAAGCACCTGGTGACAGACCTCGCGGATGATCTTGGCGCGCGGGTCGTAGTTCTTGTAGACACGGTGGCCGAAGCCCATCAGGCGGAAGGGATCGTCCTTGTCCTTGGCCTTCTCCATGAAGCGCCGGACCTCCTTGACGTCACCGATCTCGAGCAGCATGTCGAGCACCGCCTCGTTGGCGCCACCGTGGGCCGGCCCCCACAGCGAGGCGATACCGGCGGCGACGCAGGCGAAGGGGTTGGCCCCGGAGCTGCCGGCCAGGCGCACGGTCGAGGTGCTGGCGTTCTGCTCGTGGTCGGCGTGGAGGATGAACAACAGGTTGAGCGCCTTCTCGGCGATCAACTCGGGCTCGTAGTCGTCGCACGGGGTGGCGAACATCATCCGCAGGAAGTTGGCGCAGTAGCGCAGGTCGTTGCGCGGATACATGATCGGCTCGCCGATGCTGTGCTTGTAGGCGGCGGCGGCGATGGTCGGCACCTTGGCGATCAACCGATGCGCAGAGATCTCGCGATGGCGCTCGTCGTGCACGCTCAGCGAGTCGTGGTAGAAGGCCGAGAGCGAGCCCACCACGCCGACCAGGATGGCCATCGGGTGGGCGTCGTGATGAAACCCCTGGAAGAAGTCCTTGAGGTTCTCGTTGAGCATGGTGTGGCGGGTGATCACACCCTCGAAGTCGTCGAGTTCCGGTTCCTTGGGCAGCTCGCCGTAGAGCAGCAGATAGGCGACCTCGAGAAAACTCGCCTTGGTGGCGAGCTGCTCGATCGGATAGCCGCGATAACGCAGGATGCCCTGCTCGCCGTCGATGTAGGTGATGGCGCTGTTGCAGGAGGCCGTGGACATGAAGCCGGGATCATAGGTGAAGATCCCGGCCTCCTTGTAGAGCGAGGAGATGTCGGCCGCGGCCGGACCCACGGTGCCACGACGCAACGGGAACTCGAACTGCTCCCCGGTCGCGTTGTTGTTGATGGTGACGGTATCGTTCGCCATAGGCTCGCTCCTGAGCGGTCCCGGGACGCCTGGTCGCGGGGCCGGTGGATGGTTGGGTGGATTCGCGTGTCGCCCGAGGGGGCCGCCCGCGCTCGGGCCGGCCCCGGCAGTCCGACTGGACGTCCGCGAATGGTCGGTTCGAAAAGCAGGGCCGCGTGCGCGGCCCGGGGTCTTCAGCTGATCTCGCGCAATCGCTCGATATCGGCGCGCACCGAGGCCGCCGAGCGGTCGAAGTCGGCGCGCTCGATCGGTTCGAGGTCGAGTTCGACGACCTGCTCCACGCCCTGCCAGCCGAGCACGCAGGGCACGCCCATGGCGATCTCGCGCTCACCGTACTCGCCATCGAGGATGGCGACACAGGGCAGCAACCGACGCCGATTGCGCACGATGGCGTCGATCATCGTCGCCACCGCCGCGCCGGGGGCGTCGTAGGCGCTGGAGTTCTTGCGCAACGCGAGGATCTCCGCGCCACCCTTGCGGGTACGCTCCATGATCGCCGCGATGCGTTCCTCGGGAAGGAAGTGACTGAGGGGAATGCCGTTGATGGTGCAGAAGCGCGACACCGGCACCATGGTGTCACCATGGCCGCCGAGCACCATGGTGGTGATATCGCGCACCGAGAAGCCGGTCTCCTGGGCGATGAACCCGGCCATTCGCGAGGCGTCGAGCACTCCGGCCTGACCGAAGATCCGCCGCCGGTCCCAGCCAGTGCGCTGGGCGACGCGATAGGTGAGGGTGTCGACCGGATTGGAAACGACCAGGACCATCGCATCCGGGGCGTGGGTCATGATCTCGTCGGTGACCGCGTCGATCACCCGCACGTTGGCCTCGAGCACGTCCGAGCGCGACATCCCCGGCTTGCGCGCCTGGCCGGCGGTGATCACCACCAGGTCGGAGCCGGCGAGGATGCTCGGGTCGTCGCTACCGACCACCCGACTGTCGAACTTGAAGAAGGGCGAGGTCTGAACGATGTCGAGCGCCACACCCTCGCTCATGCCCTCGTTCACGTCGAGCAGCGCCACCTCCCGACACAGCTCCTGTTCGGCCAGGATCTGCGCGGTCGTCTCGCCGACGCGGCCGGCCCCACCAACGATGCTGATCTTGTTCACGTCGCTTGTCTCCCGTCGGTGAGCGGCGCGCCTCCTCTCGGGGCTGGCACGCCGCTCAGTGGATGGATGGGACGGAGATCGCGCCCGCTGCGGGTTCAGCCGGGATAGTGCGCCGGATACGGGGCACGCGCGACACCGCTCTCGATGGCGGCGCGCGCCACGGCGGCCGACACCCGCTCGCGCAGACGCGGATCAAAGGGTTTGGGGATGATGTAGTCCGGACCGAACTCCAGCGACTCCAGCCCCTCGTAGGCGGCGAGCACCTCGGCCGGCACCGGCTCGCGGGTGATGGCGCGCAGCGCCTCGACCGCAGCGATCTGCATGTTCTCGTTGATCCGCGAGGCACGCACGTCGAGCGCGCCACGGAAGATGAAGGGGAAGCCGAGGACGTTGTTGATCTGGTTCGGGTAGTCCGAGCGACCGGTGGCCATGATCAGGTCGTCGCGCACCTCGCGGGCGAGCGCCGGACGCACCTCCGGCACCGGGTTGGAGAGCGCGAAGACCACCGGACGCGGCGCCATCGAGGCGAGCATGTCGGCGGTGACCAGATCCGGCCCCGAGACGCCGATGAAGGCATCGGCCCCGTCCATGGCGTCGGCCAGGGTGCGGCGCTCGGTATCGGCGGCGATGCCGAACTTGTAGGGGTTGAGGTCCTGGCGCCCGACGTGGATCACGCCCTGGCGATCGATGGCGAAGATGTTGTCGCGGTGGGCGCCGAGGGCGAGCAGCAGACGGATTGCTGCGATCCCCGCGGCACCGGCGCCGAGCACCACGATGCGCGCCTCGGCAAGCGACTTGCCCTGGAGTTCGAGGGCGTTGAGCAGACCGGCGGCGATGATGATCGCGGTGCCGTGCTGGTCGTCGTGGAACACCGGGATGTCGAGCTGCTCGATCAGCGCCTGCTCGATCTCGAAGCAGTGCGGCGCGGCGATATCCTCGAGGTTGATGCCGCCGAAGGTCGGGGCGATGCGCACCACGGTCTCGATGAAGGCCTGGGGGTGACGGGCCTCGACCTCGATGTCGAAGCAGTCGATGTCGGCGAAGCGCTTGAACAGCACCGACTTACCCTCCATCACCGGCTTGCTCGCCTGTGCGCCGACCTTGCCCAGGCCGAGCACCGCGCTGCCGTCGGTGATCACCGCCACCAGGTTGCCCTTGTTGGTGTAGCGGTAGGCGTTCTCGGGATCGTCGTGGATGTGGCGCACCGGCTCGGCCACGCCCGGGGTGTAGGCGAGCGAGAGTTCATGCTGGGTGCTGGCCGACTTGGTGACCTCGATACCGATCTTGCCGGGGCGCGGTTCGGCATGATAGGCGAGCGCCTGCTTGTTCAGGTCCGCGTCATGATGGGCGAAGCTCTCGGGATCGGTCACTGCTGGTCTCCAACAAACAACATTGATCAGGGCGCCACTGGGGCGATCGTAGCGAACAATCATGTTCGCGCCCGGCCCGCGAGTCAAACAGCATGGACTCCAACGCAGGGCGTTCTGTTCACGCGCACGACATCGCGCCGGCACCCACGCGGGAACCGTGCTGAAATCGCGAGGGGAGATCGGGGCGGCACGCACGATGGCGCACACGGACTCAGGCGCGCAGAACACCTGGGCGTGAGGAGCGGGGAACTCCGCGCCAACACGAGAGGTGCGGCGCGGCGGAGCGGGGACGACGCGTGCGGCGCGAGATCAGCGCGCGTAACGACGACGGAACTTGTCGACGCGACCGCCGGTGTCGATCACCTTCTGCTTACCGGTGTAGAACGGATGGCAGGCGGAGCAGACTTCGACCTGCATGACATCGTTCCCCAGGGTGGAGCGGGTGGCAAATTCGTTCCCGCAGCTGCAGACCACCTTGACTTCGGCGTATTCCGGGTGGATTCCTTCTTTCATGGCTGACCCTTCTGGCCCGGCTCGGGCTGTGGAAAATTCAGTAAACGCGCGAGGATACCACGCACACCTACCCCACGCAATTGTCAAGACCGGGGCATCGACCAGCGGTCGCACATGCTGGCCGCCGCCCACGCAATCGATCTACACTTGCTCCGCCGCGACCGCCAGACCGACCAGGATCGTCCCCTCCTCATGGCCCAGACCGACACCCGCGAGCCCCGCCACCACACAGCGGCACACTGGCTCGACGCACTCGATGCGCGGCTCCAACCCGCTCGTGTCCGGGTCGCCCGCTGCCTGCCGGAACGACTGCGCCAGACGCTCGTCGATCGCAACCGCAGGCTGCTGGTCGAACCCGACGAGACCCAGGCCCGGCTGACGCAGCTGCGCGGCGAGACCCGCGAACCGGTCGGCACCCTCGCGCTGGACACCGAGGAGCGACTCCCCGAGGCGCTCACCGATCACCGCCGTCGCACCACGCTGCGCCTGCCCGAGACGACGATACTGCGCCGTGAACTCTCGCTCCCCGCCCAGGTCAGACCGCGCCTGAGCGAGGTGCTCCATCATGAACTCGATCGTCTCTCGCCCTTCCCCGCCGACCAGCTCTTCTACGATGCGCGGCTGCTGCCGACAGCCAAGCGCGCCGCACGCATCCGCGTCGAACTCGCGCTCTGTCCACGCGCGCCGCTCGAGGACTGGCTCGCACGGCTGGCGCGGGCCGGGGCCACGGTCGAGCGCATCGACTGGGCCGGCGCCTGGCGCGGTGCCAACCTGCTCCCGCCGCGCCGCCGCCCTCGTCGTCGACCACCGCGACTCGGGATCGACGGCTGGCTCGTACTGCTCGCGCTGGCGCTGCTGATCGCAGCGCTGGCGTCCCCGCTGTGGCAGCGTCATGCCCATCTCGCGCGACTCGAACAGGCGCTCGGGGCGGCGCGCGCCCAGGCGCTCGAGACCGACCGGGTGCGTCAGGCGCTCGAGCAGGCCCGTCAGGGCAGTCTCGTCGCGCTCGAACAGCGCCGTCTCCAGCCCCGCGCGCTCGAACTGCTCGGCGCGCTCAGCACCCGTCTCGCCGACGACACCTGGGTGCAGAGCCTGGAGTTCGACGGTCGCCAGGTCGAGTTGACCGGTGAGTCGGCAAGCGCCACGGCGCTGATCGCCCTGCTCGAAGGCGCTCCCGGGATCTCCTCGGTGCGATTCCGCTCGCCGGTGGTGCAGATCGACCGCAACGGCAAGGAGCGCTTCAACCTCGTCTTCCAGCTGGAGACGGCGGAGCCTAGGCCATGACCCGGGCGCGCACCGACTGTCTGCTCGTCTGGGGACTCGCCGGCTCGTTGCTGGTCGGCCTGCTCGCGCTGACGCTGCTGCCCTGGTGGCTCACACTCGACGCGCTCGATGCGCGTATCGCCAGCGCCGAGGACCGGCTCGGGCGCTATCAGCGTATCGCCGCCGGCCTGCCGATGCTGCGCGACGAACTCGAGCGGGTCCGTACCGACCCCGCGCTCGCCGGGCTCTATGTCCAGGCCGCCACCGAGACGATCGCCGGGGCCGAGCTGCAGCGCCAGCTCCAGCAGATCATCGCCGCCGCTCGCGGCCGACTGATCAGCGTCCAGCTGCTGCCGACCACCAGCGCGGATGCCGAGGCACCCACCCGCCTCCATGTCCGCGCCCAGGTCCAGGGCACCACCGCGACCCTGTTCGAGATCCTCTACCGCATCGAACAGGCCCGCCCCCTGCTCTTCGTCGAGCGGCTCTCAGCGCGCTCGGCGGCACAGCCGGAGCAGCGGCTGCGCGCCAGTCGCGCCGCCACCCCGTCATTGGCCACCGCACCCGAGGGGGCGCTGATGCTGCGGCTCGACGTATTCGGCTTCGTGCGCGGGGAGGAGCCATGAGCCGCGCCCCCGCGCTCATCGCCAGCCTCCTGCTCGGCGGGGTCCTGGTCTGGCAGTGGCACGACTGGCGCGCGCCGCTGCCCACCCCGGCCCCTCGGGCGACGGCGACCGAACACGCCGACGAGCCGCTCGCCGCAAGGCTCGCGCCGCCGCCCCGGACACACTATGCCGAGGTACTCGAACGGCCGCTGTTTCGTCCCGACCGTCGCCCTCCCCCACCCCCGGCCCCCGTCCAGGCGAGCGCCGAACAGCACCGGGCGGTGATCGCGCTCGAGCGCCTCACCCTCACCACGGTCCTGATCACCCCCCGTCAGCGCGCCGCCTGGGTGCGCATCGCCGACGACGGCGGCGACAGCCAGCGCGTCGAGGTCGGCGATCGACTGGGCGACTGGACGGTCTCGGCGATCCACCCCGACCACCTCCTGCTCGAGCGACAGGGCCGAGCCGATCGGCTACCATTGCGCGACTTCACCCGGCCTGGCGCGGCACCAGCGACGGCGCCCGGCGGACCCGGCCCGCGACCGTCACCGTCGTCACGGCCCTGAGCCAGGCAGCCAGATCGAGACCCGAGGTCCCATGGACGCAGACCCCAGACCACGCACCACCAGCGGCCTGTTGCTGACGCTGCTGGTCCTGCTCGTGCTCGGTGGCTGCGAGCGCGCCGACTGGGACCCCACGCTCAGGCTCGGCGACCCGGCCGGACACGTCGTCGATGCCGAGCGCCAGCGCGGTGGCGAACACCCTGGCGGCACCAGCGCCACCACCATCGCACTCGGCGACGGCGACACCCGCGCCCGCACCCGCGATTTCATCGACCCCGGCAGCGGCGCCGTGGTGCAGCGCATCGCCCGCCCCCAGGTCGACACCACCCCGGGCGAGGTCACCCTCAACTTCGAGCGTACCGACATCCGCGAGGTGGTACGGGTGATCCTCGGCGAGGTGCTGCAGCGCGACTATGTGCTCCACCCCGCGGTACAGGGCGAGGTCTCGCTGCAGGCCCAGGCGCTGCGACGCGAGCATCTGCTGCCGACCCTCGAGACCCTGCTGCGGATGAACGGCGCGGCACTGGTCGAGCGCGGCGGCGGCTACCAGATCCTGCCGCTGACCAACGCGCTGCAGGGCCAGGTGGTCCCCCAGCTCGGCGAGTCGAGCCGTGCGCTGCCGGCCGGCTACAGCGTCCAGGTGGTGCCGCTGCGCTATATCGGCGCCGCCGAGATGGGGCGCATCCTCGAACCCCTCGCCCCCGAAGGCAGCATCCTGCGCGTCGACACCCAGCGCAACCTGGTGGTGATCGCCGGCACCGGCCCGGAGATGGCCAACCTGCTCGACACCATCCGGGTGTTCGACGTCGACTGGATGGCCGGGCTCTCGGTCGGCTTCTTCATGCTCGAGTTCGCCAAGGCCGAGGCGGTGGTCGAGCAGCTCACCACCCTGCTCGACACCAAGGAGGGCGGCGCGCTCGACGGGGTGTTCCGCTTCGTCCCGATCGAGAGCGCCAACGCGCTGCTGGTGGTCTCGCCGCAACAGCGCTATGTCGAACGCGCACGCGACTGGATCAAACGTCTGGACATGGCCGAGGCCTCGGGCGAGGCGACCGAGCGGCTGTTCGTCTATCGCGTCCGTCACGGCAACGCCGAATCACTCGCCGAGATCCTCTCGGAGCTGTTCGGGGGCGGTCGGGGCGAGGGGCAGCGCAGCCTCGGCGCGGTGGCCCCGGGGATGGAACGGGTCACCCTCGATGCCGACGGCGAGGGTGGCGAGGCCGCGAGCGCCCGCCCCCAGACCCGCGCCCATCGTCTCGACACCGGGGTCAGCATCGTCGCCGACGCGGTCAACAACTCGCTGCTGATCAAGGCCAGCGCCCGCGACTATCAGAAGATCCTCGACGCGCTCAAGCAGCTCGATATCGTCCCGCTGCAGGTGCTGGTCGAGGCGACCATCGTCGAGATCACCCTCACCGGCAATCTCGAATACGGCGTGCAGTGGGACTTCTTCGGCCTCGCCACCGCCGACCAGCGCAGCAACTTCCGTCTCGACGGCACCCTCGACGGCGCCAAGGACTCGGGTATCGGCGCCATCTTCCCCGGCTTCACCTGGTCGGTGATCTCGCGCCCCGACACCATCCGCGCCACCCTCAGCGCGCTAGCCGGGCGCAACCTCGTCAACGTGCTCTCCTCGCCCTCGGTGATGGTGCTCGACAACCAGACGGCGAAGATGCAGGTCGGCCAGCAGGTGCCGGTGGCCACCGCCCAGCAACAGAGCACCTCGACCACCGACCGCATCGTCAACAGCATCGAGTACCGCGACACCGGGGTGATGCTGTCGGTGAGGCCGCGCGTCACCCCCGGCGGCATGGTGCAGATGGAGATCGAGCAGGAGGTCAGCACCGTAGCCACCACCGAGAGTTCAAACCTCGACTCGCCCACCTTCCAGACCCGCAACATCACCAGCTCGGTGGCGGTGCGCTCCAACCAGGCGGTGGTGCTCGGCGGACTGATCCAGGACCAGCGCGAGGACGGCAAGCAGGGCGTGCCTGGGCTCTACGACCTGCCGATCGCCGGCGCCCTGTTCGGCGAACGCAGCAAGAAGGCCAACCGCACCGAGCTGGTGGTGATCCTCACCCCCAGGGTGATTGCCAGCGACCAGGACCTCGAGGCCGTCACCCGCGACTTTCGCAGCAAGGTCAAGGGGTTGGAGTTCTAGAGTTCAGCCGCCAGCCATCAGCTATCAGCGACCAGTGAGGAAGGTTAGCGACTGGTAGCTGGTGGCTGGTGGCTGGCAGCCGACGGCTGGCGCCCGCCTCAGCGCGAGGCAGTGGCGAGCTTGAGGGCGAGGCCGGCGAAGACGGTGCCGGCCACCCGGTTGAGGATCAACTGGGCGCGGGGGGAGCGGCGCAGCCGGGCGCCGAGGGTGCCCGAGGACCAGGCGATGGCGGAGAACACCAGCAGCGCCGAGAGCATGAACAGCGCCCCGAGCAGCAACAGCTGCAGGGTCAGCGGGCCACGCGCGGGGTCGGCGAACTGGGGCAGGAAGGCGAGGAAGAAGATCGCCACCTTGGGGTTGGTGGTGCTCATCAACACGCCACGGGCGTAGAGCTGGGCGCGGCGCGGCGCGGTGGCGCCGCTGCCGTCGAGCGCGCAGGCCCCGGCGCGGAACGCCTGCCAGGCGAGATAGAGCAGATAGAGCGCGCCGAGCACCTTGAGCACGGTGAAGGCGAGCGCCGAGGCGGCGAACAGCGCGGCCACGCCGAGCGCCACCGCGGCGGTATGGAGCATCACCCCGGTGCACAGCCCGAGGGTGACGAAGAGCCCCGCCAGCCGACCGTGCAGGGCCGACTGGGTGAGCACGAAGATGTTGTCCGGCCCGGGCGCAAGCGCCAGAGCGACCGAGGCGGCGAAGAACAACAGCGCGGTATCGAGGGGCAGCATGATGAGGCGACCGTGAAGAAGAACGATCGCTCATCAATACCACGCGCACCCCGCCCGCGCACCCCACCCGAGACCGTCAGCTGTCCCCTGGCGGCTGAAGAAGCTCATCCCTCCTTCGCGCCCTTTGGGCCTTTGCGGTTCAAATTCCTGGCGACTGGCGACTGGCGACTGGCGACTGGCGACTGGCGACTGGCGACTGATTCTAAAACGACCTCACTCGACGTCCTCGGCGAGCAGCCCGTAACGGACCTGCCCGGCGCACTTGTCGCGCAGCAGCACCCAGCCCGGCGGCGCCTCCGGCAACCCCTCCTGACGTCCGCGCTCGACATAGAGACGCCCACCCGGCGCCACCCAGCCGTCCTCGACCAGCCGCGTCAGCGCCGGGGCGAGCAGGTCCTCGGCAAAGGGCGGGTCGAGGAAGATCAGGTCGAAGGGGCGCGGCGGGGTGGTGGCGAGCCAGTCCAAGGCATCGGCGCGGATCACCTCGACCGACTGCTCGCCGAGCGTGCGGACATTGACCTGGAGCTGACGCGCCGCCGCCGCGGCGCGCTCGATCAGCACCACCTCGCCGGCGCCGCGCGAGCAGGCCTCGAGCCCGAGCGCGCCGCTGCCGGCGAAGAGGTCGAGACAGCGCGCCCCGGCGATCGTCGGTGCCACCCAGTTGAACAGGGTCTCGCGCACCCGATCGGCGGTCGGGCGCAGCCCCGGCTGATCGATCACCGGCAGCCGGCGACCGCGATGGCGGCCACCGACGATGCGCAGCTGATGCTGCCCCGACCTACTCGGCTTCATCGACCCGCGCCGTCTGCCCCGCACCCCCGCCGACCTGCACCAGCACCATCCGCTCGGGATCGACCCGGCGCGCGAAGGCATCGCGGATCTGCGCGGCATCGACCGCCTCGACACGCTCGGCGAAGCGCGCAAGATGATCGAGCGGCAGCTCGTAGAAACCGATCATCGCCAGGTACTGGACGATGTCGCCGTTGCTGTCGATGCGCAACGGGAAGCCGCCAGTGATGTTGCGCCTGGCGGCCTCGAGTTCGTCCTCGGTCGGCCCCTCGGCGATGAAACGCTCGAGGGTCTCGCGCATCACCGCGATCGCCTGCTCGGCCTGATCGTTGCGAGTCTGCAGCCCCATCAGGAAGGGACCGAGCCGATCCAGCGGCAGGAAGTAGCTGTAGACGCTGTAGGACAGTCCGCGCTGCTCGCGCACCTCGTGCATCAGCTGCGAGACCAGCCCGCTGCCGCCGAGGATGTGGTTGCCGACATAGAGCGCGAAGTAGTCGGGATCGCCGCGACGCATCCCCGGCTGACCGGCGAGCACCGCCGTCTGGCTCGACGGAAAGGCGATGCGCTGTTGCACGCCCTGCGCGAGCGCCGCCACCTCGGGCAGCGCCGGCGCCGACTCGCCGCGCGGCAAGGTGCCGACCGCACGCTCGGCGAGCCGCTCGGCGCCGGCGCGATCGAGCGCGCCGACGATCGCCACCACCGCGTTGGCACCGACCAGATAGCGCTGGTGGAAGGCGACCAGATCGTCGCGGGTGATCGCACTCACCCCCTCGGCGCTACCGGTCGGGTCCTCGGCATAGGGGTGATCGCCATAGATCGCCCGATAGAAGGCGCGGCTAGCCTGGGTACGCGGCGACTCCTGCTGCTGACGCAGCGCCACCAGGCGGTTCTCGCGCACCCGCTCGAGATCGGTCGCGGGGAAGCGCGGCGCGGCGAGCAGCGCGGCGAGGGTATCGAGGGCGGTGTCGAGCGCCGGTTCGCGGGTCAGGCTGCGCAGCGACACTGAGAAGATGTCGCGATCGACCCCGCTGCCGAACTCGGCGCCGACACCCTCGAGACGCGCGGCAATGGTGTCGGCGTCCCACTCACCGGCGCCCTGGGCGAGCATCGCCGCGGTCAGCGAGGCCAACCCGGGACGGGCGCCGTCGCGCGCACTGCCGGCGTCGAAGGCTACGCGCAGATCGACCATCGGCAACCCTGGCGCGGCGACGAACAGCACCCGGGCGCCGTTGTCGGTCTCCCAGGTCTGGATCTCGGGGGTGGCCTGGACGAGCCCGGCGGCGCACAGCAGCAGGGCGCCGAGCCAGACGCGCGGGCGGAAACGATCAGCGGACATGGGCGGCTCCTCGATGGGACGTGGCGGACGCGGGTGCGGCGGCGGGGTCGATCGGTTGCGGATCGAGCACGGCGACGGTGAGCCGGTCGGCCACCAGATACTTGCGCGCGACCGCCTGGATCTGTTCGGGGGTCACTGCGGCGAGCGCGTCGACATAGCGATCGGCCAACTCCCAACCGAGCCCCACGGCCTCGAGCTGGCCGAGCTGCATGCCCTGATAGAACAGCGAGTCCTTCTCGTAGATCTTGTCGGCGATGAGCTGGTTGCGCACCCGCTCGAGTTCGGCGGGTTCGACCGGTTCGTTCTGCAGCCGCGCGATCTCGTCGCGCAGCGCCTGTTCGAGTTCGTCGATGGCGTGGCCTTGGGCGGGAACGCCCTCGAACAGGAACAGCCCGGGCAGTCGCCCGAAGGCGCTGTAGCCAGCGCCGACCGAGGCGGCCACCTCGCGCCCACGCACCAGCTTGCGTTCGAGGCGCGCGCTCTTGCCACCGTCGAGCACCGAGGCCAACACCTCGAGCGCATAGGGCTCCCACGCGGTCTCGGCATCGATCACCGCCGGGGCCTTGTAGCCCATCAGCAGATAGGGCTCCTGCGCCGGGGCCTTGACCCGCAGCCGCTTCTCGCCGAGCTGCTCGGGCTCGGGACGGCCCTTCGGGGTCGCGATCGGCTCGGCCTGCAACGGCCCGAAATGATGCTCGGCGAGGGCGAAGACCTGCTCGGGATCGACATCGCCGGCGACCACCAGGGTGGCGTTGTTGGGGGCGTACCACTGTTGATACCAGTCACGCAGGTCCTCGACCTGCACCTCGGCGAGATCCCCCGGCCAACCGATCACCGGGATGCCGTAGGGCGAGGCGTCGTAAGCGGTGGCGTTGAAACGCTCGTAGGTGAGTGACTGCGGATCGTCGTCGGTGCGCATCCGCCGCTCCTCCTTGACCACTTCCAGCTCCTTGGCGAACTCGCCCGGGTCGAGCGCCAGGTTGCGCATGCGCTCGGCCTCGAGCTCGAAGGCGATCTCCAGCCGATCGCTGGCGAGGTTCTGGAAATAGGCGGTGTAGTCGCGGCTGGTGAAGGCGTTCTCCTCACCACCGTTGGCGGCGATGATGCGCGAGAACTCGCCCGGGGCGAGTCGCTCGGTGCCCTTGAACATCATGTGCTCGAGCAGGTGCGAGATACCGGTGATGCCACCGTACTCGTAGCTCGAACCGACCCGATACCACACCTGGCTGGTGAGTACCGGAGCGCGATGATCGGGCTTGACCAGGATCTTGAGCCCGTTGTCGAGTTGGTGTTGGTAGACCGTCTGGCTCGCACCCGCCGCCAGCGGCAGCAGACAGACCAGGGTCGCGATGAATCGTCGTGACATGGACACCCCATAGTCGGAAGGACAGAGACGATAGATATGGTCAGCTTAACCGGTCCCCGAGTTCCGGGCAGCGTCGAAGCGCAATGGCGAGCCAGCGGCCAGCGGCCAGCGGCCAGCGGGAGATCCAACCACAAAGACGCGAAGGACACGAAGGGGGCGAGACGTAGGATGGGATGCGTGACCGTGCACCGACGCCAATGATCGGCACCGAGCCGGTCCCGGTCACGCACCCCATCGACCCACCCGTGCTCGCCGGGCACGCTGCACCTTGCCAAGCCGACCGCGCTGGTGGCTTTCTCCGCCTTTACGCCATTGCGACGCACCGTGCGCCGCCCATGCAATCCTGACGGTCCCACGCGACCACCCGCAATCCAAACCCGCCGACGGCTGGTGGCTGGTGGCTGGTGGCTGGTGGCTGGTGGCTGGTGGCTGGCAACTGGCAACTGGCGACTGGCGACTGGCGACTGGAAGCTGGTGGCTGGCGACTGGTGGCTGATAGCTGGCGCCTGGCGGCGATCAGCCACCGATCTGTTAGCATTGCGACATCCCGGGGCGGTCGTGACCGTCCCGCTCGGCGCCTACGCGCACCGCCCCCATCAATACGAGAATCCCCGTCGATATGTTTGGTTTCGGAAAGAAGCACAAGACCGCATCCAACGACGCGCCTGCAACCGAGGCGCGGGAACAATCGTCGCGCAAGCCCCTGCTCGGACGTCTGTTCGGCGGCGGCAAGGACAAGACCGCGACACCCGAGCAGACACCGGTCGCGGAGGTCGAGACTGCGGCGCCGGTGCCGCCCGCACCGGTCGCGGCACCCGAACCCACCCCGGAACCCGAACCGCCACAACGTACCTTCGTGCCGCGCTCACTCGAGCAGCCGAGCGACGAGCCCGTCGCCTTCGAACTGCCCGATCTCCCCGATGAGGCTCCCGAGCCCGAAGCAGAGGGCGGCGGCAAGCTGTTCGGGCGGCTGCGCGAACGGCTCAGCCGCACCCGCGTCAAGCTCGGCGGCGGCATTGGTGAGTTGCTGCTCGGGCGCAAGCGGATCGACGACGAGCTGCTCGAAGAACTCGAGACCCTGCTGATCACCGCCGATGTCGGCATCGAGGCGACCACCCGGATCATCGGCGATCTCACCGAACAGGTACGGCGCAAGACCCTCACCGATCCGCAAGCACTGGTCGAGGCCCTCAAGGCGGAGCTGCGCGGCATCCTCGAACAGGTCGAGGCTCCGGTCGCCCAGCCCGCCGAGGGCAAGCCACAGGTACTGCTGATGGTCGGCATCAACGGCGCCGGCAAGACCACCACCATCGGCAAACTCGCCAAGCGGCTGCAGGAGGAGGGCAACAGCGTGATGCTCGCCGCCGGCGACACCTTCCGCGCCGCCGCCGTCGAGCAGCTCCAGACCTGGGGCGAGCGCAACCGCATCCCGGTGATCGCCCAGCACACCGGTGCCGACTCGGCCTCGGTGATCTACGACGCGGTGCAGGCGGCGACCTCGCGCGGCACCGACGTACTGATCGCCGACACCGCCGGACGGTTGCACACCAAGAGCAACCTGATGGACGAACTCAGCAAGGTGGCGCGGGTGATGAAGAAGATCGACCCTGAGGCACCGCACGAGGTGATGCTGGTGGTCGACGCCACCACCGGGCAGAACGCCCTCACCCAGGCCGAGCACTTCCACCGCGCGGTGGGACTGACCGGCATCACCCTCACCAAGCTCGACGGCACCGCCAAGGGCGGGATCGTGTTCGCGATCGCCGAACGGCTGCGGGTGCCGATCCGCTTCATCGGGGTCGGCGAGTCGATCGAGGACCTGCGCTACTTCGACGCCGACGAGTTCGTCGACGCCCTGCTCGGCTGAGCGCCGCTGGAGGCGCAACCGAGCCGCCCAACCGCCACCCCGGCGACCGCGCCGGGGCCGTGCCCGGAGTGCACCGCGCGATGATCGAGTTCGACCACGTCCACAAGCGCTACCCCGAACGTGGCGAGGCGCTCAGCGACATCAGCTTCGCGCTCGCCGCCGGCGAGATGGCCTTCCTCACCGGTCACTCGGGCGCGGGCAAGAGCACCCTGCTGCGCCTCATCGGGCTGCTCGAGCGCCCCAGCCGCGGGCGCGTGGTGGTCGACGGACGCGACCTCGGCGCCCTGCCCCGACGTCAGATCCCGCTGCACCGCCGTCAGGTCGGGATGATCTTCCAGGACCACCGCCTGCTCGCTGATCGCAGCGTATTCGACAATGTCGCCCTGCCCTTGCAGGTGATGGGCTACGGCCAGCGCGAGATCGGCCGACGGGTGCGTGCCGCGCTCGATCACGTCGGCCTGCTCAAGCGCGAGCGCGCCACCCCGGTGGCGCTCTCCGGCGGTGAGCAACAGCGTGTCGGCATCGCCCGCGCGGTGGTCGCGCGCCCGCCGCTGCTGCTCGCCGACGAACCCACCGGCAACCTCGACCCCGAACTCTCGCGCGAGATCTTCGAGCTGTTCGAGCGCTTCCAGTACGTCGGCGTAACCCTGTTGATCGCCACCCACGATCTCAGCCTGGTGGCGCGCATGCCCTATCGCACCCTGACCCTGGCCGATGGTCGCCTGGTCAACGACTCCGGGGGCTGGTGAGCATGTCACGCGTCCGTCGCCCTACCACCCGTCCCTCCGAGCTGCCGCTGATCTGGCTCGCCCACCATCTGCGCAGCGCCCGCGAGTCGCTGCGCCGGCTGTTCGGCATGCCGCTGCCGACGACCATGACGGTGGCGGTGATCGGCATCTCGCTGGCGCTCCCGGCCACCCTCTATGTCGGCACCGACAACCTGCGCGCGATGACCGGGCGCTGGGACCAGACCGCGGCGATCTCGCTGTTTCTCCGTCACGAGGTCGACAGCGGCGCGGCACGGGCGCTGGCCGAGCGCCTGCGCGCCCGCCCCGAGCTGGCTCGTGTCGAGCTGATCGAGCCCGACCAAGCGCTCGCCGAGTTCAAGGAGTTCGGCGGCTTCGAGGGCGCGCTCGAGGCGCTCGACGTCAACCCGCTGCCGACGGTCCTGGCACTCTACCCGGACCCCGTTCACTCCAACCCCGAGCAGCTGCGCGTACTCGAACAGCAGATGGTGACCCTGCCCGAGGCCGACTTCGCACGCATGGACACGCTGTGGATCGAACGGCTGCAGGCGATCCTCGCCCTCGCCGAGCGCGCCACCCTGCTGCTCGGCACCCTGCTCGGACTCGGGGTCCTGCTGATCGTCGGCAACACCATCCGGCTGGAGATCCTCAACCGCCGCGGCGAGATCGAGATCATGGAGCTGGTCGGCGCCACCGCCGCCTTCATCCGCCGCCCCTTCCTCTATGCCGGTGCCTGGTACGGACTGCTCGGCGGGCTCTGCGCCACCCTGCTGGTGACCTTCTCGACCGGGGCGCTGCAGGGCTCGGTGTCGCGACTCGCCGCACTCTACGGCGGCGAGTTCCGGCTCGCCGGACTGGGACTCGACGGCACCCTGGTGGTGGTGCTCACCGGTATCGTGCTCGGACTGGTGGGGAGCTGGATCGCCGTCGGGCGCCACCTGCGCGGGGCCGATGCGGACTAGACCAGCGGGTTGGCGACGCGGCGCGGGACACCGAGCTCGGCGAAGCGCAACCCCTCGGGCAGCTCGATGGTGGTACTCAGCGGCAGGTGGTCGGAGAGTGCGTAGTCGATCACCTCGGCGCTGATCACCCGCAACGGGCGCGAGACCAGGATGTGGTCGAGATTGTGGCGGGGACGCCAGCTCGGGAAGGTCTTGCGCTCGCAGTCGAGACCGCGCATCCCCGAGTCGACCACCATGGCACGCAGCCCCTTGGAACCGCAGCCACAGTTGAAGTCTCCCATCAGCACCAGGTAAGGATAGGCCTCGGCCAACTCGAGCAGATAGCTGAACTGGCGTCGGCGCGCTCGCCAGCCGAGGGCGAGATGGACGATGCCGACGGCCAGGCGGCCCTCTTGCTCGAAGGGGAACTCGGCCACCATCACCCCGCGTCCGGGTAACCCCGGCAGGCGATGCTCGCTCACCCGCTGCGGGCGCAGCCGACTGAGCAGGCCGTTGCTGTGCTGAGCGAAGGGGGCGAGGTTACGATTGACCTGCCGATACCAGTGCGGGAAGGCGCCCTGCCGGGCGAGATACTGGATCTGATCGACATAGGCGCTGCGCAGACTGCCGGCGTCGACCTCCTGCAGCCCGACCACATCGAAGCGTTGCAGCAGCTGGGCGATGCGCGCGAGGTTGATCAACCGCTCGGAGTGCGGCAGCAGATGCTTCCAGCTGTTGGTGAAGTAGTCGCTGTACCGACGCGAGTAGATCCCCGCCTGGACGTTGTAGCTCAGCAGATTCAGTTGCCGCATGTTCGGCTCGTCGGGCTGCTCGTCGGTGGCCAGACCCTAGCACAGCGCGTCGATCCGACCAAGCACCGGGCCACAAAAGAAAAAAGGGCAGCCGAGGCTGCCCTTTCGCGTGATGTGCGCGGTCGCTGGATCAGTCGTTGCGCAGACCCTGGATGTACTGCGACACCGCGGCGATCTCCTGGTCGGTCATGCGCGCGGTGACGCCGCGCATCATGCCGTTGGGATCGTTGGCGCGCTCGCCCTTGCGGAAATACTCGAGCGTCTGCTTGACGTAGTCGGCGTGCTGACCGGCGAGACGCGGGAACTTGGACAGCCCCTGGCCCATGCCGGCCGGCCCGTGACAGCCACTGCAGGCGGGCACGCCGCTCTGGGGATTGCCGGCGCGATAGATCTTCTCGCCGAGTGCGGCCAGCTCACGATCGGCAACACCACCGGTCTGCACCTGCTGCGAGTAGTAGGCGACGACGTCGCGCATCTCCTTCTCGGTCAGCGGCATCGCCATCGGGGTCATCTGTACGTTGTAACGCTCGCCGTTCTTGAACTGCACCAGCTGCTTGTAGGCGTACTCGGGGTGCTGACCGGCGAGCTTCGGCCACAGCGGTACGATGCTGTTGCCGTCAACTGCGTGACACGCCTGACAGATCGCCTTCGCCTTGGCCTCGCCCGCTTTGGGGTCGCCCAGTTCGAATCCGTCCGCGGCCATCGCCGCGCCGCTCATCAATACCGCCGCCGCCGAAACCGAAATCAGCCAAGTCTTCATCATTGCAAATGCCCAGTGTTCGTGGTTCATGGCCGCGCCGCCGTCCGGTGACGGGAGGGCCTCGAGGAAGAAGGTGGAGAAAATCCTGCGATATATATCAGAATTTCGTCATATGGGTCAAATTACACGCCGTTCCCGACCTGTCCCTGCAGAGACAGGTCAACAGGCGTAAAGATCCCGAACCCCCTTCACCGAGACCAGGATCGAGGCGCGCGACGCCTCAATGGCCCTGGTGGCCCATGCCGGCCCCGAGCGCGCGCACCGGCACATCGAGTCCGATCCGGGAGCCGTCGTCGAGCTGCAGCTCCAGCGCCACCAGCTCATCGACCCGCAGGGGCTGTCGCAGCCCGATCAACATCACATGCAGGCCACCGGGGGCGAGACGCACCCGCTCGCCAGCGGGTAGCGCGATACGCTCGATCCGGCGCATCCGCATCATCCCCCCCTCCTCGCGGTGGGTGTGCAGCTCGACCACCTCGGCCACCGGGCTCGTCGCCGCGACCACGGCCCGGTCCACCGCGTCGCCGTTCTCCAGCACCATGAAGGCCGCGCTGTTGGGCTGCCCCGGCGGCACGGCACGCACATAGGCCTCGTGGACCACCACGCCGTCGGGCTGGACCGCCCACAGCGGCGACAGCCAGCACGACAGCAGCAGCATCAACAGCAGACTTCTCATGACGACTCCTCCGGGATGGATGGGCCAGCCGCCCCGGTCGGCGCGAGACCGAGCAGCCCGTAGATCCGCTCGACGATCCGCTCGGGCGCGGTGGCATGGGGCAGCTGCCCCACCAGGCGCCCCTCCGGATCGACCAACGCGGTATTGGCCGAGTGATCGACCAGATAGCCGAGCGCCGAGTCCGGTTGCTCGACCCGCCGATAGGCCGCGCCATAACGCGCGGCGATCTCGGCCAACTGCTCCGGGGTGCCGGTCAGGCCGATGATCCCAGGATGGAAATAGGCGGTGTACTGACGCAGCCGCTCGGGGTCGTCTCGCTCGGGGTCGACGCTGACGAAGAGCACCTGGACGCGCTCGCGGACCTCCGGGGTCAGCTGGCCGAGGGCATGGGCGATGATGGCGAGGTTGGTCGGACAGATGTCCGGGCACCAGGTGTAGCCGAAATAGATCAGCACGACCTTGCCGCGCAGCGCCGACAGACTCACCGGGCCAGCGGCGGAAGTCAGGGTGAAGTCGCCACCCGGTGGCGCCGATGTGAGGACAGGCCCGGGGGCGGATGGAGGCAGGCGCTCGAACAGCAACCAACCGACCGGTACCAGCAGCACCAGCGAGAGCGCGATGGTGACCAGGAGCGATGGCGTCCGTTGCATGGATCTCCCTGCCGAGTGGCTCGGCTCGCAACCCCACGATGGCCCAATAGTGCGTGGAGTCACGACCGACATCAAGCCGGAGCCCCGCCAGCGGTCAGCCTTCAGCCGCCAGCGAGCGTCATCTCACCACCTCTCGCCCCACGACTGGCGGCTGGCCGCTGGCCGCTGGCGGCTGATGGCTGGCCGCTGGCCGCTGGCCGCTGGCAACTGGCAACTGGCAACTGGCAACTGGCAACTGGCAACTGGCAACTGGCCGCTGGTAGCTGGTAGCTGGCGGCTGGTAGCTGGCAGCTCTCCCCCCTTCGCGCCCTTTGGGCCTTTGCAGTTCAAAATTCCTGGCAACTGGCAACTGGCAACTGGCAACTGGCAACTGGCAACTGGCAACTGGCCGCTGGCGGCTGGTAGCTGGTAGCTGGTAGCTCTCCCCCCTCTTCGCGCCCTTTGAGCCTTTGCGGTTCAAAATTCCTGGCGACTGGCGACTGGCGACTGGCGGCTGGCAACTGGCAACTGGCAACTGGCGACTGGCCGCTGGCGGCTGGCGGCTGGCGGCTGATCGCCCCCCTTTGCCCCGCGCCCCTGATCGGTTTCAATGCCCTCTTTAACTCGCCTTCACAGGAGCCCCTCGATGGATCAGGCAGCGGACGGACGGCGCGCATGGGCGCGCTGAGTCAGTGGTGGCGGGCGCGCCGGATCGAGCGGGTGAACCGGATGTTCTCGACGCGCGACTGGGAGGCGGCCTGGGAGGCGCTGCCGCTGCTCGCCGGGTTCGACCCGGAGACGGCCGAACGGCTGGAGGCCATGGCGCTCGAGTTCCTCCGCAGCAAACGCATCGAGTACGCCCAGGGCGTCGCGCTCACGGCCACCGAGCGGCTGCGTCTCGCGCTGCAGGCGGCACTGCCGGTGCTGGAGCTGGGGCTCGACTGGTACCGTGGGTGGTACGCGGTGATCGTCTATCCCGAGGAGTTCGTCCCCGAGCGCGAGGTGATGGGTGACGACGGCGTGGTGTGGATCGAACAGGAGGCCAAGAGCGGCGAGTCCTGGGAACAGGGCCCGGTGATCCTGTCCTGGACCGATGTCGCCGCCGGTGGCCGCGGCGAGGGCTACAACGTCGTCATCCACGAACTCGCCCACAAGCTCGACATGCGCGCCGGCGCGCCCAACGGCTGCCCGCCGCTGCACCCGGGGATGTCGAGCGCCGACTGGCAGCGTGAACTCGCCGCTGCCTATACAGACCTCTGCGCCCGGGTCGACGCCGACGAGGAGACCACGATCGACCCCTATGCCAGCGAGTCGCCGGCGGAGTTCTTCGCGGTGATGAGCGAGTACTTCTTCGAGTGGCCTGAGCTGCTGGTGGAGACCTATCCGGCGGTCTATGCGCAGCTGCGCGCCTTCTACCGCCAACATCCGCTGGCACGACTGGCGGCAAACGCCTGAGCCCGGCGCAGGCCCAGGCGCGAACGGGTTACTCCTGATCCCAGCCCTCGGGCACGCCGTCGAAGAAGTCGACCAGCCCGGTCTCGAGCGAGTACTCGGCGCCGACCACCAGCAGCCCCTCGCGCTCGATCAGCGATTCGAGGATCGCCGAGCCGTGACGCAAATGGTCGACCGAGGCGCGTACGTTGGCGCGCACCGCGGCATGCTGCAGCGCCTCGCGGTCTTCACGCAGCTCGGTCTCGAGCAGCCCCTCGACCGAGGGCTTCACCCGATCGACGATGGCGGCGACGTTGCGCGACTCGCTGTCGGCACCGTCGAGCATGGTCTCCAAGGTGGCATTGATCGCGCCGCAGCAGGAATGGCCCAGCACCACCACCAACTTGGTGCCGTAACGCGAGGCGGCGAACTCCACACTACCGACCTGCGAGGGGGCGACGATGTTGCCCGCCACCCGGATCACGAACAGATCGCCGAACCCTTGATCGAAGACCAGCTCGGCCGGGACCCGCGAGTCCGAGCAGCCGAGGACGATGGCAAAAGGACTCTGGCCCGACAGCAGACTGGCAAAGTCGGCATGGGTGATCGCGTTGTTGGAGGCGCGGAGTTCGGCGGCGAAGCGGCGGTTGCCATCACGCAGGCGGCGCAAGGCGTCCACGGCGGAGATCTTGTTGGTCATGAAGCAGTCTCAGTCGTTGTCGTCGCGAAGATGGACGGCGGACGGAGTCCGCGCGTCCGGGAAACCTCGCCCGCGACCAGGGCGTTCAGCGGGCGGTGTCAAGCAATGTGGCAAGCCGGCGACGTGGCTCGACGCAGTCGACGTCCGCCGCCTCGAGTCGTGCGAGCAGCGCCTCGCCGTCGCGCGCCAGGGTGCGGCGCTGCAGCTCGTCGAACAGCGCGAGCGCGGCGTCGAACTCCTCGGCGGGCACGCTGAGCAGGGTCGGCAGCAGCTCGGTCGGCCCGATCGGCCCCTCGGGGTCGAGCAGATCGCCCACCAGCGGCTGGCGCAGCAGCGCGAAATGGGTCGCGCGGGCGCGCTCGAACTCGGCCAGCGCGGCGCTCGCCTCGGGGTCCTCGCGGGTGGCGCGAGCGAGACTGCGGGCGATCGTCTCGATCAGCCCGGCGAGCGCCTCGCGTTCGCGCTCGAGCGCCGCGGGCAACCCGAAGCTCTCCTCGTAGAGCTGCTCGAGCGTCTCCTTGAGCGCCATCACCTCGGTGCCATCGCCGTGCTCGCCGAGCTTGGCGGCACGTTCCAGCTGTTGCGCGAAGCGCTCGCGAAAACGCGCGAGCGCCGCCTGGTCGGCGGCGCGCGCGGCCTCCAGCGCCGCCGGATCGAGCGGTGCCGGCGGCCAACCGAAGAACGGATTGTCCTGGCCGCGCAACAGTTGGCGCTCGCGGCGCCCGGGGATGTGGTTCGGCTCCATGACCCGCTCCTGCGTGATGGGGACTTGCGGCGCGCTCAGTCGGCGGCGCGCAGCATGGCGATGACCTCGGCGGCGCGCGGACGCACCCCGCGCCACAGCCGGAAGGACTCGGCGGCCTGCTCGACCAGCATGCCCAGCCCGTCGAGACTGCACGCCGCGCCATGTGCCCGCCCCCAGCGACAGAAGGCGGTCGGCTCGGCGCCGTAGAGCATGTCATAGGTCCAGCCGCCGACGGCGAGCAGATCGGCGGGGATCGGCGGCACCGTGTCCGAAAGCCCGCTCGAGGTGGCGTTGATCACCAGGTCGAAGCGCTCGCCGGCCAGCGCCTCGAAGCCGCAGCCGGAGACCGGCACCGCGCCCGAACCCAGCGCTGCCAGGGTGTGGGCACGCTCCGGGGTGCGATTGGCGATCACCAGCTCGCGCAGCCCGCTCTCGAGCAGCGGCACCAGCGCGCCGCGCGCCGCACCGCCGGCGCCGAGCAGCAACACCCGGGTGCCGGCGAAGTCGAAGCCGTGATTGTCGGCGAGATCGCGCACCAGCCCGATGCCGTCGGTGTTGTCACCGCGCAGCCGGCCGTCGGGGAGCGCGATCAGGGTGTTGACCGCGCCGGCGACCTCGGCGCGCTCGCTGCGCTCCTCGACCAGTGCCCAAGCCTGTTCCTTGAACGGCAGGGTAACGTTCAGGCCGAGTCCGCCCTGGGCGAAGAAGCGCTGGACATCGCCGGCGAAATCGTGCCGATCACCGAGGATCCGACCATAGTCGATCGCCTCCCCGCACTGCTGGGCGAAGGCGGCGTGGATCGTCGGCGACTGACTGTGTTCGATCGGGTTGCCGATGACGGCGTAACGATGGAGCATCTCGGGGCGACCTGTCCGGCGCGGTGAGGCGCATTCGCAAACGACCCGCCCCGGAGGCCCGGCGCGGGTCAGGAAACTGTCGATCAAGGGCGCTCGCGCAACGCGAGCGCCCGGGGACATCAGCGGATCAGGCCCCCAACCAGCGGGCGATGTCCTTGGAATAGTAAGTGAGGATACCGTCACCACCGGCGCGCTTCATCGACACCATCGCCTCGAGCACCACCGCGCGCTCGTCGAGCCAGCCGTTCATGCTCGCGGCCTTGAGCATCGCGTACTCGCCGCTGACGTGGTAGACGAAGGTCGGCGCGCCGAACTGGTCCTTCACCCGACGCACGATGTCGAGATAGGGCATGCCGGGCTTGACCATCACCATGTCGGCGCCCTCGGCGAGGTCGAGACCGACCTCGTGCAGCGCCTCGTCGGAGTTGGCCGGGTCCATCTGATAGGTGTACTTGTTGCCCGCGCCGAGGTTGGCCGAGGAGCCGACGGCGTCACGGAAGGGGCCGTAGTAGCTCGAAGCGTACTTCGCCGAGTAGGCCATGATGCGGGTGTGGATATGGCCGTCCTGCTCGAGCGCGGCGCGCACCGAGCCGATGCGCCCGTCCATCATGTCGGAGGGGGCGACGATGTCGGCGCCGGCCTCGGCATGAGAGACGGCCTGACGCACCAGCACCTCGACGGTGGGCTCGTTCATCACGTAGCCCTGCTCGTCGATCAGCCCGTCCTGGCCGTGGGTGGTGAAGGGGTCGAGGGCGACGTCGGTCATGATGCCGAGTTCGGGCACCGCGTCCTTGATCGCGCGCACCGCGCGTTGCGCCAGGCCGTCGGGGTTAAAGGCCTCGCGCGCGTCGAGCGACTTGGCCGAATCGGGGGTGACCGGGAACAGCGCTATCGCCGGAATGCCCAGACGGTGGACCTCGCGCGCCTCCTCGACCAGCAGGTCGATGCTCAGACGCTCGACCCCGGGCATCGACTCGACCGCCTCGCGCTCGCCCTTGCCCTCCAGCACGAACACCGGATAGATCAGGTCGTCCGGGGTCAGGGTGGTCTCGCGCATCATCCGGCGCGAGAAGTCGTCGCGACGCATCCGGCGCATGCGGGTGACGGGGAAGGCGGCACGCGAAGTATCAAGGGGTGACATCGACATCAAACCTCGGGGACGAATCCTGGGCGCCCGGGCCCATCCCGGCGCTTCAGCCGGATAACATAGCTCAGCCGCCGTCGCGGCTCCAGTCGCGACGGCGGCAAGACCACGATTCAAGCGCTCTCGGTCAACCAGTCGCGTGGCGCGAGGAAGCGCTCGTGGAGTTCGGCCTCGGGGCTGCCGGGCTCGGGGGTGAAGTCATAGCGCCAGCTCACCTCAGGGGGGAGCGAGACCAGGATCGACTCGGTGCGCCCCCCCGACTGCAGCCCGAACAGGGTGCCGCGATCGCACACCAGATTGAACTCGACGTAGCGCCCACGCCGATAGCACTGGAAGTCGCGCTCACGCTCACCGTAGACATGCGCCCAGCGCCGCTCGACGATCGGCAGGTAACCGCTGAGATAGTGATCGCCGACGCTGCGCGTGAAGGCGAAGCTGTTGGCAAAGCCGCCCTGGTCGAAGTCGTCGAAGAAGATCCCGCCGATACCGCGCGGCTCGTTGCGGTGCGGCAGGAAGAAGTAGTCATCGCACCAGCGCTTGTAGCGCGGATAGAGATCCTCGCCGAAGGGCGCGCAGGCGTCCCGGGCATTGCGGTGCCAGTGCACCGCGTCCTCCTCGAAGCCGTAATAGGGGGTGAGGTCGAAGCCGCCGCCGAACCACCACACCGGGTCGTCCTCGGGGTGCTCGGCGAGGAAGAAACGGACATTGAGGTGCGATGAGGGCACATAGGGGTTCTGCGGATGGACCACCAGCGAGACCCCCATCGCCTCGTAACTGCGCCCGGCCAGTTCCGGGCGCGAGGCGCTCGCCGCCGCCGGCAGGGCCTCGCCGCGCACGTGCGAGAAGTTGATCCCGCCCTGCTCGAACAGCATCCCGTCCTGCATCACCCGGGTGCGTCCGCCACCGCCCTCGGGGCGCTCCCACAGATCCTCGCGAAAATCGGCGCCACCGTCGGTGTCGCGCAATGCCTCGCAGATACGATCCTGCAGGGTCAGCAGATAGGACTTCACGGCCTGGGTATCGGGTCGGTCGGACATCGGTGTGCGCCTCGTGCTGGGTTCGATGATGTGCGGGGCGGCGCCACACGGACACGATGACGCCCCACCGGGGATCGATCATAGAACAGCCCGGCGCAACGTCCAGCCACCTCCACGTCCCGACGGGTCGTACTCAGCCGTTGCGATCACGCAACCGTTCGAGCAGTTCGAGCAGCGGGGCGGCCTTGTCGAGGGTCTCGCGATATTCGGCCTCGGCCTCTGAATCGACGACGATGCCGCCACCGGCCCACAGCCGGGTCCGACCCGCAGCGTGCACCAGGGTGCGGATGGCGATGTTGGTATCCATCGCGCCGTCCCGGCCGAGATAACCGATGGCACCGCAGTAGGGACCGCGCGGCGCCGCTTCGAGTTCGTCGATCACCTCCATCGCCCGGCGCTTGGGGGCGCCGGTGATCGAGCCGCCGGGGAAGGCCGCGCGCAACAGTTCGACGGCGGAGCGGCCGGGCGCGAGCCGTCCGCTGACCGTGCTCACCAGATGATGCACCCGGGCATAGTGCTCGATCGCGAACAGCGCCGGCACGCGCACGCTGCCGTAGTCGCACACCCGCCCCAGGTCGTTGCGCAGCAGATCGACGATCATCAGGTTCTCGGCGCGATCCTTGGGGCTGAGTCGCAGCATCTCGGCCAAGGCACGGTCGCGCGCCGGATCGGGATCGCGCGGACGGGTACCCTTGATCGGCCGGGTCTCGACGCGTCCCTCGCGAACCTCCAGGAAACGCTCGGGCGAGGAGCTCAGCACCTGCCAGTCCGGCCCCTGCAGATAGGCCGAGAAGGGCGCGGCATTGAGTTCACGCAGCAGCCGATAGGCGTGCCAGGGATGACCGCTCGCACGCACCGAGAAGCGTTGGGCGAGGTTGACCTGATAACAGTCGCCGGCGCGCAGGTAGGCATGGATGCGCGCGATCGCCTCGACATAGGTGGCATGCGACCAGTCTGGACGCACCGGTCCGTGGGTGCGGTAGGCCGGCAGCTGCGGCGCCGCCGCCCCGAGCAGGCGCGCGCGCCGATCGAGTGCGTCATCGGTGGGGGCGAACAGCCAGGCGCGCCGCTCGTGATGATCGACCACCAGGCCCCAGTCATAGAGCCCGACGGCGAGATCCGGTGGCGCGCCTGGCGCGTGCGCGCGCGCGGGCAACCCCTGCAGCCGACGCCCGAGGTCATAGCCGAAGAAACCGATGGCGCCACCGGCGAAGGGCAGTCCATCGGGGCAGGGGTGTGACGGACCGAGGGCCTCGGCGAGCAGGGCGAAGGGGTCGGCGTCGGAGCGGCGCCTGACACCGTCGACATCGGTCAGCGTGGTCTCGTTCCCACGCGTCACCAGCACCAGGCGTGGATCGGCGCTGAGGATGTCGTAGCGCCCCTGATCGGTGAAGGGGCGGCCGCTGTCGAGCCACACCGGCCAGCGGCGGCGCAGCAGCGACGCGAAACACGTCGTGCAATCCTCGACATAGGGGAACTCGCGGATCAGCGGACCCGCCGAGTGGCGATCGGGCATCGGTGATCGGTTCTCGTGACTGACGACCGCTGGCAGGCTTGGCGATGCGTCGTCCCACCCTCACTCTCGAAGCGACGAGGCGGGACGCAGCCGCGCCCGCGGACTTGCGGAGGAGCGACGACCATGGCGACCCCACGACCACTGTCATCACCGGATATCACCCGGCGGCTGAACCAAGCGCTGCCACGCTGGCGTCACCAGGACGGCGCGCTGAGACGCGACTATCGCACCAGCGGCTGGCGGGCGACACTGCTCGCGGCCAACGCCATCGCGCATCTCGCCGAGCTTGCCTGGCATCACCCCGAGCTGGAACTCGGCTACGACCACGTCGGGATCCGGCTCAGCACCCATTCGGCCGGTGGGGTCACCGATCTGGACCTGGCGCTGGCCGAGGAGATCGAACGCTGGCTCGAATGGCGCCCGGAGCCGGACTCACCGCTGAGCGGTACCCCGGCGGAACATGCCTATCTCATCGACGACGCCGGATGATCGAGAGACCGACACGAAAAAAGCCCGCGACATGCGGGCTTTGATCGATGCTCGGGCGCGGGGCACCGAGATCGCGACCGGCGCTCGGTCGACTGCAGGGTCGGATCATGCCGCATGGGCGGACTTACTTGATCTTGCCTTCCTTGTACATCACGTGCTGGCGAACGACGGGATCGAACTTCTTGATCTCCATCTTGCCGGGCTGATTGCGCTTGTTCTTGGTCGTGGTGTAGAAGTGACCGGTCCCTGCGCTCGAGTTGAGACGGATCTTTTCGCGTGCTGCCTTGGCCATGGTGGATTCTCCGGTTAGACGCGCTCGCCACGTGCGCGGATATCGCCGAGCACGGTGTCGATGCCCTTCTTGTCGATGATCCGCATGCCCTTGGCGGAGACCCGCAGACGCACCCAGCGGTTCTCGTTCTCCACCCAGAAGCGGTGAACGTGCAGATTCGGCAGGAAGCGACGCTTGGTCTTGTTGTGAGCGTGCGAGACATTGTTGCCGGTAATGGGACGCTTACCGGTTACCTGGCATACCTTGGACATGGCGAAGATCTCTACGAAGTCGTCGAGCGTTTGAGTACATAAAGAAGCGGGATCCTAGCACGGGAATTCAATTAGATGCAAGCATTTCACCCCCGCTCGCCACCATCCCCGCCGCGCTCGCCCCTGGCCCCGAACCACGCCGCCCACTCTCTCGCCGCAGCTCCGAGACGTGCGTCGACGGCGATCGGCCGCTCCTCGGCGAAGGTCGGTCACAGACATCATCGCCACCGATCGCCAGCAGGCGGCCGAGGTCGGCCGACTCGGAGGGCCGCGCCAGCCACCACGATGATCGGTACCCGCGGACCAGTCGCGCCACCATGCGGCGATCAATACGAGGGGGGGCCGGACTGGATCGGTCTGCGGCTCCGGGGACGACCCGACGGGTCCCAAACCCGCGGCCGCCCTCAGCGATCACGGCCCCGCGCGCAGCCAGCGACGGATCTGGGCGAGATGACGACGACTCACCGTCAGCCGTTCGGGACGATCCCGCAACCGCGCCACGGTCGAGCCATCGGGGCGCTTCTCCAGCCCCTCCAGCCGAGTGCGCGCGACCAGTGCATTGCGATGGATACGCAGGAACAACTCGGGGAACTCGCGCTCGAAGGAGCGCAGTGACTCGTCGACCAGCAGCTGGCCCTCGGCGTGGTAGACGGTGACGTATTTGTGCTCGGCCTGCAGATAGACGACATCACGCACCGCCACCCGCACCACGCTGCCGCGATAGGGCGCGCTGATCTCGCTGCGTCGCTCCTCGCTCCCGCCCGGCCAGGAGGGCCGGTTGGCCGCCTGACGCCCCCAGGCCAGACCCTGGCTGCGTCGCAGCACCGCCTCCAGCCGCTCCCCCTCGACCGGCTTGTCGAGCCGCTCGAGCACCGCCGGCGGGGCCAGCAGCTCGCCACCACGGGCACGCTCGCCGGGGGTCATCAAGACCACCCGTGGCGGGCGCTCCAGGGTGGCCAGACGCGCCGCCGTCTGCAGGCCGTCGAGTCCGGGGATCTGCAAGTCGAGCAGTACGAGGTCGATGGGTTGGCGGCGACAACGTTCGATCGCCTCGAGTCCGTTGCAGGCCTCTCCGGCCAATTCGTGGTCTCCCTCGGTCTCGGCGAGCAGCTGACGCAGCCGTTCGCGTGCCGAGGTCTCATGATCGACGACCAGGATCTTCATGCTGATTCACCCCTATCCATGGATGGATTACAGCGCTCGCGGGGGCGGAGCAGTGCCTCCCCCGCCGCATGGTGGCTCACACCTTGCGCATTCGCATTCCAATGGGTCTTCTGAGAGGTGCTCTCAACCCCACCCCCCTGTCCTTCCCTGTGCACGACGCCCCGGCGGGGGGCCGTCGTCACGCCCTCAAGGATGGGCCGTTGCCTGGCCCGGCTCAAGTCGATCGCACGAAGTCCCCGCGAAGCACACCGCGCCACCCCCCGCCAATGCTCGGGGCACGCCCTGCCAGCAGGCACCGGACAACGTGTAGAATCAATGGATTCTCAACCCCCGGATCACTCGAGCATGCACGACACCAACCAATCCGCAAAACCCTGGGCCGGGCGCTTCAACGCCCCTACCGATGCCTTCGTCGAGGCCTTCACCGCCTCGGTCGACTTCGACCGTCGACTCTATCGCTACGACATCCAGGGCTCGATCGCCCACGCCACCATGCTCGCCCGCCAGGGCATCCTCACCGAGGCCGAGCGCGACGCCATCGTCGCCGGGCTCGAGCAGGTGCGCGCGCGCATAGAGGCCGGCGAGTTCGAGTGGTCGATCCCGCTCGAGGACGTCCACATGAACATCGAGTCGGCACTCACCCAGGCGATCGGCGACGCCGGCAAGAAGCTCCACACCGGGCGCTCGCGCAACGACCAGGTGGCCACCGATGTGCGTCTGTGGCTGCGCGAGGAGATCGACACCATCGCCGGCGAGATCCGTCGCCTGCAGCACGCGCTGCTCGATCTCGCCGAGCGCGAGGCCGACACCGTGCTGCCCGGTTTCACCCATCTGCAGGTGGCCCAGCCGATCACCTTCGGCCATCACATGATGGCCTGGTTCGAGATGCTTGAGCGCGATCACGACCGCCTCCTCGACTGCCGCCGTCGACTCAACGTGATGCCGCTCGGCGCCGCCGCGCTCGCCGGTACCACCTACCCCATCGATCGCGCCCACACCGCCGCCCTGCTCGGCTTCGATCGCCCCGCCGAGAACTCGCTCGACGCCGTCTCCGATCGCGACTTCGCCATCGAATTCAGCGCCGACGCGGCGATCCTGATGATGCACCTGTCGCGCTTCTCCGAGGAGCTGATCCTGTGGTCCTCGGCACAGTTCGGCTTCGTCGAGCTGTCCGACAGCTTCTGCACCGGCTCCTCGATCATGCCGCAGAAGAAGAACCCCGACGTGCCCGAGCTGGTGCGCGGCAAGAGCGGTCGCATCTTCGGCCACCTGATCGGCCTGCTGACCCTGATGAAGGCCCAACCCCTGGCCTACAACAAGGACAACCAGGAGGACAAGGAGCCGCTGTTCGACACCGTCGACAACCTCAAGGGCTCGCTCAAGGTGTACGCCGACATGATGGCCCATGTCAGCTGCAACCACGAGCGCATGCGCGAGGCCGCGCGCCAGGGCTTCAGCACCGCCACCGACCTCGCCGACTATCTGGTGCGCAAGGGCATCCCCTTCCGCGACGCCCACGAGATCGTTGGCAAGGCCGTCGCCCTCGGCGTGCGCGAGGGCCGCGACCTCGCCGAACTGCCGCTGGAGTCGCTGCAGCAGTTCTCCGAGGCGATCACCGACGACGTCTACGCGGTGCTCACCCTCGACGGCTCGGTCGCCGCACGCGACCACCTCGGCGGCACCGCGCCGAACCAGGTGCGCGCAGCCATCGCCCGCGCCCGCCAGCGCCTCGCCGACTGAGCGCACCCACCCCGCGCCGCCGGCGCGGGGTGGCGCGGCGCACGCTGCGGCCTCAGTTCAGACAGAACTCGCGGATCAACCCGCGCAGCAGCGTCAGAGTCGGCGGGATACGCGCGAGCGCGAGGAACTCGTCGGGCTGGTGGGCCTGGGCGATGTCGCCCGGACCCAGCACCACGGTGTCCATCCCCAGCTGATTGAGGAAGGGCGCCTCGGTGCCGAAGTTGACCGCCTCGGCCGGGTGTCCGGTGAGCCGCTCACAGGCCCGCACGATGGCCGCGTCGGCGGCGGTCTCGGCCGGCGGGATGGCCTCGAACAGCGGCGCGACCGCCCACTCCAAGCCACGTCGCCGCCCGACCTCGGCGACCCGCTCGGCAAGCTCGGCGCGCACCGTCTCGGCCGACATCCCCGGCAACAGCCGCAGATCGACCAGCAGCTCGCACTCGCCACAGATCCGGTTGGGGTTGTCGCCGCCGCGGATATGACCGAGGTTCAACGTCGGCGTGGGGATCGCAAAGGCCGGGTGATGATGCCGCTTGTACAGCGCATCGCGCCACGCCAGCAGCGCCCCGATCACCTCGTGCATGCCTTCCAGCGCACTGTTGCCGAGCGCCGGATCACTGGCATGACCACTGCGCCCGATCAACCGCAGCGACTCGTTCATCACCCCCTTGTGCAACCGCACCGGACGCAGCCCGGTAGGCTCGCCGATCAGCGCATGACGACCGAGCCTGCGCCCGGCGGCGACCAGCGCCCGCGCGCCGGTCATCGCCGACTCCTCGTCGGCGGTAGCGAGCAGCGTCAGCGGCGCGTGCAGATCGGCGCCGTCCAGCCCGCGTGCGGCCTCCAGGACGAGCGCGAAGAAGGCCTTCATGTCGGCGATGCCGAGCCCGTAGTAACGTCCATCGACCTCGGTCAGGCGCAGTGGATCATGGCTCCAGCGCGACGCGTCGAAGGGGACGGTATCGGTATGCCCGGCGAGCACCAGCCCGTCCGTCCCCGCGCCCAGGGTCGCCACCAGGTTGACCTTGCCGGGATGCCCCGGCACATCGAGCACCTCGACGCGGAAACCGGCCCGCTCCGTCCACTCGGCGAGCAGCGCCACCAGCGGGCGATTGCTCTGGTCGAGGGCGGGATCGACACAGCTCACCGACGCGGTCGAGACGAGTGCCCCGAGCATCTGCTCGAGCCTGGGTGGATCGACGGACATATGACGGACTCCTGAGATCGAGGATGGGCATGCCGAGTGGCGGCGACAGCGGACCGGGAAACACGGCTCGGGCGCCGGTGGCGACGCCGAGACGGCTCAGCCCGACGTCTGGGCCGCGAGCAGGGCGCGCTCGAGCGCAGTGAAATCGGGCAGCCAGGCATGACGCTCGCCGAGCGCGAGCGCCGACAGGGCGAAGGGGTGCGGATCCTGCTCCGTGCTCAGATTGTCCGGCGCCGCTCGCTCGAGCCGCGGCATGCCGCGACTATAGAGCGCGACGAAGGGCAGCGCCGGGCTCCCCGCAGGCATGAAGCAGACCACCACGCGCGCATGCGCCCGCCCTCGCCCCTGCCCCTCGGGCGGTGATGCGAAGGCCACCGCCGGCACCCGTCGACCACGCCACTGCAGCTCCCCGAGCAGCCACTCGGGCGTATCGGGGAGCGGCTGCACCGCGTCTGCCGAGACGATCTCGGCCACCGCGCTCGCCGGCACCAGCAGGTCGCGCCCCTGTGTGGGCAGCAGCATCACCCGCACCTCGCCGTGATCGGCGCTCTCCTGTCCCGGGATCATGACGCGGACTCCGTGAGCACCGAGACGATCTCGCCGAGCAGTTGCGACTCCTGATAGGGCTTGCCGAGATAGCGATCGACGCCGAGATCGAGCGCGTGCTTGCGGTGCTTCTCGCCAGTGCGCGAGGTGATCATGATGATCGGCAGCGCGCGCAGTCGCTCGGAACGACGGATGTGGCGGGTCAGCTCGAAGCCGTCCATCCGCGGCATCTCGATATCGAGCAACAGCAGATCGGGCATCCGCGCATCGAGCAGGGTCAGCGCCTCGACCCCGTCCTTGGCGGTGATCACCTCCATGCCCTCGCGCCGCAGCAGGCGGCTGGTGACGCGGCGTACCGTCAGCGAGTCGTCGACCACCATCACGCACACCGGACTCTCGCCGCGGGCGTCGGTGCTGCGGGCCGGGCGGTACTCCTGCAGCGCCTTGGAGCGCAGCAGCGCCAGGGCATCAAGGATCAGCGCCACCCGCCCGTCGGGCAGCACGGTGCCGCCGCTCAGCCAGCGCACGTCGGCCAGCTGCGGACCGAGCGGCTTGACCAGGATGCGCTGGCTCTCGATCAGGCTGTCGACCTGCAACGCCACGCGTTGCTCGCCAACCCGCGCCAGCAGCAGCGGCAAGCGGCGCTGCTCGCCGAATTCGGGCTCCTGGCGTGGATCGAGCACGCCGCCGAGATAGACCACCTGATAGTCCTGGCCGAGATGAGCGAAGCGACGCTGGGCGCCGTCATAGATCGCAGTGAGCTGCTCGCGATCGATGCGCGCCACCGCCTCGACGCTGCTGTGCGGCACCGCGTAGACGTTCTCGCCGACCTTGACCAGGAAGGCCTCGATCATCGCCAGGGTCAGCGGCAGACGGATGGTAAAGGTCGCGCCCTGACCGCGACGCGAGGTGAGATCGATGCCGCCGTTGGCGGCCTTGATCTCGGAGGCGACGACATCGAGCCCGACCCCGCGCCCGGAGATCTGGGTGACCTCGCTGCGGGTGGTGAAGCCGGGTTCGAGGACGAATTGCAGCAGTGCCTCGTCGGGGATCTCGACCTCGGGCGAGAGCATCTCGCGGGCGATCGCCTTGGCGCGGATCGCATCCAGATCCATTCCCTTGCCGTCATCGCTCAGGCTGATCAGTGCATCGTTGCCCTCGCGACGCAGCGCCAGCACCAGCGCGCCGGTCTCCGGCTTGCCCGCCGCAAGACGCGCCTCGGGGGCCTCCAGGCCATGATCGACGGCGTTGCGCAGCAGGTGCTCGAGCGGCGCCACCAGGCGATCGAGCACCGCGCGATCGAGCGCCACCTCGGGACCGATCACCTCCAGTCGCGCCGACTTGCCCAGGCTCTCGGCGGTCTGGCGCACCAGTCGGTGCAGCCGTGGCACCACTTGCACGAAGGGCACCAGCCGGGTGCGCAGCAGGCCGTGCTGGAGGTCGTCGGCGAGTCGCGCCTGCTGGGTCAGCAGGTCGGCGACCTCGCGCTGATAGCCGCCGAGCAGCTCCTTGACGCTGCCCAGGTCGTCGAGGGTCTCAGCGAGGCTCCCGGAGAGCTGGTGCAGATTCGAGAAACGGTCGAACTCGAGTCGGTCGAAGCCCTGTTCGCCGCCACCCTCATCGCCCTCCGGCTCCTCGCCGCGGCCGCGCAACTGGCGCTGGGTCTCCAGTTCGAGGGCGCGCAGCTGAGCGCGCAGCCGGCTCAGCGTCTGCTCCAGCTCGCCGAGGCTGAAGCCGAACTGGGCGTTGCGCTGACTGAGACGGGCGCGATAGATGCTGATCTCGCTGGCATCGTCGACGAGCTGGTTGAGCAGGTCGGCGCGCACCCGGATCTGCGCCGCAGCGGTCTCCGGCACGCTCGCGACCGGAGACGACACCGCCGGTGTCGACTGCGCCTGGATCTCGGGCGTGAGCGGGCGCAGCTCGGCGACCGATGTCGGGGTACCGGCGGCGGCAGTCGGCTCTTCCTCGACCCCGTCGAGCGCCGCCACCAGCGCCGACAGACGCGGCACCGGGGCGCCGCGTTCGAGTGCCTCGACCTGATTGGCGAGGGCGTCGACGGCGCGCTGGGCCAGCTCCAGTGTGGTGTCGGTGATCGCGCGCTGGTCGTCGTGGACCGCCTTGAGCCGGGTCTCAAGGGCGTGACCGAGATCACCGATCACCGTCAGCCCGGTGAGTCGAGCGCTGCCCTTGAGGGTATGGAGGATGCGGTTGATACCGTCGAGCAGCTCGAGCTGCCGGGGTGCGAGCTGCCAGGCCTGGAACTCGGCGTCGAGCTTGTCGAGCAGCTCGCGCGCATCCTCCAGGAACAGGGTCGCAAGCTCGGGGTCGGGCGCGGGGACACTGTCCTCCTCCGCCTCGACCGAGGCTGCCGCAGCGACGGCGGGGCGTTCTGGCTCTGGCTCTGGCTCTGGCTCTGGCTCTGGCTCTGGCTCTGGCTCTGGCTCTGGCTCTGGCTCTGGCTCCAGGCTCGCCTCCGGCTCGGGCGACGTCAAGGACTCGGGGATCTCACCCGCAGCATCACCTGCACCGAGCGAAGGCAGCTCCACGCCCTCGGCCATGACCGGGCGCGACTCATCCTCCTCGGCCCCATCAGCCGAGGCCCCCGCAGCCAACAGCGGATCCTTCAGGGCCGGCAGCTCCAATTCCGTCATCGCCTCGACGGCGGGCTCGGACGGCCCGTCCGAGCCGAACGGGGCATCCCCCGATAAGACAACCGCGTCGCTCGCGGCTGGCGGTGACCCGGCTGGCTCGACCGATGGTGCCGACAGGGGCGGCGGCATCGCCACCGCGCGTTCCGCCGGGGCCTCTGGCCCTGTCGGCGCACCGACACGCGGCGCCGGCGCCATCTCCAGCTCGACGGCCAGTGCCTGCAGCGCCGAGCCCGCCGGCCCGACGCCCGGCAACTCGGCGACCCGCTCGGCGATCAGCGCGCGCGCGCGCTCGAGCCAGCGCCCCGAGTCGGGATCGAGCGCGCATGCCTGCAACCCCTTGAGCCGCAGTTCGAGCGACTTGGTGACCGTGGCGATGGTGTCGATCCCGGCCATCCGCGCACTGCCGGTCAGGGTGTGGAGCGCGCGCAGCAGCGGCTCGTCGACCGCGCGCGACTCGTCCAGCGCGGCGGTGACCTGCTGCAGGTGCTCGGCGGCCTCGGCGCGGAAGATCTCGAGCAGCTCCTCGTCCTCCTCGAGCAGGCTGCCGGCATCGAGCGCGGCCCCCCCCGGGTCGGGCAGGGGCTCGGGCGCCGGCGACGACGGCAACACCTGGGGGTCGTCCGGCGTGACACGCCCCTCGGGCACGGCGGCGGGCGGCGGCGGGGTCAGCTCCAGCTCGGAGAGATCGAGCGTGGGCAGCTCCAGGTCGGGCAGCTCCAGCTCACCGGCCTCGTCGATCCCGAGCAGCGCGGCCGGGTCCGCATCGCCCTCGCGGCCCGCGGCGAGTTCGGAGTCAGGCCCCAGACTCGGCAGCGGCACCGTCTCCGGATCCAGCGAGACGGGCTCGTCACGGGCGATTGCCGAGGCCTCGACGGCGCTCGGCGGCACCGGGCCGAGGACAGGCTCGGTCTCGCTGGCAGGCGCCGCTGCGGGCGCGAGCAAGCGCTCGGCCGGGGCGATCAGCGACTCGGTGTCGACCACCCGCCCCTCGGCCTCGGCGCCAATCAGCTCGGGCAGCCGTTCGAGCACCGTGGCGATGTGTGCGATCAGCGGCGGCGAGACCGGCAGGGTACGCTCGAGCACGCGGTTGAGCAGGATCTCGTTGGCCTGGGCGACCTCGGCCACCTGACGCGCCCCGACCAGCCGGCCACTGCCCTTGAGGGTGTGGAAGCTGCGCCTGAGCGTGGTCAGCGCGTCCCAGTCCTCGTTGGCCTCGGACCAGCGCGCGAACTGGGCCCGCGCCGAGGTCATCTCCTCCTCGGCCTCCTCGAGAAAGATCTCGAGGAACTCCGAGGTGACGGCGCCGATCCCCGCATCGGTCTCGGTCACCACCGCTGGTGACGGCGCGCCGGGCTCGGGCGGCGCGCTCCCGAGGCCCTCCTGCAGCGCGGCAAGCGAGCTGCGGGCGTGCTCGATCAGGTTGTCGCCGAACGGCTGACCGTCCTGCAGATGGGCGATATAGAGCTCGAGCGCGGCGATGGTGTCGGCCAGGTGCTCGAACTCGCGCTCGCCCGGTATCGGGGCCTGCGCCGTGCCCAGCCCGCGCACCAGTGCGGCGACCGACTCGGCGAGTTCGGCGGCGGGCTGCTCGTCGAGGATCCGCAGCGCGCCGGCCACCCCCTCCAGCGATCCGGGCACCGGCGCCAGCGGCGCGAGGTTGGCGCGATCGAGATGACAGGCGGCGATCGCCTCCTTGACCTGGACCAGCTCGTAGCCGGCCTCGCGCAGGGTGGTGCTGGCCAGCTCGCCGAGATCGATCCCCGGCAGGGCGCCCGGCAGCGCCGTGACGCGGCGCTCGGCGCAGGCGCGCAACCGCGACTTGAGCGCGAGCAGCCCGGTGGCCAGGGTCTCGAGTCGTCCGCCCCCGTCGGTGCCGTCGAAGGCCGAGCCGAGCTCACCGGCAAAGCGGCGTAGCTCGGCCACCAGCTCGTCGCCGCCGGGGACCTCCAGACGCTC
This sequence comes from Marichromatium purpuratum 984, assembly GCF_000224005.2. NCBI lineage: Bacteria > Pseudomonadati > Pseudomonadota > Gammaproteobacteria > Chromatiales > Chromatiaceae > Marichromatium > Marichromatium purpuratum. The sequence continues at coordinate 3,575,845 of NZ_CP007031.1, forward strand.
GGCGAGGCGGCGCAGTCCACTCTCCATCAGCGCCAGCTCGCCGGGATCGGGGCGGCCGCCGCCCAGGGCGAGACGCTCGAAGCGCCCCTCCAGTTCGGGAAAGGTCTCCAGCACCTCGGCGGCCGCCGCGGCCAGGGCCTCGTCGCCCGCATCTCCGGGGACGCTCGCGCCCACACCGTAGCGCGTGCGCAGCGACTCCAGACCGGGCAGCCGGGCCGGGTCGAGCGGGGCGAGCGCCGCCAGCAGACGCTCGATCAACGCGATCATCTGCGCCTGCGGCCATTGCGGCGGGCGCTGCACCAGCGGCTTGAGGATCCAGTCGAGATGACCGAGCAGGGTGCGCTGCTCGGCGTCGGCCTCGAGCCAGCCCTGGCGCAGGGCCTCGGCGAGGTGTTCGGCGAGCCGGAAGACGTCGGCCAGCAGTCCCTCGCCGAGATAACCGTGGAGATGGTGGAAGAGGCGCCCGAGCTGGACCAGCCCGCGACCGTCGCCACCGGCGCGATACCACTCGACCAGATGACGGTGGAACTGCGGGCGCACCTGACGCAGCGCCTCGGCCAGCGCATCGAGCGCCTCGGGCGAGGCCTGCAGCGGATCGCTCGTGCCGCCGAGCGCGGCCACGGCGAGCAGCTCGGTCTGGGTCAGCGGCGGCGTGTCGAGCACCGCGCGCACCTCGTTGATCGCCGGCAGCAGGCTCAGCGGCGAGTCGTCGTGCCCGGCATCGAGACGGTCGAGATGGTCGGCGAGCGCCACCAGGGCGTTGGTCAGGGCGCGCGCGCCGGCCTGCAACTCGACCAGCTCACCGGCACCGATGCGCGCGGTCAGACGCGCCAGCTCCTCGGCCAGGCGCGCCGGCGCCGGCAGCTGTAACGCCAGCAACACACCCTGCACCTGGGCCAGCGCGTCACCGGCCTCGGCGGCATCCTGCGGGGTCTCGGACGCCGCCTGGAGGATCGCCAGATCACGGGCCGGACGCAGGGTCGAGTCGATCTCGCCCTTGACCCAGTTCAAACCACCGATGACCTTCTTCTCTGCCATGGGAGCGCCGCTCCTGCCTGATTCAAGGAAAGGTCGCGGGCGACCGCGCGGCGCACGCCTCGCCCCCGCTGCGGATCATCCCGCCGCCTCAGGGCAGGCGGAATCCGGCCACCGAGTGCTGCAGCTCGGTGGCGAGGTTGGCCAGCTGCTCGACCGAGGTCGCGGCACGTCGGGTGCCGTCGTTGTTCTCCTCGGTGAGTGCGCGAATCGCCTGGACGGTGTCGTTGATCTCGGCCGACTGGCGCGACTGACGTTGCGCCGAGTCGGCGATGCGCTTGGTGAGGTCGGCGATGTAGGCCGAGACGTTCTCGATCTCGTGCAGCGCGTCGCCGGCGTTCTCGGCCAGGTTGGCGCCCTCGACCACCCCGGAGGTGCTCGCCTCCATCGAGCTGACCGCCTCGTTGGTGTCGGCCTGGATGGTGCGCACCAGCACCTCGATCTGCTTGGTGGCGTTGCGCGAACGCTCGGCCAGGCGCTGCACCTCGTCGGCCACCACGGCGAAACCGCGACCGGCCTCGCCGGCCATCGCCGCCTGCATCGCGGCGTTGAGCGCGAGGATGTTGGTCTGATCGGCGATGTCGTCGATCAGCTCGACGATCTCGCCGATCTCCTGGGAGCTTTCGCCGAGACGCTTGATGCGCTTGGCCGTCTCCTGGATCTGGTCGCGGATGGCGTCCATCCCCTGGATGGTATCGCGTACCGTCTGCGCACCGCGCCCGGCGACCTCGACCGAGCGCGAGGCGACCTCGGCCGACTCGCCGGCATGGCGCGCCACCTCGTCGATCTGCTGGGTGAGCGACTGTACCGCGGTGGAGGCCTGCTGGATCTGCTGCGACTGCGCGGTGCTCGCCTCGGCCAGGCGCGTCGAGATGGTGCGACTGTCCTGCGCCGAGCGATTCACCCGCGAGGCGGTCTCGTTGATGGTGGTGACCAGGGCGCGCAAGGCCTCGACGGCATAGTTGATGGCGTCGGCGATCGCCCCGGTCTTGTCCTCGGTGACCGAGGCCTCGACGGTGAGATCGCCGTTGGCGAGATTGCCCATCTCGTCGAGCAGGCGCAGGATCGCCTGCTCGTCACGCTCGCTCTGGGCGGTGGAGAGTTCCTCGCGCCGATGCGCCTCGCGCACCGAGTAGAGCGCCAGCAGCGCCAGGCTGAGCAAGGCGGCACCGGCAGTCGCCAGCACCACGGTGGCGCCGACCTCCAGGGGACCCAGCGGGAAGCGCAGGGGCGCGGCGCGATAGGCTGCGGCGAGTTCAGCGAGCGCGCGCTCGAGTCGCTCGGCACCGACGAGAAGAGCCGCCTCGGCATCGAAGGCCTGACTCGCCGCCACGGACTGCTCGAACACCGTATCGAGCGCGGCGACGAGCGCCGCCGAGACCCGCTGCGCCTCCTCGAGCACACCACGCGGCGCCGGCGCCACCTCGACCAGCGTGCTCAGCGCCGCCTCCAGGGCCTCGCTCTCACGTGCCAGGGTCTCGCTCACCTGCCGGGCCCGCTCCTCGGCGGCGGGCAGCTCGGCGAGCAGGGTCTCGATCCGCGCCAGCCGCGCCGACTGCCGCCCCAGGCGCAGCGCCTGTGCCGGCGCGATCTCACTCGTCGCGAGACGCTCCCCGGCACGCACGAGCGCGGCCTCGGCACGCACCACCAGCGCGCGCGCCTCGCGCACCGCGCGGTGCGCGACCAGCGGCGCCTCACCAGCACCGAGCAGACGTTCGAGTTCGACACGCACTCCGGTCCAACCGTCGCGCGCGGCACGCCACGGCTGTTCCAGCCCGACGAGATCGGAGCGCAGCGCACCGGCCTCGCCGCCGAGCGCATCGCGCAGCCGGGCGCGGGCCTGGCGCAGACGCTGCGTCGCCGCCTCGTCCCCCTGCAACAGCAGGGTGCTGTCGGCCGCCAGCCCGGCCACCGTGGTCGCAGCAGTGCTCGCCTGGGCCGAGAGGCGCAGGTGAGCGGCATCGACCCGGTCGAGCCGGAGATAGCCGAGCAGCGCCAGCACCGCGAAGGTCAGCGCCAGCAGCGCCAACGCCCGGGTGATCTGTCGCGACCCGCCCAGCCGTCTCTTGCGTGGGTTGAGCGTCTCTCGTTTCGCCATCTGCTACCGACTCCCGGAGATGTGGATCATGCCCGCGCGGCTCCGGCGACGGGCACTCGTGAATGGATCGGCCGATCGGCACTCAGCCGAGTGCGGCATTGAACAGGGGATCGGCCAGCAGCCGCTCCAGACGCAGCACCGCCACCGACTCGTCGTCGACCCGATAGGCCGCATCGATATAGCGTGCGCTCAACCCCAACCCCTCGGGCAGGGTCTCGACCCGGGCGTCATGACGGACATGGCGCATGCCGAGCGTCTCCGAGACCACCAACCCGCAGGGTGACTCGACCTGACGCGCCACCAGCACCCGATCGCGGGCGCGCCGTCGCCCCGGCGGGACACGGCGCTCGCCGGGCTGTCCCCCTTGGGTCAGCACCGCCAGGTCGCTGATCGGCAGCAGGGTACCGCGATTGTTGGCAACCCCGAGAAACCACGGCTGGGTACCGGGCACGCGAGTGATCTCGACCGGGACCTCGAGCACCTCGGCGATCTGCTCCAAGGGGGTCAGAAACTTCAGGTCTCGCACCCGGAACAGCACCGCCGCCCAGCTGTCGGGCGGGGGCGCGTCATGAGGGAGCGCGGTGCGCTGGGCGCGACAGCTGGCGTCGAGCTGGCGGATCAAGGCGTGCAGCTCGCCCCCGGCAGCGGTCTCGGTCATCCCCTCAGCCCTCCAGCGCCACGCGCACCCGGGCGAGCAGGGTCGCCGCGTCGATCGGCTTGACCAGGTAATCGACTGCGCCCTGACGCAGCCCCCAGGTACGATCGGTCTGCTGATCCTTGGTGGTCACCATGATCACCGGGATGTCGGCGGTCTCGGCATCGCGCTGCAGCATCCGCGTGGCCTGGAAGCCGTTGAGCACCGGCATGACGACATCCATCAGGATGAGGTCCGGGTGCGAGCGGCGCGCGACGGCGATCGCCTCCTCGCCGTTGGTCGCGGTCTCGACCTGGTAACCCGCCTGGGTGAGGACCTTGGCGAAGATCCGGGTCTCGGTCGGGGAATCGTCGACCACCAGCACCCTGGCGCCAGGGGGCGGCGGCTGGGTGGCGTCGTCGGCGGTCGCGTCCGTCTTGCGAAAGAAAGGTCTCATGGCTGCGCTCACGAGCCCGACGGGCTCCGTTCGGGGGCGCGACCGAGGTTGTCGCGCACCGCTGCCAATAGTTCCTCTCCGGTGAACGGCTTGGAGAGATAGAGTTGAGCCCCGACCAGCCGGCCCTTGGCACGGTCGAAGAGTCCGTCCTTGCTCGAGAGCATCACCACCGGGGTATGGCGGAGCGTGGCATTGCCCTTGATCAGGGCACAGGTGTGATAGCCGTCGAGACGCGGCATCATGATGTCGACGAACACCAGGTCGGGTCTGAAGGAGACGATCTTGCCCAGGGCCTCGAAGCCGTCGGCGGCGACCATGACCTCGCAGCCGGCCTTGGCCAGCAGATTCTCCGCGGTCCGGCGGATGGTCTTGCTGTCATCGATCACCAGGATCTTGGCGCCGGTCAGATCGGCATGGTCCGAAGGATCCGTCACGCTGACGACCTCTCGAGTCGGCACGATTGAAGCGTACACCCGGACGTGTCCCATGGTGACCGTCGACGGCGACGGCGGGGAACCGCGATCGCGACACCGGACACGGGCGCGGGGAGACGCGCCGGCGGGTTCTCATCGATACCGGCGCGGCCGGTCATCGACGCAGCAAGTCTAGCAGCGCTGCGCGCGTCATCGCCAGACGGCATTTGCCCGCCGGCGCACCAATGTGCGTCCACAGCCTCCAGCCTCCAGCCTCCAGCCTCCAGCCTCTAGCCACCAGCCTCCAGCCTCTAGCCTCTAGCCTCTAGCCACCAGCCTCCAGCCTCCAGCCTCCAGCCTCCAGCCTCCAGCCTCCAGCCTCCAGCCTCCAGCCTCCAGCCTCCAGCCTCCAGCCTCCAGCCTCCAGCCTCCAGCCTCCAGCGAGGAAGCTTGGCACCTGTGGCTGGCGACTGGTAGCTGATGACCAGCGCTGGCGGCTGGTAGCTGGTGGATGGCGACTGGTGGCTGGTAGCTGGCGACTGGCGACTGGCGGCTGGTAGCTGGCGACTGGTGGCTGGTGGCTGGTGGCTGGTGGCTGGTGGCTGGTGGCTGGTAGCTGGTAGCTGATGGCTGGTGGCTGGTGGCTGGTGGCTGGTGGCTGCAGTACACTGCCCCCCATGAGCATCGACATCGGCATCGTGATGGACCCGATCGGGTCGATCAACACCAAGAAGGACAGCAGCCTCGCCATGCTGCTGGCGGCGCAACGGCGTGGCTGGCGGCCCTGGTACATGGAGCTCGGCGACCTCGCGCTCGACGGCGATCGCGCGCTCGGGCGGATGCGTCCGCTGGAGGTCCGCGACGACCCCGCCGACTGGTACACCCTGGGCGAGCCCGAGGTCCGTCCGCTCGGCGCGCTCGATGCCCTGCTGATGCGCAAGGACCCGCCGTTCGACATGGAGTACGTGTTCTCGACCTATCTGCTCGAGCACGCCCAGAGCGCCGGCTGTCTAGTGGTCAACGATCCGCGCAGCCTGCGCGACGCCAACGAGAAGCTGTTCACCGCGCGCTTCCCGCAGTGCACTCCGCCGACCCTGGTGACCGCCGCAGCGCGCGACATCCGCGCCTTTCTCGAACACCACGGCGAGATCGTGCTCAAACCGCTCGACGGCATGGGCGGGGCCTCGGTATTCCGGGTCGGCGCTCACGACCCCAATCTCGGGGTCATCATCGAGACCCTGACCCAGCACGGCCATCGCTACTGCATGGCACAGCGCTATCTGCCCGAGATCGTCGACGGCGACAAGCGGATCCTGATGGTCGACGGCGAGCCGGTACCCTATTGTCTGGCGCGCATCCCCGCGCCCGGCGAGAGCCGGGGCAATCTCGCAGCCGGGGCCAGCGCCGAGGCGCGAGCGCTGAGCACACGCGAACGCTGGATCGCCGAACAGGTCGGCCCCGAGCTGCGCGCGCGCGGCATCCTGTTCGCGGGGCTGGACGTGATCGGCGATCACCTCACCGAGATCAATGTCACCAGCCCCACCTGCATCCGCGAACTCGACGCCGCTCACGGACTCGATATCGCTGGCGCACTGATGGATCGCATCGCGGCCCGACTCAACGCCCGGGACTGATCCGGGACCGCGCCCCTCAGAGCCGGCCGCACCAGACCGCCGCAACCCCGAGGAGTGCCCCATGTCGTTCACGCACCCCCTGTCGGTCGTCGTCCGCTCCGCCCTGCTGGCGCCACTGCTGCTCGCGCTGTTCGCCCTCGGCGGCTGCCGCGAAGCCACGCCGGTGAACACCACCAGGCTGCAGGCCTTCGGCGAATCGCTCGACCTCACCCTGGTCGGGGTCGCGCCCGAGCAGGCCACACGCGCCCGGGCGGAACTCGCCGAGGATTTCGCCTTCCGCACCCGCGCCTGGGACCCCTGGGTATCGGGTGTCCTGGCCGATCTCAACCGGCGACTGGCCACCGGCACACCGGTCACCGCCCCACCCTCGGTATTGCCCCTGCTGCGCACCGGGCAGCGGCTCGCCGCACAGAGCGAAGGGCTCTACAATCCCGCCCTCGGCAGGCTGATCACGCTCTGGGGGTTCGATCGCACCCCGCCATACGCCAACCCGCCGACCCAGGGGCAGCTCGAAACACTGCTCACCTCGACACCGCGCATCGATCAGGTCGAACTCGACGGCATCGAGATCCGCGTCGCCGACCCCAGGATCCAGCTCGACTTCGGCCGACTGGCGCCAGCGCTGGCCATCGACCTGGCGATCGCGCGGCTGCGCGAGCTGGGTATCGTCAACGCCCTGATCCAACGCGACGGCGCCTGGCGTGCCAGTGGCGATCGTGGCGGCCAACCCTGGCGGGTGCCGATCCTGCGCGCCGGTGGCTCCGGGGTGCTGGCCATCGTCGCGCTGCGTCGCGACGAGGCGCTGGGCAGCGTGGCCGACCACCAGCGCGACTTCATCCACCAGAGTGTGATCTATCATGACGTGCTCGACCCGCGCAGCGGTCGCCCGGCGCGCGACAGCCGTGCGGTCACCGTGCTCCTGCCCGACCTGGCCACCGCCACCGTGGCCGCCCGCGCGCTGTTCGTCGCCGGCCCCGAGCACTGGCTCGAGGTCGCACAGCGGATGGGGGTGACCGAGGCGCTGCTGGTCGATCGCAGCGGCGAGGTCCACGTCACCCAGGCACTGTGGAACCGGCTCGAACGCGTCGACCCGGGCGCCCGCATCCACCGCGTCAACCCGATCACCACCGAGGCCGCAACCATCGCCCCATGACCGACTGCCCGACCCCGTCGCCGACCCCGCTGCCGGCAACATTGCTGACCCCGCCCTCGCCCAAGGGCGATAACCGTACTCTGGTGCTCGCGCTCGGCGCTGCCGTTCTGCTGCATCTGGCGGCACTGCTCGCGCTCGCCGCGCGCCCCACGCCACCCCAGCAGCAACCGATCCCGGACTCGGCGCTCGAGGTGCTGCTGGTAGAGCGTCCGAGCAACACCGATCAGCCCCAGCCCGAGGCCCCCGGCGGGCTGCACAACCGCAGTGGCGAGTCGATCCACGGCGATGCCGCACACAGCCTGGAGGGTGATGGTGAGACAGCACCCCCAGGGCCGCTCGCGCCCGTCTCGCCGGCGCCCGACAGTGAAGCGGCGTTGACCTCCTCGCCGCCCGCGTCCTCGCCGGCGACGGCCACCCCTCCGACCGCGCTGAGCCTCGAGAGCCACGACCGCCCACGCCTCGCGCCCCAACCATTGCCCCAGCCGCCAGCGATCGATGCCGCGCAGATCCTCGCCAGTCGCGACCACACTGTCGCCCGGCTCGCCGCACAACCGGCCCCCGGACTCGAACCGTCCGACGGGCTGCGCCGACGCGCGGTGAGCACGAGCACGCGCGAGATCCGCTACGCCAGCTATCTCGCCGCCTGGACGCGCAAGGTCGAGCGTATCGGCAACATCAACTACCCCCAGGCGGCCAAGGAACAGCGCATCTACGGCAGCCTGCTGCTGCACGTCTCGATCCGCGCCGACGGCAGCCTCGTCCAGGTGCGGGTGGTCCGCTCGTCGGGCTACGATCTGCTCGACCAGGCGGCGGTGCGCATCGTCGAACTGGCCGCGCCCTTCTCGCCCTTCCCACCGGACATCGCCGCCGAGACCGACGTGCTCGACATCGTCCGCAACTGGCAGTTCATGCGCGGCGACACCCTCGGCTGGGAGCAGTGATCACGACAACGGCGATGTCGGCGCGGACCGAAGGGGCTTGATTCAAAGCAGCCACCATCATGCCAATCGCGCCCCTTCGGTCAGGACGGCGCCGAGCGGCGCATCCTCGCACTTGCCTCGGGTTGCGCCGCACCGGATACTAGGGGCCATGGCCTACAGCTCTTCACTGACCAATCACTTCCTGATCGCGATGCCGGGTCTTCAGGATCCCAATTTCGCGCGTACCGTGACCTATGTCTGCGAACACACGGAACAGGGCGCCATGGGCATCGTCATCAATCGCCCGCTGGAGGTGACCCTCGGCGAGCTGTTCGCGCAGCTCGAGATCCCCACCGACGACGCCGAACTGCAGGCGACCCCGGTCTATCAGGGCGGGCCGGTGCAGACCGATCGCGGCTTCGTGCTGCACACCGCCGGACCGACCTACGACTCGACCCTCGGCATCACCGAGGAGATCAGCGTCACCACCTCGCGCGATGTGCTCGAGGCGATCGCCCGCGGCGACGGACCGGAACGCAGCCTGGTGGCCCTCGGCTACGCTGGCTGGGGCGCCGGCCAGCTCGAACAGGAGATGAGCGCCAACGCCTGGCTCAACGGCCCGGCGAGTGACGACATCATCTTCCATATGGATGCCGGCGAGCGCTGGCTGGCCGCGGCGCAGCTGCTCGGGGTCGATCTCAACCTGCTCAGCGGCGAGGCCGGCCACGCCTGAGCGCGCGGCGAGCGCGATCTGGAACACCCATGGCAACCCTGCTCGGCTTCGACTTCGGGACGCGCAAGATCGGCATCGCCGTCGGTCAGACGGTGACCCGTTCGGCGACCCCACTGACTACTCTGCGCAACCGCCAGGAAAAACCCGACTGGCCTCGCATCGAGTCGCTGATCCGCGAGTGGCAGCCGGAGGCGCTGGTGGTCGGTCTACCCTTCAACATGGACGACACCGAGGTCGACTGGTCGGGACGGGTGCACCGCTTCGCCCGTCAGCTCAATGGCCGCTTCGGGCTCGAGGTCCATCTGATCGACGAGCGCCTGACCTCGCTCGAGGCCCAACGGCTGATCGCAGAAGGACCCGCAACAGCCAAATCGACAACGCCGGACGCCGTCGATGCATTCGCGGCGGCCCTCATCCTGGAAACCTGGCTCTGTGAGCAACACCAACATCTGGAAGGACGCCGCGCAGATCGATGAGGCCATCGCCCGCATGGCCGACGACCTCGCCGACCTGCTCAAGCGACGCGCGATCGACGACGCGCTGATGATCGGCATCCACACCGGCGGCGTCTGGGTCGCCGACCGGCTGCACGCGCGGCTCGGACTCGAGGCCCCGCTCGGTCATCTCGACATCTCCTTCTATCGCGACGACTTCACCCGCATCGGGCTGCACCCCCAGGTCCACCCCTCCTACCTGCCGGTGGGGGTCGACGACCGTCACCTGATCCTGGTCGACGACGTACTGCAGAGCGGGCGCACCATCCGCGCCGCACTCAACGTACTGTTCGACTACGGTCGTCCGGCCTCGGTGACCCTCGCTACCCTCGCCGAGCGCGAGGCCGAGCGCGAACTGCCGATCGCCGCCGACGTCGTCGGTCTGCGCGCCCAGCTCGACACCGACACCCAGATCAAGCTCAGCGGTCCCGAGCCGCTGATGATGCTGCTCGGCCACACCCCGGACAGCGACGACCAGGGGGCGCAGGCATGAGCGCACTGACCCCCCAACTCCACGCCAACGGCAAGCTCCGCCACTTCCTCACCCTCGAGGGACTGGATGCCGCGCTGCTGCACGAGATCATCGACCGCGCCAGCGGCTTCCTCGGCGTCTCCGACCAGGCGGTGAAGAAGGTCCCGCTGTGTCGCGGCAAGGTCATCGCCAACCTCTTCTTCGAGACCAGCACGCGCACCCGCACCACCTTCGAGCTGGCCGCCAAGCGGCTCTCGGCCGACGTGCTCAACCTCAACATCTCCACCTCGGCCACCGCCAAGGGCGAGACCCTGCTCGACACCCTGCGCAACCTCGAGGCGATGCACGTCGACATGTTCGTGGTGCGTCACGCCACCAGCGGCGCGGCGCACTTCATCGCCGATCACGCCGCGCCACACGTCAGCGTGGTCAACGCCGGTGACGGGCGTCACGCCCACCCCACCCAGGCGATGCTCGACATGCTCACCATCCATCGCCACAAGGCCGATTTCAGCCAGCTACGGGTGGCGATCATCGGCGACATCCTGCACTCGCGGGTGGCGCGCTCGCAGATCATCGCCCTGCACACCCTCGGCGTCCCCGAGGTGCGGGTGATCGGTCCGCGCACCCTGATCCCGGCCCAGGCCGAGGAGGCGCTCGGGGTGCGGGTGTGCCACGACCTGCGCGAGGGGCTGCGTGACGTCGACGTGGTGATCATGCTGCGACTGCAGCGCGAGCGCATGAGCAGCGCCCTGCTGCCAAGCGAGCACGAGTACTTCCGGCTCTACGGCCTGACCGAGGAACGTCTCGCCGTCGCCCACCCCGAGGCGATCGTGATGCACCCCGGCCCGATCAACCGCGGGGTCGAGATGGACTCCCAAGTCGCCGACGGCGAGCGCTCGGTGATCCTCGAGCAGGTCAGCAACGGCATCGCCGTGCGCATGGCGGTGATGTCGATGTGTCTCGGCAACCAGAACCTGCAGCATTCCCAGAGCGCCGGAGCCACCGATGGCCAGTAGTCCCAAGATCACCATTCGCAACGGTCGGCTGATCGACCCGGCCTCCGGCATCGACAGCCAAACCGACCTGCACATCGCCGAGGGTCGGATCGCCGCCGTCGGCGCCGCGCCCTCCGGCTTCCAGCCCGATCGCACGCTCGACGCCAGCGGCAGGCTGGTGCTGCCCGGCCTGGTCGACCTCTCGGCGCGGCTGCGCGAGCCCGGTCACGAGCACAAGGCGACCATCGCCAGCGAGACCCGCGCCGCCGCCGCCTCGGGGATCACCACCCTGTGCTGTCCGCCCGACACCCAGCCGGTGATCGATACCCCGGCGGTGGCGCAGCTGATCCAGCAGACGGCCAACCGCAACGGCTATGCCCGGGTGCTGCCGATCGGCGCACTGACCCGTGGGCTCAAGGGCGAGACCCTGGCCGAGATGGCCGCGCTCAAGCGCGCCGGTTGTCCGGCGCTCGGCGAGGCCGAGCGCCCGATCCGCAGCACCCATGTGCTGCGCCGCGCGCTCGAATACGCCGCCTCCTTCGCCATGCCGGTGTTCCTCCATCCGCTCGACCCCGAGCTGAGTGCCGACGGCTGTGCCCACGAGGGCCGCATCAGCGCCCGACTCGGCCTGCCCGCCATCCCCGAGGCCGCCGAGACCCTGGCCATCGCTCGCGGTCTGGCACTGGCCGAGCAGACCGGCGCGCGCATCCACTTCCGCGGTCTGTCGACAGCGCGCGCCGTGACCCTGCTGGCCGAGGCGCGGCGCCGTGGCGTGCGTGCCAGCGGCGATGTCAGCATCCACCAGCTGTTTCTCACCGAGGACGACCTCGCCGGGCTCGACGCCAACTGTCACCTGCTGCCGCCGCTGCGCACCCAGGCCGATCGCGAGGCGCTGCGCGCGGCGGTGGTTAACGGCGACCTCGAGGCGGTCTGCTCCGACCACCAGCCCCACGACGCCGACGCCAAGCTCGCGCCCTTCCCCGAGACCGATCCCGGGATCGCCGCGCTCGAGACCCTGCTGCCGCTCGCGCTGCGGCTGGTCGAGGAGGGCGTGATCGGGCTGCCCGAGATGATCGCCCGGCTCACCCAGGGACCGGCCGGGGTCATCGACCAGCCCTATGGCCGACTCGGCATCGGCGAGATCGCCGACGTCTGCGTGCTCGACCCCGAGGCGCGCTGGACGCTGACGCCCGAGACCCTGGTCGGTCGCGCCGGCAACACCCCCTTCATCGGGACCGAGATGCACGGACGCGTGAGCTGGACCCTGCTCGGCGGGCGCGTCGTCTTCGAGCGCGTCGAGCAGGACTGAGCCCGCACCCCACCGGGCGCCGCCCTGTTCGGCGGCGCCACGAGTGGACTCGGGCACCATCGACAACCGGACGGAGACCGCCGCCGTGGACATCGCCGAACTCCTCGCCTTCAGCGTCAAGAACAACGCCTCCGACCTCCACCTCTCGGCCGGTCTGCCGCCGATGATCCGAGTCGACGGCGACATGCGTCGGATCAACGTCCCGGCGCTCGACCATCGCGCCGTGCACTCGCTTGTCTACGACATCATGAACGACAAGCAGCGCAAGGATTACGAGGAGTTCCTCGAGACCGACTTCTCCTTCGAGATCCCCGGGGTGGCGCGCTTTCGTGTCAACGCCTTCAACCAGAAGCGCGGCGCCGGCGCGGTGTTCCGCACCATCCCCTCCAAGGTGCTCACGCTCGAGGACCTCAACGCCCCGGCGATCTTCAAGGAGATCGTCAACGTGCCGCGCGGCCTGGTGCTGGTGACCGGCCCCACCGGGTCGGGTAAGTCGACCACGCTGGCGGCGATGATGGACCACCTCAACGACAACGAGTACGCCCACATCCTCACCATCGAGGACCCGATCGAGTTCGTCCACGCCAGCAAGAAGTGTCTGGTCAACCAGCGCGAGGTCCATCGCGACACCCTCGGCTTCAGCGAGGCGCTGCGCTCGGCGCTGCGTCAGGACCCGGACATCATCCTGGTCGGCGAGCTGCGCGACCTCGAGACCATTCGCCTGGCGCTCACCGCCGCCGAGACCGGTCACCTGGTGTTCGGCACCCTGCACACCACCTCGGCGGCCAAGACCATCGACCGCATCATCGACGTCTTCCCCGCCGCCGAGAAGGAGATGGTGCGCGCGATGCTCTCGGAGTCGCTGCGCGCGGTCATCGCCCAGACCCTGCTCAAGAAGATCGGCGGCGGCCGGGTGGCGGCGCACGAGATCATGATCGGCACCCCGGCGATCCGTAACCTCATCCGCGAGGCCAAGGTCGCGCAGATGTACTCGGCGATCCAGACCGGCCAGGCCCACGGCATGCAGACCCTGGATCAGAACCTCAAGGAACTGGTGCAGCGCGGCGTGATCAGCCGCAAGGACGCCACCCAGAAGGCACAGAACAAGGACAGCTTCATGTAAGCGGCCAGCGGCCAGCGGCCAGCGGCCAGCGGCCAGCGGCCAGCGGCCAGCGGCCAGCGGCAGCATAGGCTAAACCACAGCGGTTCAAGGCAAGCCGCCGAGCCTCAATTACTGGCGGCTGGCGGCTGAGGACTGGCCGCTGAGGGCTGGCCACCCGATGCCGCGGTACAGCCGCTCCAGCGGCTCGGGAACAGGCTCTCGACCACCCCGGAGCGGTGCACCACCGCCATCCCCAGCACGTGACCGCGATAGCTCGCCACCACCTGGCCATAGGCGCCTGCGGCGAGCTGCTCGGGGTGTGGCGCGAAGGTCTCGCGGCGCAGGTAACGATCGCGCTGCTCGGCGTCGAGTTCGATGCGGTGCGCGCTCGCCTCGCGCCCGAGCAGCAACGCCCCGGCGGTGGTCGGCTTGGGCGGGCGCACATTGGTGCGATGGAAGAACAGGCCGCTGGCCTCGGGACGCGGCACCCGCGGCGGGCAGTGATCGGCCGCGCTCAGGTGCAGACCGCGCTTGGTCTGGCGATGCACCCGATAACGCGACCAGATGTCCTCGGGCAGGCCGTAGCGCGACGCCACCCCCTCCAGCCAGGGGGCGATCTCGGCCGGATCGCCGGGCGGCGTCACCGGCACATGGCCCTGACGGTTCGCCGCGACCTCGGCGGGCTTCTCCAGCACCGCGATGAAGAATCCGCCGCTGTCGTTGTGGTGCGGCCAGATACGCATGCAGCCGGCGAGCCGCGGGTCGAGCGCGCGCCCCTGCCACTCGGTGAGCCCCGGCGCGCAGCGGATACCGGGCAGCGCCGCCGGCAACAGCCGCAGCCCCTCGCCCTCGGCGGCGAGTACCGCGTCGAGCACCAGCTCGTTCTCCTCCGGCGCGAAGGTACAGGTCGAGTACACCAGTCGCCCGCCGGGGCGCAGCAGCCGCACCGCCTTCTCCAGCAGCAAGCGCTGCTTGGGCGCGAGCCGCGCGGCGTTCTCCGGCCCCAGCCTGCCGAGCAGCGAGGGGGTGCGTCTGAGCGTGCCCTCGCTCGAACAGGGCGCGTCGAGCAGGATGCGGTCGAACTGACCACCGCGCAGCGGCCAGTTCGAGGCGTCCTTGCAAGTGGTGCTGACGTTGATCACCCCGAGCCGGTCGAGATTGCCCTGCAGCGCCTTGATGCGATCGCTGGAGATGTCGTTGGCGACCAGGGTGCCACGGTTGCCGAGAGCGAAGGCGATCTGCGCGGTCTTGCCGCCGGGGGCGGCGCACATGTCAAGCACCCGCTGTCCCGGGGCGAGATCGAGCAGCAGCGCCGGCAGCTGCGAGACCAGCTCCTGGGCGTGCGCGAGCCCCGCGCAATACCACCAGTGCTGACCGATGCGCGCCTCGGGGGCGAGCCGCAGCGCACCGGGCAGCGCCGCCAGCGGCTCGGCCGCGACCCCCTCCTCGGCGAGCAGCGCCGCCAGCCCGGCCACCGAGATCCGTGTCGGGTTGGCCCAGATGCAGGGCGCCAGTGGACGCCCGAGGGCGGCGACGAAGGCGTCCCAGTCATCGATCAGGTCACGGTAACGGGTCAGCGCGGAAGCGGCGATCTGCGCCGGGGTGCACGACGCGGCAGCGCTGCAGCGGGGGGATCGGTCGGTCATGGATCGGGTACTCGGAGACAGGTGCGCCGGGCACGGACCTGGGACCGAGCGAGGGCGCGGAGCGGAACGAAGGCGACCGATGATAGAGAAGCGCCCGCGACAAGACCAGCCGTCAGCTCGATGCTCGAAGACAGGCCCAAGCGCTGGTGTCCGAAGAGGCGTGATATACTCGGAAATCGTTTGATCTTCCCAAGTGCGCGCTTTGGCGGAGATGCTTGGGAAGCACGTAGGCCCTCCTGACGGGTCTGCACTCAGGCTTGAAGTCCGCATGCATGCCCCGATAGCGCGATGATGCCGACGGACCGCATGCTCCTCCTCTGGCGCGAACCGGAGGCTGATCGACACGACACTGAACATGGACGTGTCCGATCGACCTTAGTGTCCACGGCCACCATCGCGCAATTTCGCTCCCGGAACCACCCTGATGCCTACAGATGCCCACAGCGGCGGCTCATCCCTCGCGAGGCAGTTCCGTCATGGTCTGCGCCGCGAACAGATCCGCCATGCCCTCGCGGATGCCCGCGACGGCTGGAAGCACTATGAATTATGGGGAACGCTCGGACTGCACGACGTCCGCCAGCGCTACCGCCGCTCCAAGCTCGGTCCCTTCTGGATCACCATCTCGATGGGCATCATGGTGCTCGCCCTGGGCCTGCTCTATGGCCAGATCTTCGGTCAGGACCTGCATGACTACCTGCCCTTCCTCGCCGCCGGCTTCGTCATCTGGGGACTGATCTCGGCGATCATCCTCGACGGCAGCGAGGCCTTCATCGCCGCCGAGGGGATGATCAAGCAGCTCAACGCGCCGCTGTCGATCTATGTCTACCGTAAACTGTGGTCGGCGCTGATCGCCTTCGCCCACAACATCTGGGTGTTCGTCGGGGTGGCGCTGTGGTTCGGCGTGAGCTGGGATTGGAGCCTGCTGTGGGTGTTCCCGGCACTGGCGCTGCTGCTGCTCAACGGGCTGTGGATCGGGCTGTTCTTCGGGCTGCTCAGCGCCCGCTTCCGCGACGTGCCGTTGATCATCGCCAGCATGGTGCAGGTGCTGTTCTTCATCACCCCGGTGATCTGGAAGCCGGAGATGCTGCCCGGGCGCGCCCTGCTGCTGCACCTCAACCCCTTCTACCACCTGGTCGAGGTGATCCGCGCCCCGCTGCTCGGCCAACCGCCGGCGCTCACCAACTGGCTGGCGGTGCTGCTGCTCGCCGCGGTCGGCTGGGCCGTCGCCCTGCTGTTCTATTCCGCCTACCGCTGGCGCATCGCCTACTGGGTCTGAGGAAGTCGTCATGGCCTCGATCGAACTGACCGATGTCTCGGTCTCCTTCCCCGTCTACAGCGCCTCCACCCGCTCGCTGAAGAACCGGCTGATGCAGAGCGCCACCGGCGGACAGATCCGTGCCGACGCCGGCGGCAACCGCATCTCGGTGGTCGAGGCGCTGCAAAACATCAACCTGTCGCTGCGCGACGGTGAGCGCGTCGGCCTGATCGGTCACAACGGCGCGGGCAAGACCACCCTGTTGCGGGTACTCGGTGGCATCTACGAGCCCAACTGCGGCCGGGTGGCGCTGCAGGGCAGCACGGTACCGCTGTTCGACATCAGCCTGGGGATGGACCAGGAGAGCACCGGCTACGAGAACATCATGCTGCGCGGGCTCTTCCTCGGACTGACCCGGCGGCAGATCCGCGCGCAGATGGACGAGATCGCCGAGTTCACCGAACTCGGCGACTTCCTCAACCTGCCGATCCGCACCTACTCGGCGGGCATGCAGATGCGGCTGGCCTTCGCCATCTCGACCTCGGTCGCGCCCGACATCCTGCTGCTCGACGAGGGCATCGGCACCAGTGACGCGGCCTTCCTGCAGAAGGCCGGCGAGCGGCTGCAACGCTTCACCGAGCAGGTCTCGATCATCGTCCTCTCGTCACACGACGACGAACTGATCAGCAGCATGTGCGAGAAGTCGGTGCTGATGGAACATGGACAGATCATTGCCGCCGGCCCGACCGAGGACATCCTGTCCGAGTATCGGGCCAAATACGGCCTGTCTTGTATCGCGAGCGGTCGATCCATCATCACGCCTTGAAGCACACGATCGCGGTCCACGGTGCGACAACGAGCCCGGCCCCGACGGCCGACGCCCCCCCTTGAGGGCGTGACCGCGCCGATGGTCGTAGCCATGTGACTCAAACGTCGTTCATTGCGATTCACGCCGGCAAGCCGACCCGGCGGGCAGGTCTTGGTGTAGCCTCGTACTTTTGAGCGACCGGGCCTTTCACCATGACCGTGATCTGCGAACTCGCCGACCTGCAACGCCTCTATCATCGCCGCGTCCCCAGGATGTTCCAGGGTTACTGCGAGTCGGGCTCCTGGACCCAGCAGACGCTTGCGCTCAACCGCACCGACTTCCAGCGCATCCTCTTTCGCCAGCGGGTGGCGCGCGATCTCGAACCGCGTACCCTGGCCACCACCCTGGTCGGCCAGCCGGTGCGGATGCCCGTCGCCCTGGCCCCGGTGGGACTGCTCGGCATGCAGCACCCCGACGGCGAGATCAAGGCCGCCCAGGCCGCCGAGGACTTCGGCGTGCCCTTCACCCTCTCGACCATGAGCATCTGCTCGATCGAGACGGTGGCGCGCCACACCACCAAGCCGTTCTGGTTCCAGCTCTATGTCCAGCGCGATCGCGATTTCACCCGCAAGCTGATCGAGCGCGCCCGCGCGGTCGGCTGCTCGGCGCTGGTGCTCACCCTCGATCTACAGATGATCGGCAAGCGTCACGCCGATCATCGCAACGGCATGACCGCACCGCCGCGCCTGACCCTGCCCAACCTCATCGATATCGCCCGGCGCCCGCGCTGGGCGCTCGGCATGCTCGCCACCCGCAACCGCGGCTTCGGCAACATCCAGGGCTGCGCCACCGGGGTCGAGGACATGCGCGACCTGATGCAATGGACCGCCGCCTCCTTCGACCCCAAGCTCGGCTGGGACGACATCAAGCGCTATCGCGAGTGGTGGGACGGGCCGCTGATCATCAAGGGGATCATGGAGGCCGAGGACGCGCGCGCCTGCGTCGCGCTCGGCGCCGAGGCCATCGTCGTCTCCAACCACGGCGGGCGTCAGCTCGACGGCGCGCGCTCCTCGATCAGCGTGCTGCCGGAGATCGCCGAGGCCGTCGGCGGGGACATCGAGGTCTGGCTCGACAGCGGCGTGCGCACCGGTCAGGACGTCATCCGTGCCCGCGCGCTCGGCGCGCGCGGGGTGATGGTCGGGCGCCCGCTGGTCTACGGGCTCGGCGCCGATGGCCGCGCCGGGGTCACCCGCATGCTCGAGATCCTCCACGAGGAGACCGAACTGACCATGGCCTTCATCGGCCATCGCGACATCGCCGAGATCACTGCCGCCGACATCGTCATGCGTGACTGAGTCGAGACAGATATCATCGGGGCACGACAGCGGCGGAGCGCGAAGCGACGGCATGACCGGTTAGCTTCGACGACACTCCTCAGCGCGACACGGAGGCGTCATGGTCGAGCCGGGAAGAACACTGAGATCGCGCATGGCCTGGCCCCTGGCAATCATGGCCGCGGCGGCCTTTTCGTTCGGAACCTACTGGTACGCTCAGGTCCAGTCCGGACACGCATTCTTCAACGCCATCTCCTTCCAGCAACAGAGCCAGCTCGCGCTCAAGGCCACGGTCTTCGATCGCGAGATCGGTCATCTCAAGCGGATGACCGAGTTCCTCGCTTCGGTCCCACCGGTGCCGGGGATCGGCCGGGTGCTGCTCCACGCCGGCATCGACCCGGTCAACGGCGAGACCTTCACGGTATGGAAGAACCGGCTCGACCAGATCTATCTCGGCTTCCTCAGGGCCGAACCCCGGGTGTTCCAGGCACGCTTCATCGGGGTCGCCGACGACGGACTCGAGCTGATACGCGTCGAACGCAACGCCAACGGCACACCACGCATCCCGCTCGAGAGCAGCTTCCAGCGCAAGGCCGAGCGGACCTACTTCATCGAGGCACTCGCCGCTCCACCAGGCGCGCTCGTGGTCTCGGAGATCGAACTCAACCGCGAACACGGCAGGCTCGAGGAGCCCCACCGCCCGACGGTACGGGTCTCGACCCCGGTGGCCAACACACGCGACGAGATCTTCGCCATCGTCGTGGTCAACTACGAATTCGCGGCCCTGCTCGATGAACTCGGCCGCAGCGACGACGCCACGCACTACTTCCTCACCAATACGCGTGGACACTATCTGCTCCACCCCTCTTCACCGGCCTTCCAGCACGAATACGTGCGGCATGGAGGCTCCGACTGGCAGGCCGACTTCGTCCCCCTCCCGGCCGGCGAACATCCCGCCGGTTTCGAGGGCGCCCGGTTGGTGCGCGAGCGCAACACCGGGCAAACCTTGATCGTCGCATCACGCAGGCTCTACAGCCTCGGCGACGGCAAGCACCTGACCCTGCGCGCGACCTATCCGCTCGACTTGGCACTGAGGGAGATCCGGCACAACGCCTGGTCCGACTTCCTGCTGGTCAATGCCACCGCCTATCTGCTGATCGCGGTCATCGCCTGGCTCTCCTCGCGCATGGCCGCGCTGCAGCGCGAGGCGCGATTGCAGCTGGCACTCAAGGACTCGATGGAGAGGGCACGCGACGCCGCCGAACAGGCCAATGCCGCCAAGTCGCAGTTCCTCGCCAACATGAGCCACGAGATCCGCACGCCCCTGAACGCGGTATTGGGCCTCGCTCACCTGCTCGGAGACGACCCGCTCAACACCGAACAGCGCGACTGCGTCATCAGGATCCAGTCGGCCGGTAAGGCGTTGCTCGGGGTCGTCAACGACATCCTCGATCTGTCCAAGATCGAGGCCGGTGAGCTGGTACTCGAGCAGATCCCGTTCAGCGTCGGCGATCTCTGTCGGGAGTCGCTGGGCATCGTCTCCGAGCAGGCCGGGGAGAAGGGGCTGACGGTGGAACTGCAGATCGCCACCACCGTCCCCGACATCCTTGTCGGTGATGCCACCCGGCTGCGTCAGATATTGCTCAACCTACTAACCAACGCAGTGAAGTTCACCCCTAGCGGTAGCATCACGCTGCGCGCAAGCGCCAGCGAGCACGACCACCGGACACTGCTCCACCTGGAGGTCGAGGACACCGGCATCGGCATCCCGGAGACGGTGCGGGAACGGCTGTTCGCCCCCTTCGTCCAGGCCGACGACTCCACCACCCGCCGCTTCGGTGGCAGCGGACTGGGGCTGGCGATCGTCCGTCAGATCGTCGAGCGGATGGGGGGGCGGGTCTCGTTGGAGAGCACCGAGGGCGAGGGCAGCACCTTCCGTATCGAGGCTCCGCTCGACCCGCCCGACGCCGACCAGCTGCAGGCCTTCGAGCGTGAGAGACATCGTCTCGAGGTGGTCATCGCCGAGGACGACACCGAACAGCGCGAGGCGCTGATCGCCATGACCACCTCGCTCGGCTGGCACGCCGAGGGCGTGGCCAACGGTCAGGCACTGATCGATCACGTACTCGATCGCCACCGTTCACGACAACCGATCGACTGTCTGGTAGTCGACTGGCGGATGCCCGGACTCGACGGTCTCACCGCCCTCGACCGGCTACGCACCCGTCTCGGCACCGACCAACTCCCCGCAGCCATCCTGATCACCGCCCAGGACACCGATGCGCTCAAGGCCGAACCCAACGCCGACCTGCCCGACAGCATCCTGATCAAGCCGGTCGACAGCTCGACGCTCTTCAATCAGATCAACTCGGCGGTGCTCAAGCGTGCCGGTCATCGCGACCGGGTACTGGAAGGAACCCACCTCGGCGCCAACCACATCCAATGGCTGGCAGAGACCAGGATACTGCTGATCGACGACAGCACGCTCAACCTCGATGTCGCACGCCACATCCTCGAGCGCCAGGGTGCCGAGGTACGAACCTGCGGCAACGGCCAGGAAGCGCTCGAACGGCTCGGCCTGCCCGACGAACGCTTCGACGCCGTGTTGCTCGATGTCCAGATGCCGGTGATGGACGGCATCACCACGGTGCGAGCGATCCGCAACCAGTTGCGACTGGAGCGGCTGCCGGTCATCGCCCTGACCGCAGGCGCGCTCTCCAGCGAGCGCCAGCGCGCACTCGCCGCAGGGATGAACGACTACCTCACCAAACCCTTCGAGCCCGACCAGATGGTGCGCAGCCTGCGCCGCCACATCGAGCTGGCGCGCGGCGCCGCGCTGCCGGTCACCCCATACACCGACGCCGATGCCCGAACGACGCACTGGCCGACCATCCCGGGACTGCGGATGCGCGAGGTCGAGGCCAGACTCGATGGCGACTGGGCGCTGTTCCAATCGACCTGCCGCAGCCTGCTCAGAGAATTCGCCGACCTTCAGACCGTATCCTCCCCAAAGGACGACTCGGAGAGCAGACGAGTACTCGCCGATCGGCTACACAAACTCGCGGGCAACGCCGGACTGATCGGTGCCGAAACAGTGCAAAAACAAGCCAAGGTGGTTGAAAATCAGCTTCGGCAGCCCGACTCGCCACCACTCATCGGTCCCCTGCACCAACTCGCTCGGAGCCTTCGAGAACTCGAAACCAACCTTCAGTCTCATCTGGAGAACCACTCGGATGCACTGTCCTCTGGAAGATCCACCGCAGGCCAGCAGCAGCCTCTCGACGACGATACCCTGACACAACTGCGCGATGACCTTGCCGCCCATCGACTCACTGCGGTGGCCACCTTCGAGACGCTCGCCCCCGGACTCGAGGCGACGCTCGCGACCGCCGACTTCGCCGCCCTGGACGCGGCAATCCGGGCACTGCAGTTCGACCAAGCACTCGACATCATCGAGTCATGGCGCGCCTCGCCCGACATCTGAACGCCGATGCCCCGCACCTAGACCTGACGGCACGAGGCAGGTGACGCCCTTGGACCAGGACAGAGACCGACACGAGGCTTGCAACGTGAAGACCATCCTGATCGTCGACGACGCACCGGAGAACATCCTGGTACTCGGCAAGCGCCTGATGCGGGACTTCGAGGTACTGGCCGCAACCTCCGGCGAGGAGGCGCTGCAGCTCGCCCACGCCCAGCGCCCGGCGCTGATCTTGCTCGACGTGAAGATGCCCGGGATGGACGGCTACGAGGTCCTCGCGCGCCTGAAACAGGACGCCGCCACCCAGACCGTCCCGGTGATCTTCGTCACCGCCGCCAACACCGCCGAGAGCGAGACCGATGCGCTGCGCAGCGGCGCGGCCGACTTCATCCACAAGCCGGTCAACCTCGAGGTGCTCGAATCGCGCATCGCCCTACAACTCGCGCTCAAGGAGCAGGAGCAGGCGCTGCTCGCACTCAACGACTCGCTCGAACGCAAGGTCACCGAACGCACTCGCGAGCTACAACTGGCCAAGGAGGCAGCCGAGACGGCCAACAGCGCCAAGAGCAACTTCCTCCACAACATGTCGCACGAGATGCGCACCCCGGTGCACCAGATCGTCGGCCTGTTGCAGCTCGTCCAGAGCCAGCCCGACAGCCCCAAGCGCGGCACCTGGATCGACCAGGTGATCGACTCGGCACACCGCCTGACCGACCTGTTCGACGCGATCCTGCGGGTCACCGACCTCGACTCGCGGATGCTCGCCATCCATCCCGAGCCGCTCGCCCCCGCGACACTGGTCGAGGAGGTCGTCGCGCCGCTGCGAACGCGGATCCGCGCCAAGGGACTGACCGTCGAGACCCGGCTGGCGACACTGGACGAACCACTGAACGGGGATGCCGAGTGGATTCGTCACGCCCTGCACTGTTATCTCGACAACGCCATCAGGTTCACCGAGCACGGCGGCATCGAGATCGCCATGAACGTCGAGGAGCGCAGTGACGAGGCCCTGCGGATCTGCTTCACCGTCACCGACACCGGGGTCGGCTTCGGCCCCGAGGTGAGAGCACGCCTGTTCAGCCTGTTCGAGCAGGCCGACAACTCGATGAGTCGTCGCCACGAGGGATCCGGGCTCGGCCTGGTGACGGTCAAGAAGATCGCCGAACGGTTCGGCGGCGGCGCCGGCTGCAGCAGTGAGCCGGGCAAGGGCAGCACTTTCTGGTTCACCGTGCGGCTGGGACGGGGAAGGGTCGGCGCGCCACCGGTGACGTCACCGGACTAAACCACCGCCGATCGTCACTCGCTCACTGATGATGAAGGGCGGGCTTGCCACGCGCCCAGGTATGACGCGACACGGGACGCCCGCAGAGCGGGCGCGCCGTGTTCCATCGCAGCACGCTCGGTTCAGACCCGGCGCGCGGCGCTCGCGAACAGCCAGATCCCGGAGAGATAACACAGCGCCACCAGGGCCGCGCCGGCGCTCTCCTGCAACCAGTGGCCGGGGCCAAGCAGCAACACCAGGGTGCCGCAGACGAACACCGTGGCGCCACCGATGGCGCGGATGGCGTTGCCGCTGGCGCGCGCCTGGGTGGCGCGCTCGGCGTCGGCCACGTGGGTCGATTCGGCCAGGCGCAACCGGCGATCGTAGCTGCTGAGGATGCGATAGGCCATCAGCGGCAGCTCGGGGGTCTGGTCAGCGATCGAGAGCACGTTCTGCTTGGTGCGCTCGGCCAGCCCGGAGACACCGAGCCGCTCCTTCATCCAGCGCTCCATGAAGGGCTTGGCGGTACTCCACAGATCCAGCTCGGGATAGAGCTGACGTCCCAACCCCTCGATGTTGAGCAGGGTCTTCTCCAGCAGCACCAGCTGCGGCTGGATCTCCATGTCGAAGCGCCGCGCGGTCTGGAACAACCGCACCAGGAAGTGGCCGAAGGAGATCTCGGCCAACGGCTTCTCGAAGATCGGCTCGCTGACGGTGCGGATCGCCGACTCGAACTCGTCGACCCGGGTCCCCGGCGGCACCCAGCCCGACTCGACGTGCAGCTCGGCCACCCGACGGTAGTCGCGCTCGAAGAAGGCGAGCAGGTTCTCGGCGAGATAGCGTTGGTCCTCGGTGGTGAGGGTGCCGACGATGCCGAAGTCGATCGAGATGTAGCGCCCCGACGGCTCGACGAAGATGTTGCCCGGGTGCATGTCGGCGTGGAAGAAGTTGTCGCGGAACACCTGGGTGAAGAAGATCTCCACCCCGCGCTCGCCGAGCTGCTTCATGCTCACGCCCTGCGCTTTGATCTCCTCGACATTACCGACCGGGGTGCCGTAGATGCGCTCCATCACCATCACGTTGGGGCGCGTCCAGTCCCAGAACACCTCCGGGATGTAGAGCATCTCGCTGCCCTGCCAGTTCCGCCGCAGGTGCGAGGCGTTGGCCGCCTCGCGCTGCAGATCCAACTCGTCGAAGATGGTCTTCTCGTACTCGCGCACCACCTCGATCGGACGCAGCCGACGGCCATCGGGCCAGTAGCGCTCGGCGAGCTGGGCGAGGGTGAACATCAACCCGAGGTCTTGGCGGATGGTGCGCTCGATGCCCGGGCGCAGCACCTTGACCACCACCTCGCGACCGTCCTTGAGACGCGCGGTGTGGACCTGGGCGATCGAGGCCGAGGCCAGCGGCTCGGGGTCGAACTGGTCGAGCACGTCCTCGATCGGACAGCCCCAGGCGCGCTCGATCAACGCCCGCGCCTGGTCGCCACCGAAGGGCGGCACCCGGTCCTGGAGCCTGGCCAGTTCCACGGCGAGGTCGTCGGGCAGCAGATCGCGACGAGTGGAGAGGATCTGACCGAACTTGACGAAGATCGGTCCCAGGTCCTCGAGAGTCTGGCGCACTCGCGCCGGATAGGGCGGCAGCTCGCCGCGCAACCAGTACCAGGGGGTGAGATAGATCAACCAGCGCAGCGGGCGGAACAGATGGGTGGCGAGGATGACCTCGTCGAGTCCGTTACGGAGCAGCACCCAGTTGATGCGAAAGAGGCGTAACGCCTGTCGGGGTCCGATCATCGCTGGGTGCCGAGGTCCGCTGCCTGGGTGGTAAGTCGTTCGAGGCGGGCGGCGAGCCGCTCGACGTCGTCGCGCAGGATGTCGACCTGTTCGAGAAAGGCCTCGACCTCGTAGCGGGTCGGCAGCAGGCGGCGCTCCTCCTGCAGGTACTCCTTGAGGTTCGCACTCATCGTCTCGGAGGTGCGCTCGCGCCAGCCGGCGGCGGCGCGCGCCCGATCACCGAGATGGTGGGCGAAGGGGTCGCCGATGACGCGGGCGAGCTGTTCTTCCCAGTCGACGTCGAGATGCGCCAGCGCCTGACTGAAGGACTGCGCCAGCGCGGTGTCGCCCGCGATCTCGACCTCGCCGGAGATCAGCTGAGCGGCCTTGCGCTCGGCCATGCCCATGCGCGCCAAACCCAGTGGGGTACCGCGGATCAGGCAGTCGGGCTCGGCGTCGTAGTGCCCGAACAGCTGCAGTCCGCGCTGCTCCGGCAGCACCGTCACCCGGGTACCGAAACCCTTGACCTCGATGGCGATGATCCGTCCCTCGAGCGCCGCGAACCCGGCCCGACCCTCGGGGTCGAGGGCGATGTAGCGGTTGAGCGCCTGCTCGATCACCGCGAGCAGGGCGTCGGGAATCTGGATGCCTTCGCTCACAGCTTGTATCCCCGATGGATCGCGACGATGCCACCGCTGTGGTTGAAGTATTCGCAACGCTCGAGTCCGGCGCTCTCCATCATCGAACGCAGCGTCTCCTGGTCCGGGTGCATGCGGATCGACTCGGCGAGATAGCGATAGCTGCCCGGATCATTGGTCACCAGCTTGCCCAACGCCGGCAGCACCGAGAACGAATAGAGATCGTAGGCGCGACCCAGCGGCTTGGTCAGCGGGTGGGAGAACTCGAGCACCAGCGCCCGGCCGCCGGGGCGCAGCACGCGCTGCATCTCGTCGAGCGCCTGCTGCTTGTCGGTGACGTTGCGCAGCCCGAAACCGATGGTGACACAGTCGAAATAGTCGTCGGGGAAGGGGATCTGCTCGGCGTTGATCAGCGAGTACTGGATGTTGCCGACACGCCCGCGATCGAGCATCCGCTTGCGTCCCTCGCCGAGCATCGCGGCGTTGATGTCGGACATCACCACCTGCCCGTCGGGGCCGACGATGGCGGCGAAGCGATCGGCCAGGTCGCCGGTGCCCGAGGCGAGATCGAGCACGCGCTGACCGCGACGCACGCCGGCCAGCTCGATGGTGTGGCGCTTCCACAGCCGATGGATGCCGAGCGACATCAGGTCGTTCATCAGGTCGTAGCGGGTGGCGACCGAATCGAAGACCTCGCGCACGCGCGCAGCCTTCTCCTCGATCGGCACCTGCTGATAGCCGAAATGGGTGGTCTTCTGGTCGGACATAGTGTGTCCCTGCTGTCGAATCGGCGGCTAGTTTACACCAAAGGCCGGCGCCGATCGGGGCCCCCGGGCCGCTGCCGGAGGGCGCTCCGGGCGGCCCGGGGACCGCCGGCGCGCGGCCGTCATGTCAGTCAGTTCGAACGATCCTTGTGGACATGTCCGGACTGCGCGAGTTCGTCGAGATAGGTCTGCCAGCGCTCGGCCTGCTCGGCGCCGAGCTGGTAGAGATAGTCCCAGGAGTAGATCCCGGTGTTGTGCTCGTCGTCGAAGTGCAGACAGACGGCATAGTTGCCGACCGGCTCGATATGGTCGATGCCGACCTCCTCCTTGCCGACGACGAGGATGCGCTCCTCGGGGCTGTGCCCCTGCACCTCGGCCGAGGGCGAGTAGACGCGCAGATATTCGCACGGCAGCGCGAAGCGTGCGCCGTCGTCGAAGCTCACCTCGAGCACGCGCGACTGACGATGGAGATTGAGTTCGGTGGGTACGGGCATGGCTGGGCCTCCAGGGCCGGGCGCGCCAGGCGCCCGGCGCGATCGATCACAGGATGTAGCGCGAGAGATCCTCGTCCTCGGCCAGCCCCGACAGATTGTCGTCGACATAGGCGGCGTTGACGGTGACGGTGACGCGGTCGAGTTCGGAGGCGTTGAAGGAGATGTCCTCGAGCAGGCGTTCGAGCACCGTGTGCAGGCGTCGCGCGCCGATGTTCTCGGTGCGCTCGTTGACCTGCCAGGCGATCTCGGCGATGCGCCGGATACCGTCCTCGGTGAACGCCAGATTCACCCCCTCGGTGGCGAGCAGGGCGCGATACTGGCCGGTGAGCGAAGCATCGGGCTCGGTGAGGATGCGCACGAAGTCGTCGCTGTCGAGCGCCTTGAGTTCGACGCGGATCGGCAGCCGACCCTGCAGCTCGGGGATCAGGTCGGAGGGCTTGGCGAGATGGAAGGCCCCCGAGGCGATGAAGAGGATGTGATCGGTGCGCACCGCGCCGTACTTGGTCGACACCGTGCTGCCCTCGACCAGCGGCAACAGATCGCGCTGCACGCCCTCGCGCGAGACATCGGCGCCGCTCGCGCCCTCGCCCCGACGGGTGACCTTGTCGAGTTCGTCGATGAAGACGATACCGTGCTGCTCGGCATTGTCGATGGCGCGCAGCTTGAGGTCCTCGTCGTTGACCCGCTTGGCCGCCTCTTCCTCCTCGAGCAGCTTGCGCGCATCGCCGATGCGCAGCTTGCGCCGCTGCTGGTGCCCCTGCCCGAGGTTCTGGAACAGCCCCTGGAGCTGGTTGGTCATCTCCTCCATCCCCGGCGGGGCCATGATGTCGACCCCGTGCGGAGCGGCGGCGACCTGGATGTCGATCTCGCGCCCGTCGAGTTCGCCGGCGCGCAGCTTGGTGCGCAGCTTCTCGCGGGTGGCCGAGCTGGGCGCGCTGGCGCGACTGTCCTGCTCGAAACCCGAGGGCGGCGGCAGCAGCGCGTCGAGGATGCGCTCCTCGGCGGCGTCCGCGGCCTGGTCGGCGAGCTTGGCCATCTCCTGCTCGCGCGCCATCTTCATGCTGATATCGACCAGATCGCGCACGATCGACTCGACATCACGCCCGACATAGCCGACCTCGGTGAACTTGGTGGCCTCTACCTTGAGGAAGGGCGCATTGGCCAAGCGCGCCAGTCGACGCGCGATCTCGGTCTTGCCGACACCGGTGGGACCGATCATCAGGATGTTCTTGGGGGTGATCTCCGAGCGCAACGGCTCCTCGATGCAGGAGCGACGCCAGCGATTGCGCAGCGCGATGGCCACGGCGCGCTTGGCCTCGTGCTGACCGACGATGTGCTTGTCGAGCTCGGCGACGATGCGTTGTGGGGTGATTTCCGACATTGAGCCTGTCCATCGGGTGGGCCGCCTCCGCGAGACGGCACGGCGGGTGAGCGCGAAGGGGACGGGGGCCGCGGAGACCTCCCGCGCCCGGTCGAGCGGCCATTCTCCGCTCCCCGGGCAGGTTGCGCCAGGGTGCCGGGACACTCACGCCCGGGCGTCGAGTTCTTCGAGCACCAGATTGTGATTGGTATAGATGCAAATATCGGCGGCGATACTCAAGGCACGCTCGACGATCTCGCGGGCATCGAGTTCGGTGTTCTCGAGCAGCGCGCGCGCCGCAGCCTGGGCAAAGGGTCCGCCCGAGCCGATCGCCATCAGGTCATGCTCCGGCTCCATCACGTCGCCGGTCCCCGAGATCATCAGCGAGGTCTCGGCATCGGCGATACAGAGCAGTGCCTCGAGCCGCCGCAACATGCGGTCGGTGCGCCAGTCCTTGGCCATCTCCACTGCGGCGCGGGTGAGGTGTCCCTGATGCTTCTCGAGCTTGGCCTCGAAGCGCTCGAACAGGGTGAAGGCATCGGCGGTGGCGCCGGCGAAACCGGCCAGCACCCGACCATGATAGAGCCGCCGCACCTTGCGCGCGTTGCCCTTCATCACCGTGTTGCCCAGTGAGACCTGTCCGTCACCACCGACCACGACCTTGCCGCCGCGTCGGACCGAGAGGATCGTTGTTCCTCGAAAGCTCGTCATGGCCATCCTTCCGCTCGTTCAAAGCCCCCATTCTACGTCACCCGCAGACCGCTGCCGATCGCCCTGGCCGGAACACACAGCGCTCATGAAATCGGCGCAAAGACCGTCCGTCGCGGCTTGGCACGCCGGTTGCGCGTACACGCAACAGTCTGTTAGGGTTAGAAAATGTCTGTCGGCCGGAACCCCGGCACAACATCAACCATCGCCCCGACGCCCGCCGGAGACGGTGCCACAAGCACCCCGGTCGGTCGGGGTACGCGCGACCATGCCGCGATCACAAGCCGTGAGTGGCCCTCGGGTGCTCACACATCAATCTATCCGTCAAGGACCATCGGGGCCATGCCCACAGAACAACCAGTCAAGATCGCCGTGCGCGGTCTCACCAAGATCTTCGGCGACGAGCCGGAGAAGGCCCTGGAGCTACTCGCCCAGGGCGCCGACAAAAAGACCATCCTCGAGAAGACCGGGCAAACGGTCGGCGTCGCCGATGCCAGCTTCGATGTCTACGAGGGCGAGATCCTGGTCGTCATGGGGCTCTCGGGCAGCGGCAAGTCGAGCCTGATCCGCTGTCTCAACCGGCTCAACGAGCCGACCCGGGGCGAGATCCTGATCGACGGCGAGGACATCGTCGGACTCGATCACCACCAGCTGCTCGAGACCCGCCGACGCAAGTTCGGCATGGTCTTCCAGCACTTCGCGCTGTTCCCTCACCGCACCATCCGCGAGAACGTCGAATACGGTCTCGAGATCCAGGGCGTGGCGCCCGAGGTACGCGCCGAGAAGGCGATCACCGCGCTGCGTCAGGTCGGACTGGAGGGCTGGGAGGACGCCCGTCCCGACCAGCTCTCCGGCGGCATGCAGCAGCGCGTCGGGCTGGCCCGCGCACTCGCTGTCGACCCTGATGTGCTGTTGATGGACGAGGCCTTCTCGGCGCTCGATCCGCTGATCCGTCGCGACATGCAGCAAGAGCTGGTGGCGCTGCAGAATCGGCTGCAGAAGACCATCGTCTTCATCACCCACGACCTCGACGAGGCGCTCTATCTCGGCAACCGCATCGTGCTGATGAAGGACGCGCGCATCGAGCAGGTCGGCAGCGGCGAGGAGATCCTCTCCGACCCGGCCACCGCCTATGTCGAACGCTTCGTCGCCGAGGTCGACAAGACCAAGGTGCTGACCGCCAGCGCGGTGATGCACCGGGTGCGTAACGTCGCCTTCCTCACCGATGGGCCGCGCACCGTGCTGCGCAAGATGGACGAGCAGAACCTCAGCGCGCTGTTCGTGGTCAGCGGTGACTTCAAGCTCCAGGGCATGGTGCGCGACGAGACCGCGCTGGCGGCGGTGCAGCGCGGCGAGCGCAGCATCCAGGAGATCCTCGAGCCGTGCGCCGACCCGGTCTCACCGGACACTCCGGTACGCGACCTCTTCGCGCCGCTGGCGCAGAGCCCAATGCCGGCCCCGGTGGTCGACGAGGAGGGCAAACTCAAGGGTCAGGTGGTCCGCGCCTCGCTGCTCCAAGGCCTGGCCGAGCACAGCAGTAGCGAAGACAGCGCCGAGGAGGCCGCATGATCGAGATCCCACGCCTTCCCCTCTCGGACTGGATCGACGACGGTCTCGACGCCCTCACCGATCAGTTCGCCACCGCCACCAAGGTCGTCTCCGATGTCATGGAGACCGGCATCGAGGGGGCGGTCGACGGCCTGATGTGGCTGCCGCCGTGGCTCGCCATCTTGCTGTTCGCGGCATTGAGCTGGCGCCTCGCCGGGGTCAAGACCGCCATCGGCACCCTCGCCGGCTTCCTGCTACTGTGGAACCTGGGGCTGTGGGAGCCGACCCTGCAGACCCTGGTGCTGGTCATCATCGCCACCCTGATCGCCGTGCTGATCGGCGCTCCGCTCGGCATCCTCGCGGCACTCTCGCAGACAGGCTACCGGATCATCTTCCCGGTGCTCGACTTCATGCAGACGATGCCCGCCTTCGTCTATCTGATCCCAGCCATCCCCTTCTTCGGCCTGGGACCGGTGGCAGCGGTGTTCTCCACCGTGATCTTCGCCATGCCACCGGCGATCCGTCTCACCACCCTCGGTATCCGTCAGGTGCCGGCCGACCTGGTCGAAGCGGCCGACGCCTTCGGCTCGACGCGCTGGCAGAAGCTGCGCAAGGTCCAGCTGCCGCTGGCGATCCCGACCATCATGGCCGGCATCAACCAGACCATCATGCTCGCCCTCTCGATGGTGGTGATCGCCGCGATGATCGGCGCCCAGGGTCTCGGCGGCGAGGTCTGGCGCGCGATCCAGCGCAACGAGGCAGGCATGGGCTTCGAGGCCGGTCTCGCGGTGGTGATCCTGGCGATGGTGCTCGACCGCATCACCCAGGGCATCACCCGCGACAACAGCAAGAGCGCGAGCTGATCGCGCCGCACGGCACCCCAGGGACGGGGCGCCACGACACATCGACGATGTGCCATCCATTGAAACCACAGGAGTCCCGCACCATGAACCGATTCACCCTGACCGCCGCCGCTACGGCATTGAGTGCGCTCGTCACCCCGGCGCTGGCCGCCGACAAGGGCGAGGTCGAACTCGCCTATGTCGAATGGTCGACCGAGATCGCCAGCACCAACGTCGTCAAGGTGGTGCTCGAGGACCTGGGGTATGACGTCAAGATCACCCCGGTCTCGGCTGCCGCCATGTGGCAGGCCGTGGGAACCGGCGACGTCGACGGGCTGGTCGCCGCCTGGCTGCCCACCACCCACATGCACTATCTCGAGAAGGTCGCCGACGAGGTCGAGGACCTCGGCCCCAACCTCGAAGGCACCCGCATCGGCCTGGTGGTGCCGAGCTATGTCGAGATCGACTCGATCGCCGAACTCGACGCCGCCGCCGAGCGCTTCGACAACAAGATCATCGGCATCGACCCCGGCGCCGGTATCATGAGCAAGACCGAACTGGCGATCGAGCGCTACGAACTCGAGGACGTCACCCTGGTCGAGGGCACCGGCCCGATCATGACCGCCGTGCTCGGCGACGCCATCGACGACAACGAATGGGTCGTCATCACCGGCTGGACCCCGCACTGGATGTTCGCCCAGTACGACCTGAAGTACCTCGAGGACCCCGAGGGCATCTACGGCGGTGAGGAGGAGATCCACACCATCGTGCGCAAGGGACTCAAGGAAGACATGCCCGAGGTCTACGCCGTGCTCGACAACTTCCACTGGGCCCCGGAACAGATGGCCGAGCTGATGGTGTGGAACCAGGAAAAGCGCGCCGATCCCTACAAGAACGCCCGCCGCTGGGTCGAAGAGAACGCCGAGACCGTTGAGAGCTGGAAGCCGTGATCAAAAAATATTCCCATAACAATAACCATCTGCCCCAGTCGGGCGCGCGCGCCTCGCTCGCGCTGCTCGCCCTCGGCGGGGCGCTGAGCGCCCTGCCGGCAACGGCCGCGACCACCGATGCCGCAGCCCTCGAGGGCCGTATCGCCGAGCTGCAGCGCCAGCTCGCCGCCGCCCAGCGCGAGCTGGCCGCTGCCCGCGCCGAGACCGTCGCCGCCGAGCAGCAGGCGGCGGAGGCCGAGCAGCGCCTCGCCACCACAGCACCCGCAGCCGAGCCGGTCGATCGCAGCCTCAAGCTCGGCCCGGTCACCGTCGGCGGCGCGCTGCGCGCCAACTACGTCCTCGGCAGCTACGAAGGCCTCGACAACGCCCCCAACCGCGGCGGCAACGGCGGCAACGTCGAACTCGACACCTTCCGGCTCGAACTCTCGCTCGACTACAACAATTTCATCGGTGAGTTCCAGTACCGCTGGTATCCGGCCGGCACCCGGGAGAGTTACAACTTCCTCCATACCGGTTGGCTCGGCTACCGCTTCGCCGACGACAGCGAACTCAAGGTCGGCGTCAACCGGGTGCCCTTCGGCCCCGGCCCCTTCGGTGTGTCGCAGAGCTACATGTTCGACATGCACTACTATGTCGGTCTCGCCGACGACATGGACCTGGGCGTGAAGTACACCACCGACATCGACAACTGGACGATCGATGTCGGCTACTACGCCGCCAGCGAGGGGAACTACTTCGGTCGCAGCCTCGACAGCGCCCGCTACAGCTACGACCCGGTGCGCTGGACCGAATCGGTCGACGAGAACGGCAACGTCACCTACGGCGGCGCCAACAACGGCTACGAGGAGCGCCACCAGTTCAACCTGCGCGCCATCTACCACCTCACCGACGCCGCCATCCCCACCGACATCGGCGTGTCGCTGCAGTACGGCCAGCTCAAGGGCCAACGCGCCGACGACGGCAGCCACTGGGCGGCCTCGGCGCACATGGTCAACCGCTACCGCAACTGGACCCTGGCCACCCAGCTGACCCGTTACGAGTACGACATCGACGCCGACAACCCCTGGGGGACCGACACCCTGATCCCGATGGGCGCGTTCGACTTCGCCTGGCCGGTGGCCAGCAAGGCGTGGGTCCCGGCGGTGTCGCTGAGCTACAAGCACGAGACCCCGAACCTGCCCTGGCTCGACTACGTGCTGCCCTATGTCGAGTACAGCTCGATCATCAAGGACGAGGGTGAGTTCAACAACAGCGACCTGATCACCGTCGGTGCCGCCTGGGCCAGCGGCGGCTGGTACATCTACAGCGATCTGGCCTACTCCAACGGCAACTACTTCGTCGGCAACGACGCCGGCAACGGGCTGCAGGACAACTACGGCAGCATCTATGGCGTCGGCGACTTCGGCGCCAACGGCAACGACGAGTGGAACTACCGGTTCACCCTGAACCTGGGCTACTACTTCTGATGCCGACCCGGACGGGCGCGCACCGCCCGTCCGGCAGTCCGCTCCCCCCCCCGCTTCACACTCCCACCCCAAGACCCCGACGCCGCACAAGACGATCCGCGCGCGGTGGCGGCGCGTCGCTCAACCTGAAGGATTGACTCGCAGTATGGACAAACCCCGCCTCACCTTCCCTACCCTCGTTCTGCTCGGTCTCTGCGCGCTGTTCTCCAGCGGCGTCCTCGCCGGCTCCAAGGGCAAGATCGAACTGGTCTACGGCGAGTGGAGCACCGAGATCGCCAGCACCAACCTGATCAAGGTGGTGCTCGAGGACCTCGGCTACGACGTCACCATCCGCTCGGTCGCGGTCGGCGCCATGTGGCAGGCGATCGCCGAGGGCGACGTCGACGGCATGGTCGCCGCCTGGCTGCCGACCACCCAGCAGATCTATTACGACAAGGTGCGCGATCGCATCGACGACCTCGGTCCCAATCTCATCGGCACCCGGGTCGGTCTGGTGGTGCCCGCCTATGTCGAGATCGACAGCATCGCCGAGCTGGCGGAGAACGCCGCACGCTTCGACAACAAGATCATCGGCATCGAGCCGGGCACCGGGATGATGCGTCGCACCGAGCAGGTGATGGCGACCTACGGACTCGAGGACATGAAGCTGGTGGAAAGCTCCGGCCCGATCATGACCGCAGTGCTCGGCGATGCGATCAAGGACGGCGACTGGGTCGTGGTCACCGGCTGGACCCCGCACTGGATGTTCTCGACCCATGAGCTGAAGTATCTCGCCGACCCCGAGAACATCTACGGCGGCGTCGAGCGCATCCATACCGTGGTACGCAAGGGGCTGGCCGAGGACATGCCCGAGGCCTACGCGGTGCTCGACAACTTCCACTGGACCCCGGAGCAGATGGGCGAGCTGATGGCGTGGAACGAGGAGAAGCGCGCCGATCCCTACGAGAACGCCCGCCGCTGGGTCGAGACCTATCCCGAGGTGGTCCAGAGTTGGCTGCCCTGATGGCCCGAGCACACGCATCACGCACAGCAAGCAATCAACAAGGACACCTCATGATCAAGACCCTCAATCGCAAGATCGTCGGCGCCGCCCTGGCTGCCCTGCTGAGTACGCCCGCTCTGGGCGCCGACAAGGGCGAGATCGAACTCGCTTACGGCGAATGGGCGACCGAGATCGCCAGCGTCAACGTGGTCCGCGTGGTACTCGAGGACCTCGGCTATGAGGTCAAGACCTCCTCGGTCTCGGTCGCAGCGATGTGGCAGGCGCTCGCCGCCGGCGATGTCGACGCCATGGTCGCCGCCTGGCTGCCGACCACCCACCAGCACTATCTCGACCAGGTCGCCGACGAGGTCGTCGACCTCGGCCCCAACCTCGAGGGCACGCGCATCGGGCTGGTGGTCCCGAGCTATGTCGAGATCGACTCGATCGCCGAACTCAACGCCGCGGCCGCGCGCTTCGACGGCGAGATCATCGGGATCGACCCCAGCGCCGGGCTGATGAAGAAGACCGAGCTGGCGATGGAGGCCTACGGCATCGATCAGCTCGACCTGGTCGAGAGCACCGGCGCGATCATGACCGCGGTGCTCGGCGATGCCATCGAGGACGGCGACTGGGTGGTGGTCACCGGCTGGACCCCGCACTGGAAGTTCGCCCGCTACGACCTGAAGTATCTCGAGGATCCGGAGAACGTCTTCGGCGGCGCCGAGCGCATCCACACCTTCACCCGCCAGGGGCTCGCCGAAGAGATGCCCGAGGCAGTGGCGGTACTCGACAATTTCCACTGGACCCCGGAGCAGATGGCCGAGCTGATGGTGATGAACCAGCAGGACAAACGCTCCGACCCCTACGACAACGCCCGCCGCTGGGTCGAGGCGCACCCCGAGGTCGTCGAGGCCTGGCTGCCCTGAGCCACGCCGACCGACCCGGGTCGCTCACCGGCTCGGGTATCATGATCGCCGTCCGGGGCGTCCGGCCCCGGGCGGCGGCCCCGTCTCGCGCGAGACCTCCGCCCCATCCCCAGCCCAGGATCTCGCGCCATGCCCCACCCCAAGCCCGTGCTCGCCGTATTCGCCTCCTTCTCCGGGAGCGGCGGGGTCGAGCGCATGCTGGTCAACCTGATCCGTGGTCTCGTCGCTCTCGGTCAGCCGGTCGAGCTGCTGCTGGTGCGTGCCGAGGGTCCGCACCTGGAACGTCTCCCGCCCGAGGTCCGACAGATCCGCCTCGGCGTCGATCACACCCAGCTGGCCATCCCGGTGCTGGCGCGCTATCTGCGCCGCCGTCGTCCCGCGGCCCTGCTCGCGGCCAAGGACCGCGCCGGGCGCGCGGCGGTGATCGCCCGCGCCCTTGCCGGCACCGACACCCGGCTGGTGCTGCGGCTCGGCACCCATCTCTCGACTGCCATGGCCGAACGCAGCGCACTCGCACGCTGGCTGCGCTATGCGCCGATCCGCACTCTCTACCCCCGCCTCGACGGTATCGTCGCCGTCTCCGAGGGGGTGGCGGCCGACACCGCGCGGATCGCCCGGCTCGAGCCGGCGCGCATCCGCGTGATCCGCAACCCGGTGATCACCCCGGAGCTGGCCGAGCAGGCCGCCGCGCCCTGCCCCCATCCCTGGTTCGCCGACGGCGGCGCCCCGGTGATCCTCGGCGCCGGGCGGCTACAGCGCCAGAAGGACTTCCCGACCCTGTTGCGCGCCTTCGCCAGAGTTCATGCCGAACGGCCCGAGTGCCGGCTGATGATCCTCGGCGAGGGCGGTGGTCGGGCACGACTCGAGCGCCTCGCCCGCGAGCTGGGGATCGGCGCAGCGGTCGCCCTGCCCGGCTTCCAGCACAATCCCTACGCCTTCATCGCCCGCGCCCGGCAGTTCGTGCTCTCCTCGGCCTGGGAGGGCTCGCCCAACGTGCTCACCGAGGCGCTCGCGCTCGGCGTGCCGACGGTGGCCACCGACTGCCCGAGCGGTCCACGCGAACTGCTCGATGGCGGTCGCTACGGCCCACTGGTCGCGGTCGGCGACGATCAGGCGCTGGCACGCGCCATGATCGCGACCCTGGACGCGCCGCTGCCGCCGGCGATCCTGCGCCGGGCGGTCGCGGCCTATCGTCAGGAACGCAGTGCCGCACACTATCTCGAGGTGCTCGGGCTCGCCGACTGAGCCGGGGCACACGCCGCCAAACCAGTGGAGGCCACGCCCATGCGACTGCCACTGATCGGTGCCATCGTCGGGGTCTACGCGCTGCTGTTCGGTCTCACCCTACTCGCCCCGATCGCGGTGGGGCTGTGGTACGGCGAGCCGCAGTGGCGCCACTTCCTCTGGCCGATGCTCGGCTCGATCGGGCTCGGCGCCCTGCTGTGGCTCGGTGGGCGCCACCAAGCGCGCACCCTCGGCGTCGCCGACGGCTATCTGGTGGTGGCGCTGTTCTGGATCCTGCTCAGCCTGCTCGGCGCCTGGCCGTTGCACCTGGGCTTCGGGCTGGCGCCGGTCGACGCCCTGTTCGAGTCCACCTCCGGGGTCACCACTACCGGCGCAACGGTGATCAGCGGGCTCGACACCCTGCCCCGCGCGCTGCTGTTCTACCGTCAGCAGCTACAGTGGTTCGGCGGCATGGGACTGATCGTGCTCGGGCTGGCGGTGATGCCACTGCTCGGCATCGGCGGCATGCAGCTCTATCGCGCCGAGGCGCCGGGACCGCTCAAGGAGGAGAAGCTCACGCCGCGCCTGACCCAGACCGCACGTACCCTCTGGGCCCTCTATCTCGGGCTCACCCTGGCCTGCGCCCTGGCCTACTGGCTGGCCGGAATGACGCCCTTCGACGCGCTCTGCCACAGCCTCTCGACGGTCTCGACCGGCGGCTTCTCGACCCACGACGCCAGTATCGGCTACTTCGCCAGCCCGGCGGTGGAGACGGTGGCGGTCTGTTTCATGCTGCTCGCGGCGATCAACTTCGCGGTGCACTACGCGGCCTGGAGCAGCCGCGAGCCGATGCGCTATCTGCGTGATGCCGAGACCCGCGCCTTTCTCGCGCTGGTGTTCGGCTGTGTACTCTTGATCGGCGTGGTGCTCCGCCTCGAGGGCGGTTACGAGGGACTCGACGAGAGCCTGCGTGATGCGCTGTTCGAGGTCGTCTCGGTGGTCACCAGCACCGGCTTCGGCACCGTCGACTTCGCCCACTGGCCGGATTTTCTGCCGATCCTGCTGATCTACATCAGCTTCATCGGCGGCTGCGGCGGCTCCACCGCCGGCGGCATCAAGGTGTTGCGCGTACTGCTGATGGTCAAGCAGGGGCTGCTGGAGATCCGCCAACAGATCCACCCCCACGCCTTGCTGCCGCTGCGTCTCGGCGGGCGTAGCGTCGACCCGCGCCTGGCGCGTTCGGTGTGGGGGTTCTTCGCCCTCTATCTGACCACCTTCGCCCTGCTCACCCTGCTGATGATCCATGCCGGGCTCGCCCCGCTCGATGCCTTCAGCGCGGTGGCCACCAGCCTCAACAATCTCGGTCCCGGACTCGGCGAGGTCGCCACCAGTTTCGCCACGGTCAGCGATCTCGGCAAGCTGATCGCCGTCGGCGCCATGCTCCTGGGTCGACTGGAAGTCCTCACCATCCTGGTGATCCTCTCGCCCGCCTTCTGGCGGCGCTAAGACGATGCACGCGACCGCCCGCTCAACCACGAAACGTGCTTCACACTGCCCGTCAGCTGCAATTGCATTTACTCTTGTCAGACAGCAAACCGAAGACCCCCAAAGGGTAATGAATGCAATCCACTCCAGAAAAAGCCCGACTCAATCCCCCAGTCTTCTATACCGCCTCCACCCTGATCATCCTGATGGTGGTGATCGCCGCGGCCTTTCCTGAAACCGCCGACGCCTGGCTACAGCGCTTCCAGCAAGGCATCGTCGACAACGCCAGCTGGTTCTATGTGCTGGCGGTCGCGGTGATCCTGATCACGGTGGCCTTCCTCGGGCTGTCACGCTACGGCGAGATCAAGCTCGGACCGGACCACTCCAGCCCGGACTACTCCTATCTCACCTGGTTCTCGATGCTGTTCTCCGCCGGCATGGGCATCGGTCTGATGTTCTTCGGTGTCGCCGAACCGGTGATGCACTTCCTCGCCCCCCCGGTCGGCGACGGCGCCACGGTCGAGGCGGCCCGCGAGGCGATGAAGATCACCTTCTTCCACTGGGGCCTGCACGCCTGGGCGATCTATGCCATCGTCGCGCTGATCCTGGCCTTCTTCAGTTATCGCCACGGTCTGCCGCTGACCCTGCGCTCGGCGCTCTACCCGATGATCGGAGAGCGTATCTACGGTCCCATCGGTCACGCCGTCGACGTGTTCGCGGTGATCGGCACCGTGTTCGGCGTGGCCACCTCGCTCGGGTACGGGGTGCTGCAGGTCAACTCCGGGCTCAACCACGTCTTCGGTGTCCCGGTCGGCGTGGGCGTCCAGGTGATCCTGATCGCCGGCGTC
This sequence comes from Marichromatium purpuratum 984, assembly GCF_000224005.2. NCBI lineage: Bacteria > Pseudomonadati > Pseudomonadota > Gammaproteobacteria > Chromatiales > Chromatiaceae > Marichromatium > Marichromatium purpuratum. The sequence continues at coordinate 3,615,089 of NZ_CP007031.1, forward strand.
ACCCTGCTGGCGATCATCTCGGTCACCACCGGTCTCGACAAGGGCATCCGCCGGCTCTCCGAACTCAACATGGGCCTGGCGATCGCGCTGCTCGCCTTCGTGCTGCTCGCCGGCCCCACGGTGTTCCTGCTCCAGGCGTTCGTGCAAAACGTCGGCGCCTACGCCTCGGACATCGTGCGCAACACCTTCAACCTCTACGCCTACGAGAAGACCGAGTGGCTCGGCGGCTGGACCATCCTCTACTGGGGCTGGTGGCTGTCCTGGGCACCCTTCGTCGGTCTGTTCATCGCCCGTGTCTCACGCGGGCGCACCATCCGTGAATTCGCCATGGGCGTGCTGTTCATCCCCAGCGGCTTCACCCTGATGTGGATGACCTTCTTCGGCAACTCGGCGATCAACATGATCCTCAACGAGGGGCTGACCAGTCTCGGCGACACCGTCTCGAGCGACGTCACCCTGGCGCTGTTCGCCTTCCTCGAGCAGTTCCCGATGTCGGGCGTGCTCTCGGTGATCGCGACAGTGATGGTCGTGGTGTTCTTCGTCACCTCATCCGACTCGGGCTCGATGGTGGTCGACATGCTCTGCTCCAACGGTCACGACAACACCCCGCTGTGGCAGCGCGTCTACTGGGCCACCGGTGAAGGCGTGGTCGCCGCGGTGCTGCTGGTCGCCGGCGGACTCGGTGCACTGCAGACCATGACCATCGCCTCGGCGCTACCCTTCGCCGTGGTGCTGCTGATCGCCACCTTCGGCCTGCTCAAGGCGCTACGGGTCGATGCCGCCAAGCGCGACAGCCTGCAGATGAACGTCGCCCCGATCGCCCCCAGCGAACGACTCGGCGACTGGCAGGACCGACTCGGCACCATCATGGACGCCCCCAGCCGTGAGAACGTGCGCCGCTTCATGCGTCGTATCGCTCGTCCCGCCTGCGAGGCGGTGGCCAACGAGCTGCGCAAGCACGACCTCGAGACCGCGGTCGAACTCGACGAGGAACGTGACCGGGTGCGGCTGATGGTGATGCTCGGCGAAGAGGTCGACTTCATCTACGAGGTCCGCAGCCGCTCGCACATCAAGCCGGCCTTCATCCAACCCGAGTTCTCCGCCGAGGACGCGCCCGAGGAGCAGCGCTATTACCGCGCCGAGATCCACCTCGGCGAGGGCGGACAGGACTACGACGTGATGGGCTGGTCGCGCGAGGCGGTGATCAACGACATCATCAGCCAGTACCACAAGCACATGCACTTCCTGCACCTGCTGCGCTGACCCGCGCCGCCGCCGGCCCACGGCCGGCGGTCGGCCTACCCCACCTCGCCCCCCTTGGCCGCAGCGAACAGCGCCCGGGTCAACGCCTCGACCGCCGGCCCGGCCGCGGCGCGGTCGGCGTGCACCAGGTACAGTGTCACTCGGTAACCCGCCCCTTCCGCCAGTTCGAGTTCGCGCAGCACGCCACTGGCCAGGGCCTCGGCGACCCGCGCGCGCGGTATCCACGCGAACCCCAGCCCACGCCTCAGGATCGCGATCGCCGTCTCCAGCTGCGAGACGGTCCAGCGCACGTCCGCGCCCAACCAGCCACGGTCGATCTGCTGCTGGCCACTGTCGCGCACCACCACCTGGCAGTGCTGGCGCAGGTCGGCAACCTCCAGGGCACGCCCCAACCGCCGCAGTGGATGATCGCAATGGGCGACGGCGACGAACTCGACCTCGACCAGCGTCTCGCCGAGGAACCCCGGCGGCACCAGCGGGGTGATCGCCAGATCCACGCGACGCCGCAACAGCGCGTCGCTGGTCCCGGAGAGCACCGACTCGATCAGCTCCACCCGGGTCTGTGGCGCCTCGGCGGCGAAGGCCGCGAGTGCCTCCAGCAACAACCCCGGGGGCGTCACCACGGCATCGAGCACGAGCCGCACCTCGGGCGCCCAGCCCTCGGCCAGGGTCGCGGCCAGGCGTTCGAGGCGGTGCGCCTCCTCGAGCAGGATCCGCGAGCGACGCAGCAACCGCTCGCCGGCGGCGGTCGGCAGGCTGCGCCGACCACGCTGTTCGAGCAACACCACCGGCAACCGCTCCTGCAAGCGCTTGATCCCGTAGCTGACCGCCGACTGGCTGCGTCCGAGCGCCTCGGCCGCCGCCTCGAAGCCACCGTGATCGACCACCGCCTGGAGCATGGCCCAGTGTTCGAGCGAGGTGCGTGGAGGCTTGGACATGACTGATCTAAATTCTTGATGGGAAAGCACCGATATTCGCATAAAAGAAGACGAAATCTAGCCCTATCCTGAACTTACATCCTCACCTCATCCACCGACCGGAGCCGTACACATCATGAACAAAGTCCTTCACCTCGACAGTAGCCTGTTCGCCGCCCAAGGCGTCTCGACCACCCTCGGCGCACACTTCGTCGCCGCCCTGCGCGAGCATCACCCGGCGCTGGAGGTCACCCACCACGATCTCGCCGCCACCCCACTGCCCGCGCTCGACACCGCCACCGTCTTCGCCTTCGGCACCCCGGCCGAGAACCGCGACGCCGACCAACAGGCCGCGGTCGCACGCTCCGACGCATTGATCGCCGAGCTACGCGAGGCCGATCTGCTGGTGATCGGCGCGCCGATGTATAACTTCGCCATCCCGGCGCAGCTCAAGACCTGGTTCGATCTCATCGCCCGCGCCGGCGAGACCTTCCGCTACACCGAGCAGGGACCGGTCGGACTGCTCGAGGGCAAGCGTGCAGTGGCCTTCCTCAGCCGTGGCGGCATCCATCGCAACCTCCCCGAGGACACAGTCGCGGCCTACCTGACGAGCATGCTGCCCTTCATCGGCATCACCGACATCCACCTGGTCTACGCCGAGGGGCTCAACCTCGGCGACGAGGCCCGTGCCGCGAGCATCGCCCAGGCGACCGAGGAGACGCAGGCGCTGGCGGCCGAGCTGGCGGGCTGAGCGATGGACGACGCGCGCCCACGCCGAGTGCTCGCCGCGTGCCCGGCCTCGGACGGGGCCGGGGTGCGGCTGCGGCGCATCCTCGCCCGCGAGGGGATGGGCGCACTCGATCCATTGCTGCTGCTCGACGACTTCGTCGTCACCGATCGTCGAGGCAGCCCGCCGGGATTCCCCGACCATCCGCACCGAGGCTTTGAGACCCTGACGCTGATGCTCGACGGGGCCATGGCCCACGCCGACCATCTCGGCAACCGCGACCTGGTCGAGACCGGCGAGGTCGCCTGGATGCGCGCCGGACGCGGCGTCATCCATGCCGAGCAGCCGGTGCCGCGCGACGGCCGGGCACATGGGCTGCAGCTCTGGCTCAACCTACCGGCGCGGGACAAGCTCGGCGACCCCGCCTATCGGCGCATTCCCGCCGTGCGGATCCCTCGGCTCGACCCCGCCCCAGGCTGTCGGATACGGCTGATCGCCGGCGATCTGGAAATCGTCGGCACACCGACGCGCGGCCCGCTCACCGAGGCGGCGAGCGCCCCCCTGCTGCTCGATCTCGCACTCGCCCCAGGGAGCGAGATCGAGCTGCCGACGACCCCGGGCTGGCGCCACCTGCTCTACGTCCATCAAGGCGCGATCGTGATCGCTGACCACCGCATCGGACGTCACCAACTCGCCGAATTCGACGATGCCGGAAGGCTGCGACTGGGCGCCGCGACGCAGGGCGCGGGCGCACTCCTGATCGCCGCCCGACCGCTCGCCGAGCCGGTCGTCCACTACGGCCCCTTCGTGATGAACACCCAGGCCGAGATCGACCAGGCGATCGCCGACTACGAAGCCGGTCGGCTGACCGACTGAGCGCGCTCAGTCATCGCCGTCGTCGACACAGGACGGTCGCGGCGGATCCCAGTCCGACGCCCTCCCCTCGCCACGCCCGTAGAGCGCGCGCAGGGTCTCGATCATCTCGTCGAAGCGGGTGTCGAACAGCACCTCCACCCGCTCGGTCGGATAGAGCCGGATCGAGCGCCCCTCGCGGCGCATCTCGATATAACCGTCGGCGGCGATGCGCCTGAGCTTGCGGTGCACGGTGGCGAGGCTCAGGTCGAGACAGGTGCTCAACGAGGAGATGTCGTGGGGACGGCCCTCGAGCCGCGCCTGGATCACGGTACGGATCATCAGGCTCGAGAGCGGATCGCCCCACATCCCGCTCTCGATGGCATAGAAGCGGTTCAGGCACTCGATGATCGCCCGGCGGACCTGGTCGACCGGATCGACGGGGACGGAAGGGGAGGGATCGGCGGGCATGACAGGGACCTTTTCAGATTGAAAAACTCGGTTATTCCCTTTTCCCCAGCGGCCAAGTACCGTGGATCACGACACCATGAGGGACCGAGTCGACCCGCCGCGGCTGTTCGCGAACCAGCCGCCCGGGCGGCCCCGCATGGCACTGAAGCGCGCCCGGGAACGGGACGCGCACGGGATCGGCAACCGCCCGGGAGGCGGCGCCGGGCGAGCACCCCGGCCACCGGCCCGTCCGACTCAGGTTCGCGGTACGAGACGAGGGTGGATGATGAAAAAGCGCATCGTCATCGTCGGTGGCGGCATCGGTGGCACCATGACCGCCAACAACATGGTCTCCAAGCTCGGCGTCGAGATCCGGCGCAACCAGGTCGAGGTGATGTTGATCTCCAACTCACCCTGGCACTACTACAAGCCGGCCTTCATGTACGTCGCCTTCGACATGTACCACAAGGCCGAATTACGCCGCAAACAGGCCACCTTGCTGCGCCCCGAGGTGCGCTTCGTGGTCGACGAGGTGGAGGCCTTCGAGTTCTCCGCCAGCCGTCTGCACACCCGCAGCGGCGCCCACTACGACTACGATTATCTGGTCGTCTCCACCGGCTGCCTGCCCGCGCCCGAGCGCATCGAGGGGCTGGCCGAGGCCGGTGACCACTTCTACCAGTTCGAACCGGCCCGGCGCCTAGCGCAGAAGCTGCGCACCATCGAGCGCGGGCGCATCTTCATCACCGTCACCTTCCCCAAGACCCCGGACGTCCCCCACCAGTGCGGGATCGCGCCGATCGAGACCACACTGATGGTCGACGAGCTGCTGCGCCGGCGCGGCGTACGCGACCGCGTCGAGATCCTCTACACCTATCCCAGCGTCTCGCAGCTGTTGCGCAACTGTCTGTTCATGCAGAAGCAGACCTGCGAGGTCCTGCCGCAGATCTTCAGCGACCGCGACATCCACTTCAAACGTGGCTTCACCCTCGAACGCGTCGACCCCGATGCCCGCGTCGCCCACTCCAGCGAGGGCGACAGCGAGGACTTCGACATCTTGATGTCGACTCCGCCGATCCGCGCCGTCGACGCGGTGATCAACTCCGGCGTCTCCGAGGCCGCCGAGGACGAGGGCTGGCTGCCGACCAACCGTCGCAGCCTGCAGCTCAAGGGCCATCCCAACGTCTACTGCATGGGCGACACCGTCGACCTGCCGATCTCCAAGGCCGGCGGCTCCTGTCACAACCAGTCGCCGGTGATCATCGACAACATCGCCTTCGACCTGCGCCAGGGCGCCACCCCGGCGGTCTACGACGGTCGCGTCCAGGCGATCGCGCAGATGGGGCTCGAGGCCGGGATGCCGCTCTGGTACGACTACGACCAGGACGTCCAACCGCCCCCCCCGACCAAGGTCGGCGGGCTGATGCGCAAGACCTTCAACCGTGGCGTCTACTGGGCCACGGCACGCGGTCTGGTGTAGTGGAGAGGAGGACTCGATCATGCTGACCGCCACCAAACCCCAGGACGCCGCAGCGGTGCTCGCCGACCCCGACACCGCCGAGGGGCTGCGCGACCTCGCCGAACATCTGACCCCACTGCTGCAGGGGCGGCGCCTGCACAATGTCGTCGACCTGCTCTCGGCCACCTCCGACTTCATCGACATGGCCGACGACCAGCTCACCCAGAAGCTCGCCAAGGCCTTCGAGGAGGTGGTGTGGGCCGGTTGGTCGGCCGGCAACGCGCTGCGCAGCGCCTCGGCCACCGCCGCCGACAGCGAGCCGCCGACCCTGTGGCAGCTCTCGCGCCAGCTCAACGACCCCGAGGTCAGGCGCGGGCTGTTCTTCGTCATCCAGCTGCTCGGTGCCGTTGGCCGCCAGGTCGCGCTCGAGGCCGAGATCCCCGAGGACGACTGACCGGGCCGCGCCATGGCGCGCGCGCATCCGCCTGCCTAGACTCGGGTGGAAGGCCACCGCCTCCCACCCGACTCGGTACGCGAGGATCGCACCATGGATCAGTCGCCACGGCCCACCGCCACCACCCAGCTGCAAGCGCTGGTCGCGCTCAACACACTCGTCGCCGGCGGCATGCTGGCACTGCTGCACCGCGCGCTCTCACCAACCGAGGTCATACCGCTCGCCAAGCCCCTGGTGTGGATGCTGCTGCTCGCGCCCCCGGCGCTGCTCAGCAGCGCGATCGGCGGCTGGATCGACCGCCGGGGCACCACGCTGCCACTGCGCCTAGCCGCCTGGGGGCAGGTGCTGCTGATCGCGTTGCTCGCCGCACTCCAGTGGCTCGGCTGGCCGGGCACGCCCTGGCTCGCGGCGCTGCTGCTCGGCACCCAGCTCGCCCTCTTCGCCCCGGCGGTGGTGGTGCGGCTCCAGGCGATCACCGGCAAGCACCGGCTCGGCGTGGCCAACGCCCAGTTGCTCGGCGCGCTCGGGCTGGGGCTGCTCGCCGGCTGGTCGTTGCTGCTCGTCACCCCCACGGGCGCGGACCTGGCGACACGACTGCGCCAGCTGCTCCCCGCGCTCGTCCCGCTGGCGCTGGCCGCGCTCGCCCAGCTCGCGCTGACGCGCCGGCTGGCGCACGCGCCGACGCCAAGACAGACGGCCACGCCCACGACCCTCATCGCCGAGATCCGGGCGTTGCGCGCCAACCCGGTGATCTGGCGCTCGCTGATCGGCCTCACCCTGTTCTGGGCGATCGCCGCCGGGCTGCTGTTCGGTCTCCCCGCCGCGCTCGACGAGCGTCCACTGCCCCTGCTGTGGCCGCTGGCCGCCGGACTCGTCGGCCTCGTGCTCGGCGCACTGCTCGCCGCGCGGCTCTCGCGCGATCACATCGAGAGCGCGCTCGCCTCCTTCGGCGCCATCGGCGTCGCCGTCTCGCTGCTGCTGCTGCCCGGGCTCTCCGGCGGCGCCCAGGTGCTCGCCCTTGCCGCCTTCGGGCTCGCCGGCGCACTCTTCCTGGTGCCGTTGCAGGCGTTGATCCAGTTCCATGTCACCGCCCGCCACGGCAGCGCCCTGGGGTGCGCCCAGGCGCTCTCGCGCGCCGGGGTGCTCGGCGGCACGCTGGCGGTGGCCGCCGCGCTCGCACTCGGCGTCGCCCCGGGCGCGCTGCTCGGGGTGCTGGCGCTGACCGCCCTGCTCGGTGCCGGCTACACCCTCTATCACCTGCCACAGTCGCTCGCCCGCTTCGTCGCCGGTCGGCTGCTCGCCACCCGCTATCGCCTCGCGGTGATCGGGGTCGAGCAGCTGCCGCCGCTCGGCGGCGTGCTGCTGCTCGGCAACCACGTCAGCTGGATCGACTGGGCGGTGGTGCAGATGGCCGCACCGCGCCCGGTGCGCTTCGTCATGGAGCGCGGGCTCTACGAGCGCTGGTACCTGCGTCACCTGCTCGATTTCTTCGGGGTGATCCCGATCTCGGGCGGCGCCAGCCGCGAGGCCACCGCGCGGGTGACCCGGCTGCTCGAGGCCGGCGAGGTGGTCTGTCTGTTCCCCGAGGGCACGTTGAGCAAGAACGGCCAGCTCTCGGCCTTCAAGCGCGGCTTCGAGCGCGCCGCCAGCGCCACCACCGGCGCGGTGATCGTGCCCTTCTATCTGCGCGGGCTCTGGGGCAGCCGCTTCTCGCACGCCAGCGACCAGCTCAAGGCCAACCGCCGGGTCGGGCGCACCCGCGACCTGGTGGTCGCCTTCGGCGCCCCGATGGCGCGCGAGAGCAGCGCCGAGCAGGTCAAGCAGGCGGTGTTCGAACTCTCGGTGAGTTCCTGGCAGCGCCATGTCGAGCAGCTGCCGAGCCTGCCCGAGGCCTGGCTGGAGGCCAATCGGCGCACCCCGGCGCGGGTCTGTCTGGCCGATGCCGAGGGCACCAGTCTGGGTCAGCCCCGGCTCGCCGGCGCGGCGCTCGCCTTCGCCCTGGAGGTCCGCGCCCGTTGCCCCGGGCCGCGGGTCGGCATCCTGCTGCCGGCGAGCGTCGGCGCCGCGCTCGCCAACCTCGCCGCGCTGCTCGCCGGCAAGACGGTGGTCAACCTCAACTACACCACCGGGCCCGAGGTGCTGCGCCAGTCGATCGCCCGCGCCGACTGCGGCGTGGTGCTGACCTCGAGGCGCTTTCGCGCGCGGCTCGCGCAGCGTGGCATCGATCTCGACGCGGCACTCGACGGGGTCGAGGCGGTGGCGCTGGAGGACCTGCGCGGGCGGATCGGTCGGGTACGGCCACTGCTGCTGATCGTCCTCGCCCGGCTGCTGCCGCCGCGCTGGCTGCTGCGCGCGCTCGGCGCCCGGCTCGATGCCGACGAGACCGCGGCGATCCTGTTTTCCAGCGGCAGCGAGGGCCTGCCCAAGGGGGTCGAGCTGACCCATCGCAACATCCTCGCCAACGTGCGCCAGATCGCCGACGTGCTCAACACCGAGCGCGACGACCTGATCCTCGCCAACCTGCCGCCCTTCCACGCCTTCGGGCTGACGGTCACCACCTTCCTGCCGCTGCTCGAGGGCATCCCCGTGGTCTGTCACCCCGACCCCACCGACGCGCTCGCCAACGCCCGCGCCATCGCCCGCTATCGCGCCACCGTGCTGTGCAGCACCTCGAGCTTCCTGCGGCTGTATCTGCGCCACCCGCGGGTACACCCGCTGATGCTGCAGTCGCTGCGGGTGGTGGTCGCCGGCGCCGAGCGGCTCGACCCGGAGGTGCGCAAGGCCTTCCTGCTGCGCTTCAACAAGCCGATCTACGAGGGCTATGGCGCCACCGAGACCACCCCGGTGGCCAGCGTCAACGTCCCCGACGCGCTCGAGACCGCCACCTGGAAGGTGCAGATCGGCTCGCGCCCGGGCAGCGTCGGCATGCCGTTGCCGGGCACCAGTTTCCGCATCGTCGACCCCGAGGACCTGCGCACCCTGCCCCCCGGCGAGGAGGGACTGATCCTGATCGGTGGGGTGCAGGTGATGAAGGGCTATCTCGACGATCCCGAGCGCACCGCCGCGGCGGTGATCACCCTCGACGGCATGCGCTGGTACCGCACCGGCGACAAGGGCCGGGTCGACGCCGACGGCTTCCTCACCATCGTCGAGCGCTACTCGCGCTTTGCCAAGATCGGCGGCGAGATGGTCGGGCTCGGTCATGTCGAGCAGCAGGTCAAGGCCGCGCTCGCCTGCCCCGAGCTCGACCTGGTGGCCACCACCCTGCCCGACCCGCGCAAGGGCGAGCGCATCGTGCTGCTGGTCAGCGCCGTGCTCGAACTCGACCAACTGCGCGGTCAGCTGCGCACGGCGGGGATGACGCCGCTGGAGATGCCCGCCGAGATCCATCAGGTCGAGCGCATCCCCAGGCTCGGCAGCGGCAAGGTCGACTACGGCGCAAGCCGTCGGCTGGCGGCCGATCTCGCGACCTGCAAGACGCCGAAAGAATCGCTATAAACACATGTTATAAAAGCAATAAAAACGAAATGGTCGGGATTGAAAAAGACCGCCATCGGACTATGCTTGAAGCAGGAACCCCGAGCTGATGCAAGGGAGGAGGGGAGTGCCATGAAGACCAAGACGAAGATGCCCGCCGAGACCAGCGCGCAGCGCGCGCCGACCCGCTTCGACGAGATGGATCGCGCCTTCGAGCAGATGATGCGACAGGGCTGGCTGCAACGTCCGTTCACAGGGCTGTGGCCGGGCTGGGACGCCGAGACCAAGGCGACGGCGGTGGTACCGCGGATGGACGTGATCGACCGCGACGACGAGATCCTGGTCCGCGCCGAGGTGCCGGGCGTGGCCCGCAAGGACCTGGAGATCGAACTCAGCGGACGGCTGCTCACCATCCGGGGCGAACGGGCGCACGAGACCCGCGAAGAGCACGGCACCTACTGCCACACCGAGATCGCCCGCGGCAGCTTCACCCGCAGCATCCGGCTGCCCGATGAGGTCGCCACCGAGCGGGTCGAGGCGACCTTCGAGGACGGCGTCCTCGAGGTCCACCTGCCGAAGGCCGAGCGCGCCGAGCGCCGCCGCGTCGAGCTGAAGTAATCACCCACCACGCGGGGCCTTGAGCCCGCAACGCCCCCGGTGCCGACACCCGGCCCGGGGGCGCGTCGTTGCGGTCCCAGCACGGCCCCGTCCCTCAGCGCTCGCGCCACACCGTGGTGTAGAGATCGTGACGCCGATCCTTCAGGTTCTGCACCGTACCCGAGTTGCGCGCCGCGCGCAGCGCCTCGAGAAGCAGGTCGGCGAAGGCCACGGTCTCGACGTGGGCGTGGTGTCGGCGGCGATGCCATCGCGCGCGAATAGGGTCCCATGCCGGTGCCCTGGTAGACCTTGACAACCAGGGTTCGGATGGCGGGGATGGTGACGATGCGAGCGTTGCGGACCAGCAACCGGGGCTCGGAAGGTCCGGTCCGGGTGGAGCCGGACAGGCCGAGCACTCCTCGACTCGCCGGGATGACCGGCATGGACATCAGATCATCGATTGTGCCACCCCCCCACCCTTGTCGCTACCAATCGGTCACCCTCACATTGAGGATTATCAGTAGACTGACGGGCTCGCCACGGCGGACGGACACCACCGCCGAACGGTGACCGCCGCGGCGAGCACACGTCATTCACGGACCGAGATCATGCCGACCCCCGCCCCACAACCCGAACCCGTGCTGCGCGTGGCCCTGCTCGCCGACACCCACGGCAACCTCGACGGACGTATCGAGCAGCTGGTCGGCGACTGTGACCTCGCAGTGCACGCCGGCGACATCGGCAACGCCGCCGTGCTCGCGCGCCTGCAACCCCGCCAGGGACGAGTGCTCGCGGTCTATGGCAACAACGACTCGCCGCGCCAGTGGCCGAGCACCGACCGCGAGCTGCTCCAGCACCTGCCGGAGTGGCGCGCCTACCCCCTGCCCGGCGGCACCCTGGTGGTGATCCACGGCCACCAGACCCCGGCGCGCGATCGTCACGGCTGGCTGCGCCGGCGCTTCCCCGAGGCCCGGGTCCTGGTGTACGGTCACAGCCATCAGCTGGTCGTCGATACCGACGTCTCGCCCTGGGTACTCAACCCGGGTGCGGCCGGCCGCACCCGGACCCACGGCGGCCCCTCCTGCCTGATCCTCGAGGCACGCGCCTCGACCTGGACGGTCGAGGCGCACAGATTCACCCACCATTCGCACGCGCCGCGCGCGCGTATCGCCTGACGACACCATTCATGAGTTCAACCACCGCGCATCTCGTCAAACCCCCGAAGTCCCTGCTGCGTCAGGTCGGCCGCGCCATCGCCGACTTCCGCATGATCGGCGACGGCGACCGCATCCTGCTCGGCGTCTCCGGCGGCAAGGACTCGCTGTCGCTGCTCCACGTCCTCGCCCATCTGCGCACCTATGCCCCGGTACGCTTCGAGCTCGCCGCGCTCACCGTCGACCCCGAGGTACCGGGTTTCGACCCGCAACCACTCAAGGACTACTACACCCGTCTCGGCGTGCCCTGGCACTACGAGCAGCAGCCGCTGCTGGAGCAGGCCAAGACGCACATGGACGGCGACTCCTTCTGCGCCTACTGCTCGCGGATGAAGCGCGGCATCATGTACCGTCTCTGTCGCGAGCACGGCTACAACGTGCTCGCCCTCGGCCAGCACCTCGACGACCTCGCCGAGAGCCTGATGATGTCGCTGTTCCACGGCGGCCAGCTGCGCACCATGAAGGCGCACTATCGCAACCAGGAGGGCGACCTGCGGGTGATCCGCCCGCTGGCCTACTGTCGCGAGCGCCAGACCGCCGACTTCGCCGCCCACGCCGGGCTGCCGGTGGTGCCCGACAGCTGCCCGGCCTGCTTCACCATGCCCTCGCAGCGCGCCTACATGAAGACCCTGCTGGCGCGCGAGGAGCGCGAGCACCAGGGGCTGTTCGCCAACATGCTCCACGCCATGCGCCCGATCATGACCGAGGGCGAACTGCCCGAACCGGGCTGGCCGAGCGACCGGCCGCGACCGGACTCAGAGCAGACCGCGCTCGGCGAAGGAGACGCCCTCGCCGGCGCCGATGACGAAGTGGTCGAGCACGCGCACATCGATCAGCGCCAGGGCAGCGCGCAATCGCTCGGTGATGCGTAGATCGGCCTGACTCGGCTCGGCGATCCCTGAAGGGTGGTTGTGGGCGAAGATCACCGCCGCGGCATTGGTCTCGAGCACCCGTCGCACCACCTCGCGCGGGTGCACGCTGGCGCCGTCGACGGTACCGCGAAACAGCTCCTCGTAGCGGATCACCCGGTTGCGGGTGTCGAGGAAGAGACAGGCGAAGATCTCGTGCGGCGAGCCGTAGAGACGCAGCTTGAGATAGTCGCGGGTGCACTGCACGTCGCTGAGCGCGTCCTCGCCGCCGATACGGCTGAACAGATAGCGACGGCTGAGTTCGAGCACCGCCTGGAGCTGCGCGTACTTGGCCGCACCCAACCCCTTGCCGGCGCAGAAGCGGCGCTGGTCGGCGGCGAGCAGACCGGGCAGCCCGCCGTAGTCGGCGAGCAGCTCGCGCGCCAGGTCGACCGCGCTCTTGCCGGTCACTCCGGTGCGCAGGAAGATCGCCAACAGCTCGGCGTCGGTGAGGACCTGCGCGCCGTGCGCCAGCAGCTTCTCGCGCGGGCGCTCGGCGCTCGGCCAGTCGCGGATCGGCATCGTCGCCGTCTCCCGCCGGGTGCCGCCCGGCCACGCTCGGCGGTCGCGCTCGCACCCGGTGATCTGCGTTAAACTGATCCGATTCGAACACCAAGGATACACGATTTGTCGACTCAACCAAGCGCGGGATCCCGCATCCTGCTCGGGGTCGGGGGCGGTATTGCCGCCTACAAGTCGGTCGAGCTGGTCCGTCGCCTCAGCGAGCAGGGCTGCGAGGTACAGGTGGTGATGACCCGGGCGGCCACCGCCTTCGTCGGTCCGCTGACCTTTCAGGCCGTCTCCGGGCGCCCGGCGCGGGTCGAGATGCTCGACCCCGGCGCCGAGGCCGGGATGGGCCACATCGAGCTCGCCCGCTGGGCCGACCAGATCCTCATCGCCCCGGCCACCGCCGATCTGATGGCGCGACTGGCCGCCGGCATTGCCGACGACCTGCTCACCACCCTGGTGCTGGCCAGCCCGGCACCGCTGGCGATCGCCCCGGCGATGAACCAACAGATGTGGCGCCACCCGGCCACCCAGGACAACCTGGCGCGGTTGTGCGCGCGCGGCGTCCAGGTGATCGGCCCCGGCGTCGGCATCCAGGCGTGCGGCGACGAAGGCCCGGGGCGGATGCTCGAACCGGCCGAGATCGCCGCCGCGCTGCACCCGGCACGACCACTCGACGGTGCCCGGGTACTGCTCACCGCCGGTCCCACCCGCGAGCCGCTCGACCCGGTGCGCTATCTCGGCAACCGCAGCTCCGGGCGCATGGGCTATGCGCTGGCCGAGGCGCTCACCGCGCTCGGCGCCCGGGTGACCCTGGTCAGCGGCCCCACCGCGCTGACGCCACCGCCGCTCGAGCAGGTGGTACAGGTCGAGACCGCGCTGCAGATGCACGCCGAGGTGATCGCCCGCGCCGCGGCCTGTGAACTCTTCGTCGCCACCGCTGCGGTCGCCGACTACCGCCCGGTCGCGCCGGCCGAGACCAAGATCAAGAAGGAGCACGCCGCGCTCGAGATCCGTCTCGAACGCAACCCCGACATCCTCGCCGAGGTCGCCGCGCACCGCCCCGCCCCCTTCACCGTCGGCTTCGCCGCCGAGACCGAGCGCGTCGAGCACTATGCCCGCGGCAAGCTCGTCGACAAGGGGCTCGACATGATCGCCGCCAATCGGGTCGGTGGTCCGCGCGGCGGCTTCGAGCGCGAGGAGAACGCGCTCACCGTGCTCTGGTCCGACGGTCAGCGCGAGTTACCCATGATGGCCAAGCCCCGACTCGCGCGGGCGCTGGCCGAGCTCATCGCCGAACGCTATCTCGAACACCATGCACCATCGTCTTGACGTCAAGCTGCTCGATCCCCGACTCGGGCGCGACTATCCACTACCGCAGTACGCCACCACCGGCTCGGCCGGGCTCGATCTGCGCGCCATGCTCGAGGCCCCACTCGAACTCGCCCCCGGCGACGCCGAGCTGCTGCCCACCGGGATGGCGATCCACATCGCCGAGCCCGGCGTCGCCGGGATGCTCCTGCCGCGCTCCGGGCTGGGCCATCGCCACGGCATCGTCCTCGGCAACCTGGTCGGGCTGATCGACTCCGACTACCAGGGACCGCTGATGGTCTCCTGCTGGAACCGCGGGACGGCCCCCTTCCGTATCGAACCCGGTGAGCGCATCGCCCAGCTGATATTGGTGCCGGTACTGCAGGCCGAGCTGCGGATGGTCGATGCGTTCGACGCCACCAGCCGTGGCGCGGGCGGCTTCGGCCACACCGGCAGACACTGAATCGAGCGCCAGAGCGCGCGCCGGCGGGCCGCCGGCGCGGCGCCGCGCCACGCCGGGGACGCCCACCATCGGCCTCCAGGACCGCCCCGGCGCACCCGCTGCGAAGACGCGCCGATCGTCTCCGCTCGCCCCACCCGCGTCCCACCCGCGCCGCCCGGCGCGCCGACGCATCGACAGACCCGGACACCACAGATGACACTCGCAAACGAACGCGCCCATACCATCGCCCACGTCCTCAACGAGTCGCTGCCCTATATCCGTCGCTTCCAGGGCAAGACCATGGTGATCAAGTACGGCGGCAACGCCATGGTCGACGAGCGCCTCAAGCAGGGCTTCGCCCGCGACGTGGTGCTGATGAAGCTCGTCGGCATCAACCCGGTGATCGTCCACGGCGGCGGCCCGCAGATCGGCTCGCTGCTCAAGCGTCTGGGCAAGGCCACCGAGTTCGTCCAGGGGATGCGGGTGACCGACGCCGAGACCATGGACGTGGTCGAGATGGTCCTCGGCGGACTGGTCAACAAGGAGATCGTCAACTTCATCAACCAGCACGGCGGCCATGCCGTCGGTCTCACCGGCAAGGACGGCGACCTGATCCGCGCCCGCAAGCTGGTGCTGCGCCGTGGCGCACCCGAGCTCAAGGCCTCCGAGATCATCGACCTCGGCCATGTCGGTGAGGTCGAGAGCATCGCCCCCCACGTCCTGCACATGCTGGTCAAGAGCGACTTCATCCCGGTGATCGCACCGATCGGGGTCGGTGAGGACGGACGCGCCTACAACATCAACGCCGATCTGGTCGCCGGCAAGATGGCCGAGGTGCTCGAGGCCGAGAAGCTGCTGCTGCTGACCAACACCCCCGGGCTGCTCGACGGCGACGGCGGACTGATCAGCGAGATCGATGCGGCGCGGGTGCAGTCGCTGATCGACGAGGCGGTGATCACCGGCGGCATGCTGCCGAAAACCCGCTGCGCGCTCGACGCGGTGCACTCCGGGGTACGCTCGGCGCACATCATCGACGGCCGGGTGGAGCACGCGGTGATGCTCGACCTGTTCACCGACGAGGGCGTCGGCACCCTGATCCGCAGCCGCTGAGGCTCAGCGCGGGGGCCGCAGCGCGTCGCGAAAGCCCGCGACCGCGGCCTTGGCGGCGGCGTCGATACAGTCGTCGGCGCCAGTCAGTCGGTTGCGGCACTGCAGGTCGAGATAGAGCACGGTGCCGCCCTCCAGCCCACTCAGCCGGGCCAGGGTGAGCACCCGCACCTCGCGCTCGTCACGCATCCGGGCGATCAGCAGATCGATGCTCTGGTGCAACTCGGGCGGCGCGAAACGCTCCGTCAGATAGGCCTGCGCCCGCGTCCAGTCGCGCGCGCAGCGCGCCCTCTCACCACACACCAGACGATGGGGTGGCACCGGGAGCGACGCCACCGCCTCCCCGTCCAGCCCACGTAGCTCACGCAGCCGCTCCAGCACCTCGGCGAAGCGTCGGCGCGCCGCGTCCTTGGAGCGCTCCAGAACGACGATGCGGCGATAGTGTTCGAGGATCCGGCGCTCGACCTCGATCACCTCGGACTCCAGCGTGCGCAGGGTCTCGGCCTGCCCCTGATCGGCCCCGGCCCGCTCGGTGGCGAGCGCCTCGAGACGCGTCCGTTCGCGGCGGATGCCGTCGCGCTGCACCTGGATGCGGGCATCGAGCGCGCTCAGTTGCCCCTCCCTGACCATGCGGACATCCTCCTCGTTGCGATAATTCGCGAGGATGTAGTCGTCATACATCTGTGCCAGCGCGCGGGCGCGCTCGGCCTCGATCTCCGCCTCGGAGGGCGCGGGCGGGACCGCCTCGCGCTCGACGCCACGGGTATCGAGTTCGACATGCCCGCGCTCGACCGACTCGGCCGGCAGGACATCGGAATAATGGATGTTGCCCGTCTCGTCGACCCAGCGATACAGACGCGCCCCGGCCTGCTGCAGGCAAGCGCACAGACAGGCCGCCACGACCAGCGAGCAGAGAGGACTCGGGCAGGGCGATCGCTTCGACATCGCAAGGCCTCCTGACGATCGAGGAAGGGGCGCTGGACGCCGCCGGGTAGGGCACGCCGCGCCGCGCGCTCACGGACCCCGGCACAGACCAGCGGCGACACCCTCCCCGGCTTGCGTGCGGCGATCAGGCCCCGTAACGGGCGCGATAATCGCGCACCGCAGCGGCCATCGCGTCGGCCTCGGGGCGCTCGCCGAGGAAGGCGATGAGATCATCGAGGGTGACCACGCTGTAGACCGGCATGGCATAGGTCTCCTCGACCTCCTGCACCGCCGAGCGGACATCGCGCCCGCGCTCCTGACGATCGAGCGCGATCACCACCCCGGCAGGCTCGGCCCCGGCGGCACGGATGATCTCGACCGACTCGCGCACCGAGGTCCCGGCGGTGATCACATCGTCGATGATCAACACCCGCCCGCGCAGCGGACTGCCGACGATGGTGCCGCCCTCGCCGTGGTCCTTGGCCTCCTTGCGGTTGAAGGCATAGGGCTGATCGCGGTCGTGCTTGGTGGCGAGCGCGATGGCAGTGGTCGCCGCCAGCGGGATGCCCTTGTAGGCGGGACCGTAGAGCACGTCGAACGCAACCCCGGCGTCGACGATGCGCTGGGCGAAGGCCTCGCCCAACCGCGCCAGGCGCACACCCGTATCGAACAGACCGGCATTGAAGAAATAGGGGCTCTGGCGGCCGGATTTCAGCGTGAACTCGCCGAACCGAAGCGCGCCGATCGAGGTCGCGAAGTCCAGAAGGTCGCGCTGGTAGTCTTGCATCATGGGGGCGTCCTGAAAGAAAACGTCGGATGGATGGGATCGGCGCCCGACACGATCGGGCCGCGCCGGCGCCACAACCCCAATAGGATAAACGCTCATCCGTGCATTTGAGCAGGGTCGCGCGCCCTGCGAGGAGTCGATCGATGCTCGAACAGGCCCCACTGGGGCTCTACCCCACCGCCTTCCTCGTCGGCCTGCTCGGCGGCGTGCACTGTCTGGGGATGTGCGGCGGCGTCGCCGGCACCCTCACCCTCGGGCTCGACCCCGCCACCCGCGCCCGGCCATTGCGCCTGCTGCCCTTTCTGCTCGCCTACAACCTCGCGCGCATCGCCGGCTATGCCCTGGCCGGGGCGCTGGTCGGCGCACTGGGGGCACTGCTGGTCGAGCTCGGCCCGCTGCTGGCGGTGCAGCGCGCGCTCTATGGCCTCGCCGGGGTGGTGATGATCCTGCTCGGGCTCTATCTCGGCGGCTGGTGGCGGGTGCTCGCGCTCGGCGAGCGACTGGGACTGGTGCTGTGGCGCCGGCTCGAGCCGCTCGGGCGCGCGCTGCTGCCGGTGCGCAGCCTGCCGCGTGCGGCGCTGATCGGGCTGATCTGGGCCTGGCTGCCCTGCGGACTGGTCTACAGCGTGCTGATCAGCGCCCTGGCGAGCACCGATGCCGGACGCGGCGCGCTGGTGATGCTCGCCTTCGGCGCCGGCACCCTGCCAACCCTGGTCGGGCTCGGGCTGCTCGCCGGCGCAGCCGCCCGGCTCGGCGAGCGCGTCTGGGTGCGCCAGCTCGCCGGGGCGGTGGTGACGGGCTTCGGGGTGCACGCGCTCTGGCAGCTCCTGGTGCTGCGCTGAACGCGCGTCAGGGCTCAGTCCTCGGTGAAGAACTGCTGCTCGAGCTCGACCTTGGTGGTCTGGTCGCTGCCCTCCGGGGTCACCGCGATGCGGAACACCATCAGCTGCTCTTCCTCGATCGGGAACTCGCCGACATAGTGCACGGTGCCGCGCTCGGGGATGGTGATCTCGCGCATCGGCACGCGCGTGGCCTCGGTCGAGGGCGGGGTCAGGGCCTCGACCTCGACGCGCGCGCGCGTCGGCGCGCCCATGCCCTGCTCGCTCGGGCCGCGCACGCCGACATTGAGCATGCCGCGACGCTTGCTGCGCAGGATCTTGAATTCACTGGCGATCTCGGGGTTGAGCGTCGCGGTGGGGATGGCGTTGTAGTGGATCTGGTAGCCATCGGCGCTGGTGGCGGTCTCGGCGCCGACCGGGGCGCTGATCGCCAGTGCCACGCCGAGCGGGAGCAGCAGGGCTCGAAGTCTGAACATGACGCAATCTCCTGTTGAACACATTGAGCGAAAGACTCGCGGCTTCAGGGGCGCTCGACGGGTAGGGGCAGCTGCTGCGGCGCCTCGATGCGCAGCCGCTTGTAGCGTGCGTGCTCGCCGCCGATCAGGGTGACCCGCGAGGGCGCCACCCCGAAGGCGTCGGCGACGAACCGTCGCAGCGCCTGATTGCCCTTGCCGTCGACCGGCGGGGCCTTGATCCGCACCCGGTAGTACTCGCCACCGGGATCGGGACCGACGAAGGCATCGCGCGGCGCACGCACCTGTACCCGCAGCGACAGCTCCAGATCCTCCCCGTTCCAGCGATACCAGCTCATGCCCGCCTCAGAAGGGGTTGCCGACGAGGAAATCGAGCGGCGGCACCAGCAGCATCTTGAGCAGCACCAACCCGATCAGCACCGCCATCGGTGACAGATCGATACCGCCGATCGGGGGGATCAGCCGCTGCGCTGGACGCATCAGCGGATCGGTCAGGCGCGCGAGCAGCGCCACGGCCGGGTTGAAGGGGTCGGGGTTGAGCCAGCTGAGCAGGGCGCGCGCCAGCACGGCGAAGAAGAAGATGTCGAAGAACAACTCAACCACCCCGGGCACGGCCCAGCCGAGCACCGCGAAGGGCGAGCGCTCGACCCCGAGCAGCAGCATCAGCAGCAACGACTCGACGGCGAGCAGCAGCCACACCAGCAGCAGCGAGGCGAGATCGAGTCCGCCGTAGCCGGGCACCAGCTTGCGCAGCGGGCGCAGCACCGGGCTGGTGACCTTGACCACGAACTGCGAGATCGGGTTGTAGAAGTCGGCGCGCGACCACTGCAGCAGGAAGCGGATGGCCACCACCGCGGCATAGAGCCCGAACAGGGTCTGGATCAGGAAGACGGCGGGATTGAGCAGATAGGACGAACTCATGACTGGCCCTCGAGTTCGGTCGAAATCTCGGCGGCGCGGTCACGCGCGGCACGCGCGGCGCGCGCCACCAGATCGTGCAGGTCGGCGCCGTCGAACACCGCCAGCGCGCGCGCCGTGGTGCCGCCGGGCGAGGTCACCCGCTCGCGCAAGCGCGCCGGGGTCTCGTCGCTCTCCATCGCCATCTTGGCCGCACCGAGCGCGGTCTGCACGGTCAGCAGGCGCGCCGTCTCGGCATCCAACCCGAGGGCGACGCCGGCCTCCTCGAGCGCCTCCATGAAGCGCAGGAAGTAGGCCGGGCCACTGCCGGAGATGGCGGTGACGGCGTCGATCTGCGTCTCGCTGTCGACCCAGCGGGTCAGCCCGGCGGCGCGCAGGATGGTCTCGGCATGATTGCGACCGGCGGCATCGACCTCGGCACTGGCATGCAAGCCGATCGCGCCAGTCTGCACCATCGCCGGGGTGTTGGGCATCGCCCGCACCACCGGCAGCGGCGCACCGAGCCAGCGTTGCAGCGTCGCCTCGCGCACCCCGGCCATCACCGAGATCACCAGCACCCGGCGAGCGGCGAGCGCCGGAGCCAGATCACGGCAGACTGCGGCGGCGACCTGCGGCTTGACGCACAGGGCGACGATCTCGACCCCGTCGATCGCGTCGGCACCAGCGGCGAAGGCACGCACGCCGAAGCGCGCCTGCAGCTCGCCGCGGCGCTGGTCGTCGGGCTCGACGACCCGGATCGCGGCGGTATCGTAGCCGTCGGCGATCAGGCCGGCGATCAGGCTGGTGGCCATGTTGCCGCCACCGATGAAGGCAATGCTGGCTGTCGTCATATCAACCCCGGAAACTGAAGGAAACCATGCGGCAGGCGCCCGGCAGGCGCCATGCCAAAACTCAATTATAAGGACGCGGCCCGAACACCGCGGTGCCGACCCGCACCAGGGTCGAGCCCTCGAGGATCGCCGCCTCGAGATCGCCCGACATCCCCATCGACAGACACTCGAGCGGGGTGGCGGCGCTGGCCAGCGTATCGCGCAGCGCGCGCAGCGCGCGGAAGGGCGCGCGCTGCGCCGCCTCGTCCTCGGCCGGCGGCGGCAACGTCATCAACCCGCGCACGCGCAGCGCCGGCAGGGTCTGGCAGAGCGCCAGCAGCTCGGCGGCCTGTTCGGGTGCGAGCCCGGCCTTGCTCGCCTCGCCGGCGAGGTTGACCTGGATGCAGACGTTGAGCGGTGCCGCATCCGCGGGGCGTTGGTCGTTGAGCCGACGGGCGTGGTCCGGGCTGCACAGCCCGTGCACCCAGTCGAAGTGGGCGGCGATCTGGCGCGTCTTGTTCGACTGCACCCGACCGATGAAGTGCCACTCGATGCCGGGCGCCTCGAACGCGGTGATCTTGTCGAGCGCCTCCTGCACATAGCTCTCGCCGAAGGCGCGCTGGCCGGCCGCATGGGCGGCGGCGATGGCCGCCAGTGGCTGCTTCTTGCTCACCGCCAGCAGCGCGATCGTGGCCGGGTCGCGCCCGGCGCGCGCGGCGGCGGCCTGGATGCGCGACTGCACCTGTTGCAGCCGCGAGTCGATGGTCTGTTGGGTCATGATCGATAACGTGTTCGTTGGAGTTCAGACACCCGCCGGTGCCAACCGCGCCTGCAGCAGCCGCAGCGCCTGGCCGCGATGACTGAGCCGGTTCTTGGTCTCGGCGTCGAGCTCGGCGGCGCTGCAGCCGGTCTCGGGGACGAAGAACACCGGGTCGTAGCCGAAGCCGTTGGTGCCGCGCGGGGTCTCGAGCACCCGCCCCTCCCAGGTGCCCTGGCAGATCACCGGGGTCGGATCCTCGGCATGACGCAGATAGACCAGCACGCACTGGAAGCGCGCGCTGCGCGCCTCGGGGGCGACACCGGCGAGCGCCTGCAGTAGCTGTGCGAGGTTCTCGGCATCGCTCGCGCCCGCCCCGGCATAACGCGCCGAGCGGATCCCGGGCGCGCCCTGGAGGGCGTCGACCTCGATGCCGGAGTCGTCGGCGATCGCCGGCAGCCCACTGTGACGCGCGGCGTTGCGCGCCTTGAGGATAGCGTTCTCGACGAAGGTCAGCCCGGTCTCCTCGATCTCGGGGATGGCGTGGTCGCGCTGCGGCTCGACCTGCAGCCCGCTGGCGGCGAGCAACTGGTTGATCTCGCGGACCTTGCCGGCATTGTTGCTCGCCAGCACGATCCGGGTCTCGGGTGCGTTTGGGTTCATGGCGGGGTCCATCGGCAGGTGGATTGATCAGGTGGTCAGTCGGCCAGCACTGCGCGCTGCGCGGCCTGGATCTCGCGGATACCGGCCTCGCCCAGCGCCAGCAAGGCGTCGAGTTCGCTGCGGGCGAAGGGCACGCCCTCGGCGGTGCCCTGGATCTCGATGAAGCGCCCATCGGCGTCCATCACCAGATTCATGTCGGTCTCGGCCTTGCTGTCCTCGGCATAGTCGAGGTCGAGCACCGGCTCGCCCTCGAACACCCCGACCGAGACCGCTGCGACCTGGGTGTGCAGCGGATCGGCACCGAGCGCGCCGCTGGCGAGCAGGCCGTCGACGGCCTCGCGCAGCGCCACCCAGGCACCGGAGATCGCCGCGGTGCGGGTACCGCCGTCGGCCTGGAGGACGTCGCAGTCGAGAGTGATGGTGCGCTCGCCGAGGGCGTCGAGATCGATCGCGGTCCGCAGCGCGCGCCCGATCAGGCGCTGGATCTCGAGGGTGCGACCGCCCTGCTTGCCGCGCGCCGCCTCGCGTGGGCTGCGCTCGCCGGTGGCGCGCGGCAGCATGCCGTACTCGGCGGTCACCCAGCCCTTGCCCTGGCCCCTGAGGAAGGGCGGCACCCGGGCCTCGACGCTGGCGGTACAGAGCACCCGGGTGTCGCCGAACTCCACCAGCACCGAGCCCTCGGCGTGCTTGGTGAAGCCACGGGTGAAGCGCAGGTCGCGCAGCTGGTCGGGACGGCGTTGGGATGGTCGCATGGACTCTGTCTCTCGGTTGATTGGCCGACCATCTTCGGTCGCCGGCCAGGGAGGCGTCAATGCGCCTCGACTCCGCTCGGACGGCTGTCGACGGCACCCGTGACCGCACCCGCCCGGTAGCGCTCCAGATGCGGGCGCAACCAGTCGAGCAGCGCGCTGGCATCCCGCGGACGGCGCGCCGCCTCCATCTGCATCGCCCAGTCGACCGCCTCGAGCAGGAAGCCGGGATAGCGCCCGGCGAGCGCCTCGCGTGCCGACACCAGGGTGTCCTCCTTCTTGCGCTCGAGCGCCGGCGGCGGGGTCTTGCGCTCCATGCAGGTGCGGATGCTCGCACCGACGGCATAGACATCGGTCCAGGGACCAAGCTCGGCGGCGCTGAAATACTGCTCGACCGGCGAGTAACCGGCGGTGACCACCTGGCTGCCGCGGGCGCGCTCGCGGTTGAGCGGGTGCACCGCGCCGAGATCGAGCAGCAGCGGTTGGTTGCCGTGACGCAGGTGGACGTTGCCGGGCTTGACGTCGAGATGGACCATCGCGTGCTGGTGCATCAGCGCCAGGGCATCGAGCACCGGCACGAACACCTCGAGCAGAAAGGTGGTGCTGACACCGCCGCGGCGCTGCTGCAGATAGGTCGAGAGATTGCGTCCGCGCTCGTTGGGCATCACCAGATAGCCGGTGTCGTTGGCGAGGAAGAAGTCGAGCACGCGGACGATGCTCGGGTGCGACAGCGAGGCCAGCGCCTGTACCTCCTGGAAGAACAGCCGCCGACCGTGGTGCAGCGCCAGTGCCTGCTCGGCGCTCATCGGGACGACACGCCCCCCGTCGCGGCGGCGGGCGAGCTTTTTCGGCATGTATTCCTTGATCACCACCTCGGCCCCGGTGTCGAGGTCGTGGGCGAGATAGATCAGGCTGAAGCCGCCCTTGCCGATAACCTCGGCGAGCTGATAGGCGCCCACCAGGGTGCCCGGAGAGAGGTTTTTTCGGGCCAGGGCCATGGCTGGTTCATCTGCTCCACTGGACCCGGGCGGCCGAGCCGGACCGGGTGTCTTGCAACACGGTACCCATTGATGGCACCCGATGGCGAGAACACGCGTCCCGGGGCGACACACATTGGCGCCAAGTATACCCATCACCCACGACGCCGACGCTCGAAAGGCCGGGCGACGCTGCCTTATACTGGAGCGCATCGAAAGACCCCCAGCATTGGGATATGCGGTTCTGGCGGCGACGCTGCCTTATACTGGAGCGCATCCGACCGTCCCACCGACCCCGAGAGCCGCGCCAGCATGATCAAGAGCATGACCGCCTTCGCCCGTGAATCCAGCCAGAGCGCGCTGGGCGAGCTTACCTGGGAACTCAGGACCGTCAACCATCGCTATCTCGAGCCGATGCTGCGCCTGCCCGAGGAGCTGCGCGCCCTCGACACCCGGATCCGCGCGCGGCTCGGCGAACGCCTGCACCGCGGCAAGGTCGACTGCGCGCTGCGCTTCAATCCCGGCGCCGGCGCCCCGGTCGCGCTCGAGCTCAACCGCCCGCTGGTCGAGCAGCTGCTCGCCGCCGGCGACGCCCTCGCCGGGCTCAGCGGTCGCGACACCCGCCCCACCCCCTTCGAGTTGCTGCGCTGGCCCGGCGTGATCCGCGAGCAGGAGCGCGATCTCGATCAGATCGGCGCCGCCGCGATGGCACTGCTCGACCAAGCCATCGACGGCCTGATCGCCACCCGCGAGCGCGAGGGCGCACGCCTCGCACAGCTGGTGCGCGAGCGCTGCGACCGGCTCGAGGTCTGTGTCGAACGGGTGCGTACCCGCATGCCCGAGGTCATCGCCGAGACCCGCGCCCGGCTCGCCGAGCGCCTCGCCGAGCTGCGCGAGGAACTCGACGAGGGGCGGCTCGAACAGGAGATCGTGCTCGTCGCCACCAAGCTCGACGTCGACGAGGAGATGGACCGGCTCACCGCCCACATCGCCGAGGTGCGCAGCGTGCTCGAACGCGACGAGCCGATCGGGCGCCGGCTCGACTTCCTGATGCAGGAACTCAACCGCGAGACCAACACCATCGGCTCCAAGTCCTCCGACGTCGAGATCACCCGCACCGTGGTCGACATGAAGGTACTGATCGAGCAGATGCGCGAGCAGATCCAGAACATCGAGTGAACACGCAACGCCTCGGTTCCTCGTGGATCCGCACCCATCGACACGACCGGTGCGCCTCCGACAGACAATCAGGCGAACGCGAGCGGCTGTCGAGTCCTGACGCGCAAGGTCGTATAATTAAGCCTTTTTCGTCTCGCGCAGCCAGCTGGGAAAAGCGCCCCGGAGTCCGCCCGGACTCGCGACCGCAGCGCCGGCACCAGACATCGTCGGCGAGCGCGCAGGACCCCCACCGTCGAAGGCACACCCGCAATGGGACAAGGCATCCTCTTCATCGTCTCGGCGCCCTCGGGCGCCGGCAAGACCAGTCTGGTCCGGGCGCTCCTCGAGCGTGATCCCGCGCTCGCGCTCTCGGTCTCCTGCACCACCCGCGCGCCGCGCGCCGGCGAGCGCGACGGCGTCCACTATCACTTCCTCGCCCGCGAACGCTTCGAGCAGGCGATCGCCGCCGGCGACTTCCTCGAATCGGCGGAGGTCTTCGGCAACCTCTACGGCACCCGCGAGCAGGACGTGCGCGACCGGCTCGAGGCCGGCGAGGACCTGATCCTGGAGATCGACTGGCAGGGCGCACGCCAGGTCCGCGCGCGCATCCCCGAGGCGGTCGGCATCTTCGTACTACCGCCCTCGATCGCCGAACTCGAGCGTCGGCTGCGCGGACGCGGCACCGACAGCGACACGGTGATCGCCGGGCGCATGGCCCAGGCCCGCGACGAGATGATCCACGGCGACGAGTACGACTATCTGGTGGTCAACGGCGACTTCGACGCCGCGCTCGCCACCCTGGCGGCGATCGTTACCGCCGAGCGCCAGCGCCAGGCGCGCCAGCAGGGCGTGCTCGCAGCGCTGCTCGAGGGCTGAGCCGGCGCCACCGGCGAACCTCGCTCGACATCCCGCGCCGCCGGCCTGGGGACCGGCGGCGGGTCACTCGCAAAGACCTGCCGGACGCTACTTGAACCCAGCGTTCTTGTGATAGTCTGAACAGTGTTCACACCCTGTTCGCGGGCCGTCCCAGGACCGCCCCGGGGCGCCCCGTCGCGGCGCCGCGCCACCGCATCGAGATGCACGGCCCGCTCTGCTTTCATCCGCTCCAAAATAGCTTTTAGAGATCACCCGACCATGGCAAGAATTACCGTCGAGGACTGCCTCAAGAACGTCGACAACCGCTTCGATCTGGTGCTGCTGGCCACCAAGCGCGCCCGCCAGGTCGCCAACGGTGTCGAGCCCACGCTGGCCTGGGAGAACGACAAGCCGACGGTGATGGCGCTGCGCGAGATCGCCGCCGGCAACGTCACCAAGGGCAGCGTCCAGGAGGCCCAGGCCGAGATCGACGAGTCGGCCTCGCTCGAGCAGGCGCTCGCCGCCGAGCTGGCCGCGACCGAGACGCCGCGCGGCGAGGCCCGCTAGTCGTGTCCTCGCGGCGGGCCCCCATGCCCGCACCCGGGCGTGCCCACCGGCCTCCGTGCCGGTGGCGCGCGCAGCTCCCCACCGCTACCGTCGCACCGCGCCGTCCATGTCCGCCGATCCGCTGACCGTCGCGCCGCCCGCCGCTCGCGCGCCCGAATCCTCGCTGCGCGCCGAACCGCCGCGCTATCTCATCAGCGACCTCTGCGCCTATCTCGAAAGCTATCTCCCCCCCGACCAGGTCCGCGAGTTCTACCGCGCCTATCTGTTCGGCGCCGAGGCCCACGAGGGCCAGAAGC
Source organism: Marichromatium purpuratum 984 (assembly GCF_000224005.2). NCBI lineage: Bacteria > Pseudomonadati > Pseudomonadota > Gammaproteobacteria > Chromatiales > Chromatiaceae > Marichromatium > Marichromatium purpuratum. Next base: position 3,641,543 of record NZ_CP007031.1, read on the forward strand.
GCAAGTCGGGCGAGCCCTACATCTATCACCCGGTCGCGGTGGCGCGCATCCTCGCCGAGATGCGCATGGACTACAAATGTCTGATGGCCGCGCTGCTGCACGACGTCATTGAGGACACCGACATCGCCAAGGCCGAGGTCGCCGCCGACTTCGGCGACGATGTCGCCGAACTGGTCGACGGGGTCAGCAAACTCTCGCAGATCGACTTCGACTCACGCGCCGAGGCACAGGCGGCGAGCCTGCAGAAGATGCTGCTGGCGATGACCCGCGACATCCGGGTGATCCTCATCAAGCTCGCCGACCGGTTGCACAACATGCGCACCCTCGATGCGATGCGCCCCGAGGCCTGTCGCCGGATCTCGCGCGAGACCCTGGAGATCTACGCCCCGATCGCCAACCGCCTGGGCATCAACTGGGTCCGCATCGAACTCGAGGAACTCGGCTTCGAGCACCACTGGCCGTGGCGCCGTCGGATCATCCATGGCGCGGTGAGGCGCACCCACGGGGAGCGGGTCGAGATGGTCGGCACGGTCGAGCGCGCGCTCCAGCAGACGCTCGTCCAGGAGGGAATCCCCGGCACCGTCGAGGGACGACGCAAGCATCTCTACGGCATCTACCGCAAGATGCGCGACAAGCATCACCCCTTCGAGGAGGTGATCGACGTCTCCGCCTTCCGCGTGGTCGTCGACCGGGTCGACACCTGCTATCGCGTGCTCGGCGTGGTCCACAACCTCTACAAGCCGGTCCCCGGTCGCTTCAAGGACTATATCGCCATCCCCAAGGCCAACGGCTACCAGTCGCTGCATACCGTGCTGGTCGGTCCTCAGGGAGTTCAGATCGAGGTGCAGATCCGCACCGAGGACATGCAGCGCATGGCCGAGTCGGGGATCGCCGCGCACTGGCTCTACAAGAGCGGCGACGAGGCCAACCCCGCGGCGCTCGCCGCCGACTGGCTGCAGAACCTGCTGGAGATGCAGCGCGAGGCCGGCAACTCGGTCGAATTCCTCGAGAACGTCAAGGTCGACCTCTTCCCCGGCGAGGTCTATGTCTTCACCCCCAAGGGGCGGATCATCACCCTCAAGCGCGGCGCCACCGTCGTCGACTTCGCCTTCGCGATCCACTCCGACATCGGCAACACCTGTGTCGCCGCCCGCGTCGATCACCGCCTGGTGGCACTCAACACGGTGTTGCGCAGCGGCCAGCGCGTCGAGATCATCACCGCCCCCGGGGCCAAACCCAACGCCTCCTGGCTGAACTTCGTCACCACCGGCAAGGCCCGCGCCGGCATCCGCAGTTATCTCAAGAACCTCAAGCAGCGCGAGGCGCTCGGACTCGGCCAGCGACTGCTCAACGCCGAACTCTCGGTCTTCGACCTCGATCTCGACCAACTCGAGACGCCGCAACTCGCCGCCTATCTCGACGAGGCCAAGCTCACCGGGCTCGACGCCCTGCTGGTCGACATCGGACTCGGCAACCGGCTCGCCGCGCTGGTCGCACGCCGACTCGTCGGCGGCGAATTCGAGGAACTCGGCAACGAGCCCCGCAACGAGGCCAAGAACCACCCCAACCGCCTGGCGATCCGCGGCACCGAGGGCATGGTGGTGAGCTTCGCGCGCTGCTGCCGACCGATTCCCGGCGATACCATCGCCGCCCAGTTCAGCCCCGGGCGCGGCATCGTCGTGCACCGCAGCGAGTGCCGCAACCTCGGCAGCCCCGAGCGCAAGCGCGACCGCCGGCTGGCGGTGGAGTGGGCGAGCGAGCCCGAGGGCGAGTTCTCCACCGAGATCCGCGTCGAGATCGGCAACCGTCGCGGCGCCCTGGCGGTGGTCGCCAGCGCCATCGCCGAACAGGGCTCGAACATCGAGACCGTGGTCTCTTGCGAGAAGGAAGGGATGACCACCGCGCTGGAGTTCGTGATCCTGGTGCGCAGCCGCGTCCATCTCGCCCAGATCATGCGTCGGCTGCGCCACATCCCGCTGGTCGAGCGCATCATCCGTCTGCCACGCTGAGCTGCACTCAGAACTGGCGCACCTTGATGTTGAGCGTCTGGATGCGGTAGGCGATCTGACGCGGGGTCATGTTGAGCAGCCGCGCCGCCTTGGCCTGGACCCAACCGGCCTCCTCCAGCGCGGCGATCACCCGTTCGCGCTCGTCGAGCCTGGGGTCGCCGAGATCGACCTTGGCCGGCACCGGGCGCGCCAGCGGGCGCGGCGGCTCGTTGGCCATGGCGCTGACGTCCAGCCCGGTCGACTCGACCACCTCGCAGTCGATGCGTCCGTCGATGCTCATCACCGCGGCACGCTCCAGACAGTTCTCCAGCTCGCGCACGTTGCCCGGCCAGTCATGCCGCATCAGCACCCGCAGCGCGCTGTCGCTGATGCTGAGCGCGCGCGCCTGGACGCGGGCGATCTTGTCGACCAGAAAGCGGGCCAGCTCGGGCACGTCCTCGAGCCGCTCGCGCAGCGGCGGCATGCGGATCGGCATCACGTTGAGCCGGTAGTAGAGATCCTCGCGGAACTCGCCGGCACGCACCTCGCTCTCGAGATCGCGGTTGGTGGCGGCGATCACCCGCACATCGACCTTGAGCGTCCGGGTGCCGCCGACGCGCTCGAACTCGCCCTCCTGCAGCACCCGCAGCAGCTTGGCCTGGAACGCGGGGCTGATCTCGCCGATCTCGTCGAGGAACAGGGTACCGCCGTCGGCCTGCTCGAAGCGTCCCTTGCGCTGGGCCGCCGCGCCGGTGAAGGCGCCCTTCTCGTGACCGAACAACTCGGACTCGAGCAGGTTGTCGGGGAGCGCCGCGCAATTGAGCCGCACGAAAGCGCCGCGCGCGCGTGGTGAGTTGTAGTGGATGGCGTTGGCGATCAGTTCCTTGCCGGTACCCGACTCGCCCCGGATCAGCACCGTGGTGTTCCACTTGGCGACCTGGCGCACCTGCTCGAAGACCAGACGCATGGTATCGGCGCGACCGATGATGCTGTCGAAGCCATGGGCGCCGCGCACCTCGCGCCTGAGGGTGTCGCGCTCCTCGCGCAGCGCCCGTTGCTCGGCCTCGACGCGACGCGCCAGGCGCACCGCCTGCCCGATCAGGTTGGCGACCATCTCGAGGAAGTGGGCGCGCTGCTCGAGCAGTGCGCCACCGTCGAGCGGCTGGGCGGCGAGCACCCCGACCGCGCCGGCCTCGCCGAGACGGATCGGCACCCCGATGAAGGGCAGCTCGGGATCGTAGAGACTGAGCCGATCGAGAAAGCGCGGCTCGTCGCCGACACGCGGCAGGATCCAGGGCGCGTTGCTGGCCAGGATCTGACCAATCACGCCCTCGCCGGGACGATAGCTGACGGTCTCGAAGGGCGCCGCCGCCGAGTCGTGGAGCGCACCGATGAGCAGCTCGCCACGCTCGTCGTCGAGCAGGCTGACCATGCCGTGACGCAGCCGCCCCTGTTCGTCGAGCACCGAGAGCACGGCGCTCAGGGTCTGACGCAGGTCGAGCGAGCGGCTGAGCACGCTGCTGACCTCGAACAGCACCCCGAGCTGGGATTCGAGCAGGGCGAGCCGGCGCGCATCCTCGCGCGGCGCCGACACCCCGGGAGTGGGTGAGCGCATGAGATCCTCGACCACGATCAGCGTTCCTGCGACAGGGTGTTGAGCAGCAGCCGCACGCGACAACCGGCGACCGCCTCCGAATCGATCTCGATCGAGCCGCCGTGAGCGGTGACGATCTCCTGGGCCAGCGCCAGCCCCATCCCGGCGTGGCCGCGACGCTGCCGCCAGCCGATGAAGAAGGGCTCGAAGACGCGATAGCGCTCCTCCGCAACGATCCCCGGACCATTGTCCTCGATCTCCACCTCGACCCCGTCGTCGACGCGCCGGGTGCACAGACGCAGCTCGCGCTGCGCCCGCCCGGACTCGCACAGGGCATGGATGGCGTTGTCGACCAGATGCTTGAAGAGCGCGCGCAGCTGATCCTTATGGCTGGTGAACTCGGGCAGCACCGCCGCCGGACGCCAGTCGACCACCACGCCGTTGGCGAGCAGCCGATCGGTCTCGAGTTCGAGCACCTGACGCAGCAGCTCGTTGACATTGACCAGCGCCCCCGGCTCGCGCGGTTCCTCGGGGAGCGCCGAGGTCAGGGTGTCGAGTGCGCGCTGGCCGGAGCGGCTGATCTGATCGAGCATCCCGGCGAGGGTGTCGATGTTGGCCGCGCCGCCGCGCAGCATCGAGGCGGCGGCATTGATGACGTTGATCGGCACCTGGATCTGGTAGATGGCCGCAGCAAGCGCCTCGCGCATGCCGTGCATGCGCTGCTGCTCGGCGAGCCGCGCGCGCAGGTTCTCGAGGTGCGAGCGCTCGATCTCGCGGCGCCGGCTGGTGACCTCGTTGGCGAGCAGCAACACCCGACGCTCACCCCCGATGGTGCGCCCGAAGTAGCTGCGCGCCGAGACATCGGACTCCTCGACCGGGGTCGCCGAGCAGACGAACCAGCGCGGCCCGCCCCCACCTGGGACCTCGATGCCGACCTCCAAGTCCTTGAACCCCTGTCCCGAGACCCCGGCCTCGAACACGTCCACCCCGACCTGCTCGCGCAGCGCGGCGTGCAGCACCTCCAGCGGCTCGCGACCACGCAGATCGCCGAGCAGCTTCTTGTACTCCTGGTTGTCGAGGATGATCCGGCCCTCGTGGTCGAGCAGCACGATCAACGCCGGCGCGGCATCGAGCACGGTCTCGACCCGCGCCTTCTGCTGACGCACCGCGACCTCGAGTTCATGGACCTTGGTGACGTCGCGATGCATGCCGAGGAAGTAGCGCAGCGCGCCGCCGCGATCGAGCACCGGGGCGATGGTCAGTTCGGCGAGATAGTCGTCGCCTCCCTTGGTACGATTGACCAGGGTTCCGGTCCAGGGCTGACGGTGCTCGATGGTGCGCCACAGATGACGATAGATGCTCTCCGGTGTGGCCCTGTTGGAGAGGATCGACTCGTTGCACCCCAGCACCTCCTTGCGGGCGTAACCGGTGAGGGTCTCGAAAGCGCGATTGGCATAGAGGATGGTCGCGCGCGCGTCGGTGATCGAGATCGCCAGCGGCGACTGTTCCACCGCCTCGAAGAACAGCCGGGGCGGCAGTGGATCCTTGGGGTTACCGCCCATCAGGGTGAGCGCTTCCACCACCTCTGGCGGGGTGCCCTCGGGGGGCGCGGCGAGAAAGGCGCCGAGGGCATTGATCACGGCCTCCTGGGTGGCCTCCGGGGCTTGCTGGGGCGACACGGGCATCTCCTCGGGACAGTGGGTCTGGGAAGTCTCTAAGCAATCTGCGTACCGCTTTCAACCGTTCGGCGACCGCCGACATCGATTCCAGACCTTGTCGGCTTTGCGACAGGGCGATCGGCATCCATGCCACAGCCTGTTGGCACCACGACAGACCATCCCCCGCCCGAAGCCGGTGCAAATCCCCGATTGACGCCCTATTCAGGGTCAATCTCGATTTTGGGCACACCGTTTGCTTGAGGGCATGCCAAACGAACGCCGCTATCGTGAGGACCGCCATCCATGGGCGAGTATCTGCTGCTGATCCTCGGCACCGCACTGGTCAACAACGTGGTGCTGGTGAAGTTCCTCGGGCTCTGTCCCTTCATGGGGGTATCGAGCAAGCTCGACTCGGCCCTGGGGATGGGCCTGGCCACCACCTTCGTGCTGACCCTCGCCGCGGTCGCCGGCTGGCTGCTCGAGCATCTGGTGCTCGGACCGCTCGGGCTGGGTTATCTGCGCATCCTCAGCTTCATCCTGGTGATTGCCGCGGTGGTCCAGTTCACCGAGCTGGCGGTGCGCCGGATCTCGCCCGCGCTCTATCAGGTATTGGGCATCTTCCTGCCGCTGATCACCACCAACTGCGCGGTGCTCGGTGTCGCCCTGCTCAACGTGCAGCAATCCCACGACTTCTTCGAGAGCGTGCTCTACGGGCTCGGCTCGGCGCTCGGCTTCACCCTGGTGATGGTGCTCTTCGCCGGACTGCGCGAGCGCCTGGCGGTGGCCGAGGTGCCGGCGGCCTTCGCTGGGGCGCCGATCGCCTTCATCGTCGCCGGACTGCTCTCGCTCGCCTTCATGGGCTTCGCCGGACTCGCCTGAGCCGACGCCCCGCAATCGGAGCCTCAGAGATGCTTGCCGCCATCCTCACCCTCACCGCTCTCGGACTCGCCCTCGGCTGGTTGCTCGGACTCGCCGCGCACCACCTCAAGGTCGAGGACGACCCCATCGTCGAACAAGTCGCCGCGCTGCTGCCCGGCTCACAGTGCGGCCAATGCGGCTACCCCGGCTGCGCGCCCGCGGCCGCGGCGATCGCCAGCGGCGAGGCCGCGGTCACCTGCTGCCCACCGGGCGGGCGGGCGCTGGCCGAGACGCTGGCCGAACTACTCGGGGTCGAGGTCGATCTCGCCGGGGTCGACGAGCAGTCGCCACAGCTCGCCCACATCCACGACGAACTCTGCATCGGCTGCACCAAGTGCCTCAAACGCTGCCCGACCGATGCCATCATGGGGGCCAACAACATGATCCACGTCGTCTTCCCGGAGGCCTGCACCGGCTGCGGTCTGTGCGCCGCCGCCTGCCCCACCGAGGGCATCGAGATGCGCTCCGAGCGTCCCACCCCGCAGACCTGGTACTGGCCCCGGCCGGAGCCGGAGGTGGCCACACGATGAATGCCCTGCGCCAACTGTTGCACCGCCCCGCCAACCGCATCCACCCGCTGCGCGGCGGCGTCCACCCCGATGACCGCAAGGCGCTGGCCGCGAGCGCGCCGATCACCGAGCTGGCGCTGCCCGAACGCCTCGACCTGCCGCTGCAGCAGCACATCGGCGCCAGCGCCGCGCCACTGGTGCGCAAGGGTCAGCGGGTGGCCAAGGGCGAGCCGATCGCTCGCGCCCAGGGATCGATCTCGGCGCCGCTGCACGCGCCGACCTCGGGACGGGTGATCGCCATCGCCGAGCGCCCGGCCCATCACCCCTCGGGACTGGCGATGCCGACGATCAGCATCGAGCCCGACGGCGAGGAGCGCTGGCACTCAGCGATCTCTCCCTGCGACGATCCGCTCGCCCTCGACCCGACGACCATCGCCGAGCGGGTCGCCGCGGCAGGCATCGTCGGGCTCGGCGGTGCAACCTTCCCGGCCGCGATCAAGCTCAATCTCGGCGCCAGCCATCCATTGCACACCTTGGTGATCAACGGCGCCGAGTGCGAGCCCTATCTCACCTGCGACGACCGGCTGATGCGCGAGCGCGCCGAGGCGGTGATCGACGGTGCACGCATCATGGCCCACGCACTCGGCGTCGGTGGGATCCTGGTGGCGATCGAAGACAACAAGCCCGAGGCGGCGGCGGCCATCGAGACGGCCGCCGCCGGGTTCGACGCGATCACCCTGATCCGGGTGCCGACCCGCTACCCGATGGGTTCCGAACGCCATCTGGTGCAGGCGCTCATCGGTCGCGAGACCCCGGCGCGGGCACTGACCGCCCAACTCGGCGTGGTGGTGCACAACCCGGCCACCGCCTTCGCGGTCCATCAGGCACTGCGTCTGGGCCAGCCGCTGATCGCGCGGGTGGTCACTCTCAGCGGCGCGGCGATCGCACGCCCGGCCAACCTGTGGGTACCGCTCGGCACCTCGGTGGAGACGCTGATCGCGCACTGCGGCGGACTCACCGAGGACGACGTCCGGCTGGTGAGCGGCGGGCCGATGATGGGCCAGCCGCTGCCGGGCACCCAGGTGCCGACCACCAAGGGCTGCAACGGCATCCTCGCCCTCGGCGCCGCCGAGCGCGCGCCCGGCCAGACCATGCCCTGCACCCGCTGCGGACGCTGCGTCGAGGTCTGCCCCTGTGGCCTGGTGCCGCTGGAGCTGGGCGCGCACATCCGCGCCGGCGACCTCGAGGGCGCCGCCGCGCGCGGGCTCCACGACTGTCTCGGCTGCGGCTCCTGCGCCTACACCTGCCCCTCGCAACAGCCGCTGGCGCAGTACATCGCCCACGCCAAGGGCGAGCTGGCCGCGCGCGAGCGCGCCAAGCGCAAGCAGGCCGAGACCAAGGCGCTGGCCGAGCAGCGCACCGCGCGACTCGAGGCGATCAAGCGCGCCAAGCGCGAGGCGATGGCCAAGCGCAAGCGCGAGGCCGCGCGCAAGCAGGCCGAGCAGCAGGCCGCCCAGGCCGAGCAGACCGAGACGGAGCACTGAGACCATGCACATCGCACCCCCGGCGATCGCCGGCCCCTTCGTCCACGGCGGCGCGAGCATCGCCCGCGACATGCGTCTGGTGATGCTCGCGCTGCTGCCGGCCACCCTGTTCGGGCTGTGGCAGTTCGGCTGGCCGGCGCTGCTGTTGTTCGCCATCACCCTCGCCACCGTGGTGGTCACCGAGGCGCTCTGTCTGTGGCTCGCCGGGCGCCCGCTGCGCCCCTTCCTCGGTGACGGCTCGGCGCTGCTCACCGGCTGGCTGCTCGCGCTCAGCCTGCCGCCCTGGGCGCCCTGGTGGATCGGGGTGATCGGCGGGGTGATCGCAATCCTGATCGCCAAGCAGGTGTTCGGCGGCATCGGTCAGAACCCCTTCAACCCGGCGATGGTGGCGCGGGTGGCACTGTTGATCGCCTTCCCGGTGGAGATGACCAGCTTCGTCGCCCCCGTCCCACTCGGCAGCGATGCCGCCCCGGGACTCGGCGAGGCGCTGGCCATCGTCCAGGGTGGCGCGCCGATCGATGCCTACAGCGGCGCCACCACACTCGGCGTGGTACGCACCGCGCTCGATCAGGGCGAGACGCTCGGCGGCGTGCTCGGCGCAAGCTTCGCGCCGCTCGAGGCCGCGCTCGGCCTCCACGGCGGCAGTCTCGGCGAGACCTCGGCGCTGTTGCTGCTGCTCGGCGGCCTCGGCCTGATCCTCACCCGGGTGATCGGCTGGCAGATCCCGGCGGCGATGCTCGGCACCCTTGCCCTGCTCGCCACGGTGATGCACATCCACGACCCGACCCAGTACCCCGACGCCACCTATCACCTGCTCGGCGGCGCCACCATGCTCGGTGCCTTCTTCATCGCCACCGACCCCACCACATCGCCGGTGACCATGCGCGGTCGCCTGATCTTCGGTGCCGGTTGCGGGCTGCTGATCTATGTCATCCGCACCTGGGCGGGTTACCCCGAAGGGGTCGCCTTCGCGGTGCTGCTGATGAACGCCTGCACCCCGGTGATCGACCACTACGTCCGCCCCCGCATCCACGGCCGCGATCGTCGCGGTCGTGCGCTGATCGGTGCCGAGACCCTGGAGACCCGCCGATGAGCACCCTCGCCGAACCCAGTTATCGCTCACGCGTCGGCTACCAGGCCGGACTGCTCGGCGGTTTCGCCCTGCTCGCCGCAGCACTCCTGGTGATGGGTGACATCGCCACCCGCGAGGCCATCGCCCTGCGCGAGGCCGAAGACCTCAGGGCGACCCTCACCCAGGTGATCCCGGCCGAGCTGCACGACAACGACCTGCTCGATGCCACCGTTCCCCTGAACGATGACGTCGGACACACGGTCACCGTCTATCGCGCGTTGCGCGACGGCGCGGTCAGCGCGCTGGCCTTCCCGGTGGTCGGCAACGGCTATGCCGGCGACATCCGGCTGATGCTCGGTGTCGATCCCGAGGGGCGCATCCTCGGGGTACGGGTACTCGCCCACACCGAGACCCCCGGGCTCGGCGACAAGATCGAGCTGGCCAAGGACGACTGGATCCTCGACTTCGACGGTCGCGCGCTCGGCGACCCGCCGCTGGAGCGTTGGGCGGTGGCCAAGGACGGGGGAGATTTCGACCAGTTCAGCGGCGCGACCATCACCCCGCGCGCGGTGGTGCGCGCGGTGCGCGCCGGGCTCGAACGCTTCGCCGCCGCGCGCAGCCGGCTCATCGTCGCGCCCGACCGGCTCGACACCGCAGAGGAGTGACCCCGATGACACAGACAGACCCGACCGACTGGCGACGCATCGCCACCGACGGCATCTGGAACAACAACGTGGTGCTCGGTCAGGCGCTCGCGCTCTGCCCGCTGCTGGCGGTCACCGCCACCGCCACCAACGGGCTCGGGCTGGGGCTGGCCAGCACCTTGGTGATGACCCTCTCCGGGGTGCTGGTAGCCCTGGTACGCGGCTTGGTGACGCCGGAGGTCCGCATCCCGGTGTTCATCCTGGTGATCGCGGTGCTGGTCACCCTGGTCGACCTGGCGATGAACGCCTGGCTGCACGACCTGCACAAGGTGCTCGGGTTGTTCATCCCCTTGATCGTCACCAACTGCGCCATCCTCGGGCGCGCCGAGTCCTTCGCCTCGCGCAACCCGGTGCTGCCCTCGGCCTTCGACGGCCTGATGATGGGCGTCGGTTTCACCCTGGTGCTGGTGGCGCTCGGCGCGATGCGCGAGATCATCGGCAGCGCCACCCTGTTCGCCGACGCCTCGCTGTTGCTCGGCGAGTCGATGGCCTTTCTGGAACTGACCCTGATCCCCGACTATCCCGGCTTCCTGCTCGCGATCCTGCCCCCGGGCGGCTTCCTCGCCCTCGGCTTCATGCTCGCCGGCAAGCGGGTGATCGACACCTGGCGCGCACGCGCGCGTCACCGCGACGCGGCCCCGACGCCGGCCTGAACGGGAGCGAACCATGACAGAGCACAGCAGCATGCGAATCGGTGTCGCCTATGCCAGCAAGGATCAACGCGTCTGGCTGAGGATCGAGGTACCGGAGGAGACCACGGTGGGCGAGGCGATCGCGCGATCGGGGATGCTCGAACGCTTCCCCGAGATCGACCTCGAGGTCAACCGGGTCGGGATCTTCGGCCGCTTCGTCACCCTCGAACGGACGCTCGCGCCCGAGGAGCGGGTGGAGATCTATCGTTCGATCGACGCCGACCCGCAGACCGTCGAGCGGCGCGACCGGGACTGAGCCGCGACCGCCATTGCATTTGCAAAGGGGACGGTGGCGGGCTATACCCCAAGCCGAGGCGGGCAAGGGTCCGCCAGCTGCGGGAGCGCGGGAATGGGCATCAGGAGATGGCGGATGGAGGCACGACCGGGGATCACGGGGCGAGCACCATCCACGCGCTGGCGCAGCACGCTCGGCCTCATCGCCCTGCTCGGTCTCGTCTGGCTGCCGGTCGCACCCGTCCCGGCCAACCCGCCGGCGGCAATCGCCTCCGCCGCCAACCCGCTGCGACCTCCCGACACCTCGAGCCCCAGGGCGACGCTGCAGAGCCTGCTGACCAACCTCGAGCGCGTCCACGCCATCGCCCTCGATCCCGCACGGCCACGCAACGACACCCTGGTGCCGCTGCAACGGGCGGCGCGTACCCTCAACCTCAGCGAGATCCCCGAGCGCCTTGCCGCCAACATCGGCATCGAGCGCGCGCTGCTGCTCAAAGAGATCATCGACCGGGTCGGACTACCCGCGCTCGCCGAGGTCCCGGACGCACGCTCGGTCGAGCGGCACGACCTCACCCGCTGGCGCATCCCCAACACCGAGATCATTATCGCCCGGGTCGAGAGCGGGCCGCGCGCGGGCGAGTTCCTGTTCACCCCGGGGACGCTCGATCGTCTCGAGGACGACTATGACCGGGTGGCCGCGTTGCCCTACCTGCCCGAGGCCACCCCTGGACTCTACGACGCCTACATCTCCACCCCGGGGCGCGGACTCAGCCTCGACTGGGGGCGGACGCTGCCGGACTGGCTGACCCGGCAATGGCTCGGCCAGACCCTGTGGCAGTGGCTCGCCACCGGCGTCGCGCTTGGTCTCGGCGCGCTGCTCGCCAGCGCGCTGCTGCGCGCCGGTCGGCGCGCCGACCAGCGGCGCACGGACACCTCCAGGCGGGGGGGTACCATCCTCGCGCTCGGCGCGGTGGCGCTCCTGCTGCAGGGGCTCGAATACCTGATCGATGTCCAGATCAATCTCACCGGCGCGGTCGTGATCACCGTCAAACAGGGCTTCGTGCTGGTGCTCTACACCGTGCTCGCCTGGCTGGTGGCGTTGCTGCTCAACCAGACCGCCGAGGCGATCATCCGCTCGCGCCGGCTGCGCCCGCGCGGCATCGACAGCCAACTGCTGCGGCTCGGCTTCCGCCTGCTGAGCATCATCGCCATCGCCGCACTGGTGATCGACGGCGCCCAACGCATCGGCCTGCCCGCCTATTCGGTGATCACCGGACTCGGGGTCGGCGGCCTGGCGGTGGCGCTCGCCGCGCGCGAGACCCTCGCCAACCTGTTCGGCTCGCTGGCGATCATGTTCGACCACCCCTTCCGCATCGGCGACTGGATCAAGATGGGGAACTACGAGGGCACGGTCGAGGACATCGGCTTTCGCAGCACCCGCATCCGCACCTTCTACGACTCGGTGCTGGCGGTGCCCAACGCCTACACCATGAATGCCACCATCGACAACATGGGCAAGCGCGACCACCGCCGCGTCTACACCACCATCGATCTGCGCTACGACACCCCGCCGGAACGTGTCGAGGCCTTTCTCGAGGGTATCAAGGGGGTCATCCGCGCCAACCCGGCGACCCGCAAGGACGGTTTCCACGTGGTGGTGAGCGACCTCGGCGCGCACGGCATCACGGTCATGCTCTATTTCTTCCTCACCGTGCCCGACTGGGCGACCGAGCTGGTCGAGCGCCAGCGCGTGTTGCTGGAGGTGGTGCGTCTGGCCGAGCAGCTCGGCGTCGCGTTCGCCTTCCCCACCCAGACGCTGGAGATCGATGCCACGCCCGAGCAGCCGCACGCGCCGGCGCCCCCACTGCCCGCCGAGCAGCTCGTCGAGATCGCCCGCGACTTCGGTCCCGGCGGACGGCAGGGCCGCCCGCGCGGGCTCGGGCTCCACACGCCCCCGCACGAGGAGACCTGACCCGCGGCGGCGACCGCCGCAAATTCGCAACATCCCTGTGCGAAGATGGAACGTTGGCATGTCGGCGCCGATGGCGCCGAAACCACTCCCCCAAGCATGAGGATCGATTCGATGACCGACAGCCTGACCCTGGTGCAGAAACAGCGCGCTCACCTGCAAGAAGCCGTCGACGCGCTGGGACAGCTCGCGCTCACGGCACTGCGCCACTCGGTCGACTGTCTCGAGCAACACGATCCGGCGCTGGCCGCGCGGATCGTCGCCGACGACGCCGAGATCAACCAGCAGCGCCGCCTGCTCGAACAGGAGTGCCTGGTAACCCTGGCCGCCTACAAGCCCGCAGGCGCCGATCTACGCGCTGTCGGCGCCTGCATGGAACTGGCCAGCGAACTCGAACGCATCGGCGACTATGCTGCCGACATCGCCCGTCTCCTCGTCAAACGTGGCGAGACGCCCTTCCCCGCCGAGCCGGTGGCGGCGATCACCGCCCTCGCCAACACTGCGATCAACATGCTCGAGACCACCCTGCAGGTCTTCGCCGACAACGGCGACGAGGCGCGCGCGCGCGCCGCGGTGGCCGCCGAAGAGCAGGTCGACCGCGACGAGCACGCCTTCATCGAGCAGGTGTTGGAGCGGATGCGCGAGGATCCCGAGTTCGCCGTCACCGGCACCCAGTTGCTGTGGATCGCGCACAACTACGAGCGGGTCGCCGACCGCGCGACCAATGTCGCCGAGCGCGCGATCTATGTCGCCTCGGGCAAGACCCCCGACCTGGATTGAGCGCGTGCGCCGGCGGCTAGCGCGCCGGCAGCGTCAGCCCGTCCTTGCCGGCGCGCTGCAGCTGGGCGCGCACCCGCTCGGCATCGGCCTTGTTGGCGTAGGGACCGAGACGTACCCGGTGATAGACCGCGCCGCTGTCGAGGGTGACGCGTTCAATCCGGCTGGAGAGCCCGAGCAGACCGAGTTCGGCGCGCAGCGTCTCGGCATCGGCATTGCGCTTGAACGAACCCGCCTGGACGACATAGCCGCCGGTGGCGGCGGGGCGCTCAAGGCTGGCCGATGGCGGCGGAGTCTGCGGCTGGGGCGGCGGCTCTGGCTGGGGACGGGGCGCCGGCGGCGGGGGTGGCGGGGCGTCGGTCTCGATCTCGACCTCGGCATCGCGCAGCAGAGCAGGAAACTGGAAGTCGGGTTGCACCGGCACCGGCCGCGAGGCCGGCGCCGCGCGGCCGTCGGTCTCCGCGCCCACCTCGGGCTCGGGCATCCAGTACAGACTGGCGCCGAAGGCACCGAGCAGGGCGCCGAACAGGAACCACCAGACGCAGGAGCGCGACTGCTGGCGCTTCGGGCTGGGGCGGGTCGCGCCACTGCGTCGGTAGTCCCTGGTCATCTCACATGTTCTCCGGCGCGCTCACCCCGAGCAGCCCCAGGCCATTGCGCAGCACCTGACGCACGGCGAGGATCAGCTTGATCCGGGCATCGCGCAGCGCAGCGTCATCGACCAGGAACTGGTGGGCGTTGTAATAGGTGTGCAGCTCGTTGGCGAGATCGCGCAGATAGTGGGTGAGCTGATGCGGTTCGGCCTTGAGCGCGGCACCCTCGACCACCTCCGGATAACGTCCGATGGAGCGCAGCAGCGCCTGCTCCTGGGGCTCGACCAGGCGGTCGAGATGGGTGGTGCCGCCGCTCGGCTCGATGACGATGCCGCGCTCGGCGGCCTGGCGCAGCACGCTGCAGACGCGGGCGTGGGCGTACTGGACGTAGTAGACCGGGTTGTCCGAGGACTCGGACTTGGCCAGGTCGAGATCGAAGTCGAGATGCTGCTCGCAGCGACGCATGACGTAGAAGAAGCGCGCCGCGTCGCGCCCGACCTCCTCGCGCAGCTGACGCAGGGTGACGAACTCGCCCGAGCGGGTCGACATCTGCGCCTTCTCGCCGCCGCGATAGAGGATGGCGAACTGCACCAGCAGCACCTCGAGACGGCTGGCATCGTCGCCGAGCGCCTCGAGCGCGGCCTTCACCCGCGGCACATAGCCGTGGTGGTCGGCGCCCCAGATGTCGATCACCCGCTCGAAGCCGCGCTCGAGCTTGTCCATGTGATAGGCGATGTCGGAGGCGAAGTAGGTGGTCTGACCGTTGTCGCGCACCACCACCCGGTCCTTCTCGTCGCCGAAGTCGGTGGAGCGGAACCAGAGCGCGCCGTTCTGCTCGTAGACGTGCCCGGACGCGCGCAGCCGCTCGATGGCCTTGTTGACCGCACCGCTCTCGGTGAGCGTGCGCTCGGAGTACCACTCCTGATAGTCGACGCCGAAGCCGGCGAGATCGTCGCGGATATCGTCGAGGATGGTGTTGAGTCCGAGCTCGAAGACGAAGCGATAGCGGTTGTCGCCAAGCAGGCGCTTGGCCGCCGCGATCAGGTCGTCGATGTGCGCCTCCTTGTCACCGCCGCCGGCGCCGTCGTCATCGGCCGCCACCCCGGCGAAGACCGCATCGGCCGGCACCCGGTAGGCGTCGCCGTGCTCGCGGTGCAGGGTCGCGGCGATGTCCCAGACGTAGTCGCCCTTGTAGCCGTTGCTCGGGAAGGTCAGCTCCTCGCCGCAGAGTTCGAGATAGCGCAGCCACACCGAGGTGCCGAGGATATCCATCTGGCGACCGGCGTCGTTGACGTAGTACTCGCGGTGGACGTCGAAGCCGACCGCGGCGAGCAGATCGGCGACCACGCTGCCGTAGGCCGCGCCGCGACCGTGACCGACGTGCAGCGGTCCGGTGGGATTGGCCGAGACGAACTCGACCTGCACCCGACGTCCGGCGCCGACCTGGCTGCGCCCGTAGTCGGGCCCGGCGGTCATGATCTGCGGCACCAGGGCGTGGTAGGCGGCCTCGGTGAGGAAGAAGTTGATGAAGCCGGGACCGGCGATCTCGACCCGCGCCACGGCGGCGGAGGCGGGCAGCGCCTCGACCAGTCGCTGCGCCAGGTCGCGCGGCTTGGTGCGCGCCTGCTTGGCCAGCACCATGGCGATATTGGTGGCGAAGTCGCCGTGGGCCGGATCCCTGGTGCGATCGAGCTGGGGCTCGGGCAGCGCCTCGAGCGCGAGGGTGCCGTCTGCGACGAGACGCCCGAGGGCGTCGCGGATGAGTTCGATGATATCTTGCTTCATGCAGGCCTACGACCAGGCCGCGCCGCGCCGACGCGAGATCCGCGCGACCCCTGGGACGGGGCCGGGACCGGCAATCGGCGGCGCAAGCCGCAATGGAGATGGAAAGTGCTCGGGCGCCGGATCGATCGGGCGGCAGCCCTGATCCTGTCTAAGCATACCCGAATCCGTCGCCACGAGGGAGACGCGACACCGGGCGGCAGCGGCACGAGCGTGGAATCCGCGCCTGCCCCCAAGGTACGGCGGACATGCCGGGCGAGCGGCGCTCGACGGTCATCTCCGGCGCAGCGACCTACACGCTTCGGTTTATAATGCTTCGCTCCATCGACAATCCAGCAACGCCCATGCCCATGTACCAGACCGACGACCTGCGCATCCGCGACATCAAAGAAGTCCGCTCACCGAAGGCGTTGCACGAGGAGTTTCCGCTCTCCGAGGCCGCCTCGGCGACCGTCTATGGCACCCGTCACGCGATCCAGCGCATCCTCCACGGCGAGGACGATCGCCTGCTGGTGATCATCGGTCCCTGCTCGGTGCACGACCCCGACGCCGCGATCGAGTACGCCCGCAAGCTCAAGCCGCTGCGCGAGCGCTTCGCCGAGCAGTTGCAGGTGGTGATGCGGGTCTATTTCGAGAAGCCGCGCACCACCGTCGGCTGGAAGGGGCTGATCAACGACCCCGGACTCGACGGCAGCTTCGAGATCAACCAGGGGCTGGGCATCGCCCGCAAGCTGCTGCTCGATCTCAACGACATGGGCATGCCCGCCGGCACCGAGTTCCTCGACCTGATCAGCCCCCAGTACCTCGCCGACCTGATCAGCTGGGGGGCGATCGGCGCGCGCACCACCGAGAGCCAGGGCCATCGCGAGCTGACCTCCGGGCTGTCCTGCCCGGTCGGCTTCAAGAACGCCACCAACGGCGACGTCAAGGTGGCGATCGACGCCATCCACGCCGCCGCCCGTCCCCATGTCTTCATGTCGGTCACCAAGGAGGGACGCTCGGCGATCTTCAGCACCACCGGCAACGTCGACACCCATGTCATCCTGCGCGGCGGCCAGCGTCCGAACTACGACACCGAGAGCGTGCACATCGCCGCCGACCAGATCGTCGAGTCGGGGCTGACGCCGAAGGTCATGATCGACTGCAGCCACGCCAACAGCCGCAAGAAGCCGGAGAAGCAGGTGCGCGTCTGTCAGGACGTGGCCGGACAGGTGGCGCGCGGCGAGCAGTGCATCATCGGCGCGATGATCGAGGGCAACCTGGTCGCCGGGCGGCAGAACCTCGGTGACGGCAAGGGGTTGGTTCACGGCCAGAGCATCACCGACGCCTGCGTCGGCTGGGACGACACCGAGCCCATGCTCCAGGCACTGGCCGACGCCGTGGAGCAGCGCCGCGCCGCGCGCGCCCGCGGGCGCGACTGAGACCGCCGGCCTCTCACGCGCGCCGGGGATCCCGACTAAGCTCGGACATGGCAGGGCACTGAGCCCTGCCATGTAATTCCAGCGGAGGGAGGATCAAGCATGAAAGGCGCCATCGCGCTGCTCTGCGCGGTCGCGGCCCTCGACGCCCAGGCCGAGCTGTATCGTTGCGTCGACGCCGCCGGTCATACCAGTTACCAGCAAACGCCCTGTGACGCCGCAAGTTCGGGGGGCAGCATCGAACTCGACACCCGTACCCCCGACGGCACCGCCAGCGCCGCCAACAAGCCGCAGATGTCGATCGGCAGCCAACTCAAACGACTCACCCCGCCCCCGATCGAGCGCACCTCCACCGACGCGCCGCGCAAGACACCAACCCCCACGGCAGTGGATCGGGCCAAATGCGCCCGTCACCGCGCCCAGGTCGCCCGCTGGGAGCAGGCCGCCCGCGCCACCTACCGCGACCGCAGCGAACAGCGCTACCGCGAGCAGATGCTCGAACACCACCGCGCCCAGGTCGAGCGGTATTGCGGCCCCTGAGGACGGGCTTCCAGCGGCCAGCGGCCAGCGGCCAGCGGCCAGCGGCCAGCGGCCAGCGGCCAGCGGCCAGCGGCCAGCGGCCAGGAGATTGAACCGCAAAGACCCAAAGGACGCGAAGAAAGCGACCAGCCTTCAGCAAACAGCCTCCGGTGCCGGTTTGCGGCCAACCGCGACGCGACGAGACAACCCAGCCCCCTCACTGGAGGCTGACGGCTGACGGCTAGGCGGTGATCGCCAATCCCACGATGGGCACGCTGCGCTTTGCCCATCGTGCGATGATGACGCCTGGTGTTCGTGGCGACGGTGAGGAAAAACGCCCGCTGGCGGCTGGCGGCTGGCGGCTGGCGGCTGGCGGCTGGCGGCTGGCGGCTGGCGGCTGGCGGCTGAAGGCTGAAGGCTGAAGGCTGAAGGCTGAAGGCTGGAAGCCTTTCTTCATCTTTGCGCTCTTGGCGTCTTGGCGGTTCAATTTCCCGGCGGCTGACGGCTAACGACTGGCGGCTGGCGACTGGTGGTTGATCGCTGAACCTCAGAGCCGCCCCAGATAACGCTCGCCGCCGAGGCGCGAGGACTGGTCGATGATCCAGTCGGCGCGGCGGCGCAGTCGCTCGGAGGGGCGGTCGAGACGGTAGTGACCGGGGGCCGGCAGCACGCCGATGAGCAGCGCCGACTCCTCCAGCGTCAGGGTGCGCGCCGGATGGCCGAAGTAGCGCACACTGGCCGCTCCGGCGCCATAGGTGCTGGGGCTGAACTGGATGATGTTGAGATAGACCTCGAGGATGCGCTCCTTCGACCACAGCACCTCGAGCAGCAGGGTGAACCAGGCCTCGATCGCCTTGCGTCCCCAGCCCTGCCCCGGCCACAGGAAGAGGTTCTTGGCCGTCTGCTGGGTGATGGTGCTGGCGCCGCGCAACGCGCCACCCCGGCGATGAGCGGCGAGGGCATGACGGATCTCGATCAGGTCGAAGCCGAGATGGGTCGGGAAGCGCTGGTCCTCACCACTGATCGCCGCCAGTCGCAGCGGCGGCGGGAGTTCGCTCCAGGGCACCCAGCAGTGGTGGTAATAGGGCGGCGACTGGTCGAGTCGCCACAGATTGTAGGCATGCTGGAGCATGAACGCCGAGGCCGGCGGATCGACCCAGCGCAGCGCCCCGACGAGCAGCGCCGAGCCGAGCACACCGGTGACGGCCAGCCCCAACAGCCCGCGCCCGAAGCAGCGCAACCAGCGGCGCGCGCCCTCGAGCCGCGACGGCCTCGACCCGGACACCTCGCTTGCGACGTTCGACCCGGGCGTGTCGACCTCGCCGGCCTCCTGCCGCTCCTGCTCGCTCATCGTCGCGGTGTCGCACCCATGCGCGTGCTCAGCCCGCCAGCCCCCGGGTCTGCAGTGCGCGGATCTGGTCGCGCACCGCCGCCGCCTGCTCGAACTCCAGGTCCTTGGCGTGCTGGTACATGGTCTTCTCCAGCGCCTTGATCCGCTTGGCCAGCTGCTGCGGGGTGAGCGCGGCGTACTCGGCCACCTCGTCGGCCACCGCGGCATAGTCACGCGCCGGCAGCGGCGCGCCCGGGGTGGCCGCCTCCATGATGTCGGCCACCGCCTTGCGGATGGTCTGCGGGGTGATGCCGTTGGCGGCGTTGGCGGCGAGCTGCTTGGCGCGGCGGCGCTCGGTTTCGTCGATCGCCCGGCGCATCGAGGCGGTGACCTTGTCGGCGTAGAGGATGGCCTTGCCGTTGGCGTTGCGCGCGGCGCGCCCGATGGTCTGGATCAGCGAATCGGTCGAGCGCAGGAAGCCCTCCTTGTCGGCGTCGAGGACAGCGACCAACGAGACCTCCGGCATGTCCAGCCCCTCGCGCAGCAGGTTGATGCCGACCAGCACGTCGAAGGTGCCGAGGCGCAGGTCGCGGATGATCTCGACGCGCTCGACGGTGTCGATGTCAGAGTGCAGATAGCGCACCCGCACCTCGTGCTCGATGAGATAGTCGGTCAGATCCTCGGCCATGCGCTTGGTGAGGGTGGTCACCAGCACACGCTCGTCGACCGCCACCCGGGGGCCGATCTCGGAGAGCAGGTCGTCGACCTGGGTCAGCGCCGGGCGCACCTCGAGTGCGGGATCGACCAACCCGGTGGGACGCACCACCTGCTCGACCACCGTGCCCGAATGTTCCAGCTCGAAGGCGCGCGGGGTGGCCGAGACATAGATGGTCTGCGGCTGGCGCGCGCGGAACTCCTCGAAACGCAGCGGCCGGTTGTCGAGCGCCGAGGGCAGGCGGAAGCCGTAGTCGACCAGATTCTCCTTGCGCGAGCGGTCGCCCCGATACATGCCGCCGAGCTGGGGCACGGTGACATGGCTCTCGTCGATCACCACCAGGGCATCGTGCGGCAGATAGTCGTAGAGGGTCGGCGGCGGCTCGCCGGGGTCGCGCCCGGAGAGATAGCGGCTGTAGTTCTCGATGCCCTGGCAGTAGCCAACCTCGACCATCATCTCCAGGTCGAACTGGGTGCGCTGTTCGAGCCGCTGCGCCTCGACCAGCTTGCCCTGCTCGCGCAGCGCGGCGAGGCGCTCGCGCAGCTCCGGCTTGATCTGCTCGACGGCCTGGAGGATGGTCTCGCGCGGGGTGGCGTAATGGGTCTTGGGATAAACGGTATAGCGCGCCACCTGCTGGCGTACCGTGCCGGTGAGCGGATCGAACAGTGCCAGCGACTCGATCTCGTCGTCGAACAGCTCCACCCGTACCGCCTCGTCGTCGGACTCGGCAGGATAGATGTCGATCACGTCGCCACGCACCCGGTAGCAGCCGCGCTGCAGCTCGACCTCGTTGCGCTGGTACTGCAGGTCGGCGAGACGACGCAGGATGGCGCGCTGGTCGACCAGATCGCCGCGCTTGAGCAGCAGCACCATCTTCAGATAGGCGTTCGGGTCACCGAGCCCGTAGATCGACGAGACGGTGGCGACGATCACCACATCGCGCCGCTCCAGCAGCGCCTTGGTCGCCGACAGCCGCATCTGCTCGACGTGCTCGTTGATCGCCGCGTCCTTCTCGATATAGGTATCGGTGGCCGGGACATAGGCCTCGGGCTGGTAGTAGTCGTAATAGGAGACGAAGTACTCGACGGCGTTGTGCGGGAAGAACTCGCGCATCTCGCCGTAGAGCTGGGCGGCGAGGGTCTTGTTCGGCGCCAGCACCAGGGTCGGGCGCTGTACCCGATCGATGACATTGGCGATGGTAAAGGTCTTGCCCGAGCCGGTCACCCCGAGCAGGGTCTGCCCGGCCTCGCCGTCCTCCAGCCCTTCGACCAGACGATCGATGGCCTCGGGCTGGTCGCCCGCAGGGGCGAACCGGGCTTCGAGTTGGAAGGGTCTGGGGGACATGTGGGGGAACCTCGTCTACTGATAGCGGCCACGCACCACGGCAAGCGCGATCCATGGCGCTCGCGCGAGATGCCGGGCGTTCGGCGTTTCGCTATTATTGGCAGTCGCAACAATCAAATCCAGCCACCCCAGTTCCCTAGAGATCATCGCCGATGAGCACCAAACTCGCCGCCCGCGTCCAGGCCGTCAAGCCGTCTGCCACTCTCGCCATCACCGCCCGCGCCAATGCGCTGCGCGCCGAGGGCAAGGACGTGATCGGGCTCGGTGCCGGTGAACCCGACTTCGACACCCCCGAGCACATCAAGGCCGCCGCCGTCGCCGCGATCGAGAACGGCTTCACCAAATACACCGCCGTCGACGGCACCGCCGGGCTCAAGCAGGCGATCATCGACAAGTTCAAGCGCGACAACGGGTTCGACTTCACCGCCGAACAGATCCTGGTCTCCTGCGGCGGCAAGCAGAGCTTCTTCAACCTCGCCCAGGCCCTGCTCGACCCGGGCGACGAGGTGGTGATCCCCGCCCCCTACTGGGTCTCCTACCCCGACATGTCGCTGCTCGCCGGCGCCGCCCCGGTGTTCATCCACGCCGCCGCCGACCAGTCGTTCAAGATCACCCCGGCGCAGCTGCGCGCGGCGATGACCGAGCAGACCCGACTGGTGGTGATCAACAGCCCCTCCAACCCCACCGGCATGGCCTACAGCCGCGACGAGCTGGAGGCACTCGGCGAGGTGCTGCGCGACTTCCCGCGCGCGGTGATTGCCAGCGACGACATGTACGAGCACATCCGCTGGGACGACGCGCCCTTCGTCAACATCCTCAACGCCTGCCCCGACCTCGCCCCGCGCACCCTGGTGCTCAACGGCGTCTCCAAGGCCTACTCGATGACCGGCTGGCGCATCGGCTACGCCGCCGGCCCCATCGACATCATCAAGGCGATGAAGAAGGTGCAGTCGCAGAGCACCTCCAACCCGGCCTCGATCTCGCAGGCCGCCGCCCAGGCCGCGCTCGAAGGCCCGCAGGCGTGCATCGGCGAGATGCTCACCGCCTTCAAGGCGCGTCACGACCTGGTCGTCGAGCGGCTCAACGCGATCGAGGGCATCGAGTGCCTGCCCACCGACGGCACCTTCTACGTCTTTCCCAAGGTCCAGGGGCTGATCGAGCGTATGCCCGGGATCAACACCGACCTCGAGCTGGCCGAGTTCCTGATCGAGGAAGCCGGCGTCGCCCTGGTCCCCGGCACCGCCTTCGGCCTGCCCGGCTATGCCCGACTGTCGATCGCCACCAGCCGCGAGAACCTTGAACAGGCGCTCGAGCGTATCGCCAACGCCTGCGCCGGCTGAGGCCCACCCCGGCGTCCCTCCTGCGGGGCGTCGAACCATCGGTCAGAGGCAAGCGAACACGGCATGCGATCGAACACAGCGATCGAATCCATGCTTGACGCATCAGCCCATCCCCACTAACATTATCGGCTCAAGACATTCCCTGGTAGCTCAGTCGGTAGAGCGGGTGACTGTTAATCACTAGGTCGGCGGTTCGAGCCCGTCCCAGGGAGCCAAATACGAAAAAGGGCTGATCCTCACGGATCAGCCCTTTTTTCTTGTCCGCCCGTCGCTCGCCCCACTCAGAGCAGCAGCAGGGCCGTCGACATCCCCACCAGATAGGCCGGCCAGTAGCCGATGCGCGCGAGCCGATCAAGCCGCTCGGCCTCGCGTTCACGTCCCTGATGCTGCCAGATCCGTAACTGCACGTTGACCAGGATCACCGCACCGGTGATGACGAAGGTGCCGGCGATGAAGGCATCGACCGCAGTGAGATAGCCCAGCCTCGGCAGATCGTTGCCCAGAGTGAAGTTGAAGGCGATGAGCAACAGCAGCACAGTGATGCCGATATCGATGCGCTTCATGTAGTCCTTGAGGCGGAAGGTACTCCAGGACACCACCAGGATGATCAACATCGGCACGAAGATACGCACCACGTAATAGAGCAGATGACGATTGGCCTGGAAGCCCAGCGAAAAACGTGAGTAACCGAGCCCGTCGGCGCCGGTGATGGTATCGACCACCGCCGCCGAGGTGAACACCACCCACTCCTCCTCGCCGAGCTGATCGCCGACCCCGATATGCTCGGACAGCGGCTCGAAGACGAACAGCGAGTCGGGCAGCAGCGACTCCACCCGGATGTAGAACGACTGAGTGTCGAAGGGAAAGTCGCGGAAATCGAAGTCCGGCGCCTGGAACACCGCTGTCGCGCGTTCGATGTAGAGCACCTCGCCGTCGGGATAGATACGCATCCCCTGACGGCTCAGATCGTGTCGTCCCTGCTGATTGGCCAGGAACATCCCCGGCCACACCACCCCGTGCGTCTGTAACTCCTCCATCGCCCTGGCGAAGGTCAGCATGCGAAACGGCGGTGCCCCGGGCGTCGGCTCATAGGCCAGCGCCGGCTCGCGATAACGGATCCGCAGGGTATAGACGGCGGAGAAGTTCTCCGATTTCTGATCGATCTCGACGATCTGATCCAGGGTCATCCCGATCCGCACCGGAGTCGGTCCATCCGCCCCTTCCCCAGCCACGGCCACGGCCGATCCCGACAGCAACACTAGGCACAGCAGCAACAGGCGACGCATCAGCATGATCTCGCGCGACAGGAGTCATCATCGAGGATAGCGGGTCGCCGGGAGCGTACACAAGGCGAGTCGCCAAGGGATTGGACCGCAAAGACGCGAAGGACGCCAAGCAAAAACAGTTGATTGGGTTGCAGCGACCAGTACAGCTGAATGCAATGCCCACTGGAGGCCGGCTATTGGAAGCCGATCGTCTTCTTTGCACGCTTCGCGTCTTTGCGGTTCGATCCGGCTGGCCGCTAACGGCCGGCCGGCGCCCGAGATCAGTCCCCGAGATCGCCCCACAGCCCCTGGATCAATGCGATGGCGGCCAGGGGAGCGGTCTCCGTACGCAGCACGCGGGGGCCGAGACGCACGCCGGTGAAGCCCTGGGCGCGGGCCTGATTGATCTCGCGCTCGCTCAGACCGCCCTCGGGGCCGATCAGCAGGGTGACGCCGGTCTCGGGCGGGGTGAGTGTGGTGAGTGCGCGCTCGGCGCGGGGGTCGAGGATGAGGCCGCCGGGCCAACCGGCGGGGAGCCAGTCGGGCAGCGCCTGCAGGTCGTCGAGCCGGGGCAGGCGGCGGCGACCGCTCTGCTCGCAGGCGCTGACGATCACCCCGCGCCAGTGGTCGAGACGACGCGCCAGCCGCGCCCCGTCGAGACGCACCACGCTGCGCTCGGTGCGCAGCGGAGTGATACGGGTAACACCAAGCTCCACGGCCTTCTGCAGGGCGAAGTCCATGCGCTCGCCCTTGGAGACGCCGAGCGCGAGATGGATCTCGAGCCGGGGCGCGGGCTCGGCCAGACCGGGCGCGCCGAGACGCACCGCCACGCCGTCGCGACCACTGTGCGCGATGGTGGCGGGGAAGTCGTGACCGCTGCCGTCGAAGAGCACCACCTCGGCCCCGGGGCCGAGGCGCAGCACCTGCGCCAGATGACGCGCGGGACCGCTGGGCAGGGCGCAGTCGGCATCGGCGGTCAGCGGCTGGTCGACATGGACGCGGGGGATGCGCACGGCTCAGCCCCCGTGGTCTCGCCCACCGGACAGGCGCCAGCCGGCGAAGGCCAGGGCCAGCCAGCCGCCGAGCAACAGCATGCCGCCGATCGGGGTGATCATACCCAGCGTCCGCACCCCGCTGAGCACCAGCGCGAACAGGCTGCCGCTGAACAGAGCGAGACCGACGAGGAACAGCCAGGCGGCGAGACCGACGCCAGCGGCGCGCGGGCGCGCCACCAGCAAGGCGCCACAGACCAGGATCGCCAGGGCGTGGATGGCGAGATAGTCGGCGGCGGTGTGCCAGTTGGCCAGCATGCGCGGCTCGACCCGGCCGTCGAGTCCGTGCGCGCCGAAGGCGCCGAGCGCCACGCTCGTCAGCCCGCAGAGCGCGCCGACGACCAGCCAGGGTCGTGCCGGATGCATCATCGATCCCCCTCGTTATCCACCGATCTCAGTCGCGCGGCTTGCGATTCGGGCGCGGCCGCCACTCCTTCTCGCCGGGCGCACCACGACGCACCTGGGTGCGGTCGCCGCGCTGCCGCCCGGGCACGAACTTGCCGGGACGCGGCTTGCCCGGACGCCCCTCGCGCACCGGCGCGGCGCCGCCGCCACGACGCGGCTCGCCCTCGCCCTGATCGAGCGCCGAGATGCGCAGCGCCTGACCACGGACATAGACCCGCTTGAGATGCTGGAAGACCTCGCGCGGCATGCCCTTGGGCAGGTCGACCACCGAGTGATCGTCCTGGATGTCGATGCGACCGATGAAGCGGCCCTCCAGCCCGGCCTCGTTGGCGATGGCGCCGACGATCTCGCGTGGGGTGGCACCGTGCTGATGGCCGACCTCGATGCGGTAGTGCTCGAGATCGCCCTGCAGCGGCCGACCGGCGTCGTGGTCGCGCTCGCGACGCGGGCGACGTTCGCCGCGATCACCGCGCTCGGGACGCCCCCCCCGCTCGTGACGCGGACCGCGGTCGTGGCGCTCGCGCGACGGGCGCGGACGCGGCAGCTCCTCCTGGATCTCCAGCGGACGCTCGCGCTGATTGAGATAGGCGAGCGCCGCGGCGAGGTCGTGCATCTCGACCTCCAGCTCGGTGTTGAGCCGCGACAGCAGGCGATAGAAGAAATCGAGGTCCTGACCGAGCGCCTCCTTGATCTCGGCGGTGAAGCGATCGATGCGCGACTCGCTGAGATCGGCCGCCGAGGGCGGCTCCATCGCCGGCACGCTGCGACGGATGGTGCGCTCGATGGCGCGCAGCAGCCCGCGCTCGCGCGGCTCGACCAACAGCAGCGCGCGACCGGCGCGACCGGCGCGACCGGTGCGACCGATACGGTGGACATAGGCCGAGGGGTCGGTGGGGATGTCGAAGTTGACGACATGACTGATACGCTCGACATCGAGTCCGCGCGCGGCCACGTCGGTGGCGACCAGGATATCGAGCTGGCCCTGCTTGAGCCGATCGATGGTGCGCTCGCGCATCTCCTGGTTCATATCACCGTTGAGCGCCTCGGCGGCGAACCCATGGGCCTTAAGCTTGTCTGCTAGTTCGGTGGTGCCGTGCTTGGTGCGCACGAAGACCACCATGCCGTCGAACTCCTCGATCTCGAGGATGCGGGTGAGCACGTCGAGCTTGTGGAAGCGGGTGACCACGCAGTGATGCTGATCGATGGTGTCGACCGTCTCCGAGTCGGCCGCCACCTGCACCAGCATGGGATCGCGCAGCCGCTTCTCGGCCACCTGACGGATGGCGCGCGGCATGGTCGCCGAGAACAGCGCGACCTGCCGTTCTTCCGGCGCCTGGTCGAAGATCCAGTCGATGTCCTCGGCGAAGCCCATGTTGAGCATCTCGTCGGCCTCGTCGAGCACCAGGGCGCGGATCCCGGCGAGCGACAGGGTGCCGCGACGGATGTGGTCCATCACCCGCCCCGGAGTGCCGACGATCACCTGCGGCCGGCGCTTGAGCTGACTGATCTGCAGCCCGTAGCTCTGACCACCATAGATCGGCAGCACCAGGAAGCCGGGCAGGTGCGCGGCGTACTCCTGGAAGGCCTCGGCGACCTGCAGCGCGAGTTCGCGGGTCGGCGCCAGCACTAGGATCTGCGGTGCCTTGACCTCGAGATCGATCCGGCTCAGCAGCGGCAGCGCGAAGGCTGCGGTCTTGCCGGTACCGGTCTGGGCCTGCCCGAGCAGGTCGCGCCCGGCAAGCAGATGCGGGATGCACTGGCTCTGGACCGGCGTGGGGGACTCATAGCCGAGATCACCAACGGCCTGGGTGACGGCGGGGGAGAGACCGAGATCGGCAAAACCGGCGCTGGTGTCAGGGGTATCCATGGAGGGGCCTCGAGAGGGAATGACGCGCTCGGGCGCCAAGGCCGGGATGGCCGCGCCGGAGGGGGATCGCGGAGAAGAATGAACAGTAAATTATTGACCAATATCGATCTATCCGCAACCTAATTCAATCGGTTCCATCCTCGTCACTCGATCGATTCGGGTTGCGATTTTGCCTTGTCGGCACCTCGGACAACCCCTAAGAATTGACCCAAAACCAATCTTTTCGATAAGGAATACAGCATGTCCCAACCATCCAAATCCAGCGGCGTCGCGGTCCCCAGTCGCCGGCTCAGCAGACTCTGGCACCTCGGTCGCGCCACCACCGATCTCGCCGCCGGCATCGGGGTCAAGGGCATGTTCGAGATCGCCCGCAGCCGCTCCGGCGGCGCACCGCCGCGTCTCCAGCTCTCGGTCGAGCACACCCGCCGCTTCACCGACCGTCTGGCGCGAATGCGCGGGGCGGTGATGAAGATGGGGCAGCTGATGTCGATGGACGGCTCGGACGTCTTCACCCCCGAGGTCGCCGAGGTGATGAGCGCGCTGCGCGAACGCGCCGAGCCGATGCCGCTGAGCCAGCTCAATCAGGTCCTCGAACGTGAATACGGCAGCGACTGGAACAAGCGCTTCCGCCGTTTCGAGTTCACCCCGATCGCCGCCGCCTCGATCGGTCAGGTGCACCGCGCCGAGACCCGCGACGGCCGCCGCCTGGCGCTGAAGATCCAGTTCCCCGGGGTGCGCGACAGCATCGACAGCGACATCGCCAATCTCGGCATGCTCGGTCAGACCTTCGGCATGGCCCCCAAAGGCATCGACATCAAGCCCTTCCTCGAAGAGGCCCGACGCCAGCTCCACCGCGAGGCCGACTACGCCGCCGAGGCCGCCGCGCTGGAGGACTATCGACGCTGGGTCGGCGACGACCCGGACTTCGTGGTGCCCGGCGTGCACCACGACCTTTCCACCGAGAACATCCTCGCGATGGACTTCATCGAGGGCGTACCGATCGACCGACTCGCCGGACCGGACTACCGCCGCGAGCACCGCGACCGCACCGCCTCGCGGCTGATGCGCCTGACCCTGCGCGAACTGTTCGAGTTCGGCTTGGTGCAGACCGACCCCAACTTCGGCAACTATCTCTACGTTCCCGCCACCGACCAGATCGCGCTGCTCGATTTCGGCGCCACCCATGCCGTCGAACCCGAGCTGATCGCCGAATTCCGGCGTCTCGCGCTGGCCGCGGTCAACGACGACCGCGACGGACTGCGCGCTTCCTCGATCGCCATCGGCTACATGGGCGAGAACGACCCCTCGCCCCAGGTCGAGGCGATGCTCGACCTGCTGCAGCTCTCGGCCGAGCCGCTGCGCGACAGCAGTGGCTACGACTTCGGCGCCTCCAACATCTTCGAGCGCGCCTACCACCAGGGCCGCGACCTGTTCCAGTCCGGCGCCTTCAGCACCACACCGGCACCCGACACCATGTTCCTGCACCGCAAGTTCATGGGTTCGTTCATGCTCTCGCGCCGACTGCGCGCGCGGGTCGACCTGGCGGCGATGGTCGAGGTGATCATCCGCTCGCCACGTCCGGCTCCGGCCGCCGCGAGCTGAGGAACCTCAGTCGTCCGTGCCCGGCCAGCGGGCATGGCGCAGCACCGCCGCCACCAGGGCATCGATGTCCGGCGGCTTCTCCAACAGCTCGACCATCCCCGCCTCCTCGGCCTGGGCACAGGTCTCGGGCAGGCGCTCGACCGTCAACCCGACCACCGGGACCCCGGGGAGGCGCTGGTGGCAACGGCGCGCCAGCGTCAGGCCGTCGACCAGCGGCATCCGCAGGTCGGTGAGGACCAACTGGTAGTCGTCGTCGGTATCGAGCACGGCGAGCGCCTGCTCGCCGTCGCCGACACCGGTCACCCGCGCGCCCTCGCCCTCGAGGATCTCCTGGAGCACGCACAGGGTGATCTCATTGTCCTCCGCGACCAGCAGCCGCAACCCCTGCAGCGGGGGAAGCGATGGGGACTCCATGATCATGCTCTCCTTGCCTGATCGTCGGCCATTCAGCGCGCCAGGCGCGCCAGCCGGCGCTGATAGCGGCGCATCACCCGCAGATGGATCGCCGCCTGGGTCCATAGATAGAGGTACCAGGGCAGCGCCGGGGCATAGTCGTGGATCGCGGCCATGGTGTAGCGGCCATCGAGCAGGGTATGGAACTCGAACCGTCCGCCAGCCTCGGCGCGTGCCAACAATCCACCATCGATGTGATAGACCCGCCGCTGTGCCGTGCTCATCGCCGCCGCCGGACGCAGCCGCAACAGCACCACCCGGGGCAGCCGCAGCCCGACCTCCCAGCCGCCGTCGGCGCACTCGCGACTGCACACCAGCGGCCAGCAACAGCGGCCCAGCCAGCGGAAATAATTGCCCGCCACCCAGGCCGCATCCTGTCCCGGCGGCAGGATGATGCGCTGGATCGAGCGCACCCTGCTCGCCTCGCGCAGTTGCGCCCGATCCTCGATCTGGGTCGGGCGACGCGGATTGGGCAGCAGGTGGCGGCCATCGGCGGCGAGCGACTGCGCCAATGCCTGGCGAAAGGCGCGCGCCGTGGGTGCGATCGCGCGCTGCAGCACATTGTCACGTATTTGCAACCGCTGCGGCAGACTCTCGACCACCGGCCCGACCAACGCGGGGCTGGCCCCGGAGACCCGCCGCGCCACCCAGGCAACCACCCCCAGCGGCAACCACGGCAGGGTGAACACCCAGCGCCGCAACCCCATCACCTCGGCGCACTGACGCACCATCTCGGCATGGCTCAACCATTCGGGGCCACCGAGATCGAACACCCCGCGATAATCGGCAGGGCGCTCCAGACACAGCAGGATGGCACGAACCAGATCGTCGAGCGCAATCGGTCGGGTCGGCGAGCGCGCCTCCGGCGGCAGCGCCAGCAACGGCAGACGCCGCACCAGGTCGACCAGCAACTCGAGCCCCGAGCCGCCCGGCCCCACCACCAGCCCGGCGCGCAGCGCGCTCACCGGAGTACCGTGTGCGGCGAGCGTCAGCTCCACCTCGCGCCGGTTCCACAGCAGCGGCGCGATCTCGAAGCCCTCGGGGATCAGTGCGCTGACGAAGATGATCTGACGCACCCCGCAGACCGCCGCGGCGCGGGCGAAGTTGTCGGCGAGGATCAGGTCCATGTCGCGCGCCGCAGCCTGGGTCAGCCGCGACGAGGGGGCGTTGGAGTGCACCAGATAGACCGCGAGGTCGCAGCCCCGCAGTCCGGCGCGAACCGCCTCGACGTCGAACAGATCACAGCGGCGCCAGTGGATACGCCGCTCGGGGTCGGCGATCCGCGCCCGCGCCGGCGAACGGGTCAACGCCACCACCTCGTCGTGTTCGGCCAGCGCCCGACACAGCGCAGTGCCGATGAAACCGCTGGCACCGGCGACCGCCACCCGGCGCCGTCCCTGCTCGTTCATCCAACCTCCTCGATCCAATCGATCCAGCAGCAATGCCGCGTCGCTCGTGACCACGACGGGCGCGCCACCATCGTCACCGCCGCGAACGCGTCCACTCGGGCACGAGTGCCCAGGACGAGTCGCGTCCGTTCAGGCTCGGTTCAGCAAGCTCTATTACACTCCCCGAAGCATCCAAAGACGCGGGACACGCCCGCGCCAAGGGCCTCGGCGGACCGTCATCATGAAGACCACAGCCTCGCGACTCCTGCTCTGCCTGCTGTCCTCACTGGCCACCTTCGCGCCAGCCGACAGCGATTTCGATCACGACGAGATCCGGCGACTGCGCGAACACGGCCAGATCCTGCCGATGGCGCAACTGCTCGAACGGCTCGAGCGGCGACACCCCGGAGAACTGATCGAGGCCGAACTCGAACATCGACATGGTGGATATCGCTACGAGATCAAGATCCTCGATGCCGACGGCCGGGTCCACGAACTCGAACTCGATGCCGCCACCGCCCGCCCGCTGCACCACGAGATCGAGCCATGAGACTGTTATTGGTAGAGGATGACCAGGCCCAGGTCGCGACGCTGCTGCCGGCGCTCAAGGCCGCCGGGTTCGCCGTCGATCATGCCACCGACGGCATCGGCGGCGAGCTGCTCGGCGACACCGAACCCTATGACGTCGTCGTCCTCGATCTCGGACTGCCGCGCCGCCCTGGGCTCGAGGTATTGCGTCACTGGCGCGCGCGCGGTCGCGACCTGCCGGTGCTGGTGCTGACCGCGCGCGATGCCTGGCACGAACGCGTCGACGGGCTCAAGGCCGGGGCCGACGACTATCTCGGCAAGCCCTTCCACGTCGAGGAGCTGCTCGCCCGGCTCAATGCCCTGACCCGGCGCGCCGCTCCCGTCGCCGGACGTGCCCTCGCGGTCGACGGCCTCAGCCTCGATGAGGACGGTCAGCGCGTGGTGCTCGAGGACGGCCAGACGCACCCGCTCACCGGCACCGAGTTCCGCCTGCTGCGCTATCTGCTGCGCAACCCCGAGCGCATCCTCTCCAAGACCCAGCTGATGGAGCACGTCTACGACCTCGACGCCGAACCGAGCGGCAACCTCATCGAGGTCTATATCCGCCGGTTGCGCGAGAAGATCGGTCGCGAGCGCATCGAGACCCTGCGCGGCCAGGGCTATCGACTCAGACGCCGATGATCGCGCTCGAGACCCGACTGCACCTGGGGCTGGCGCTGGCGCTGACGGTGGTGATCGGCAGCGCCTGGTGGATCGGTCACACCGCCCTCCACCACAGCTCCGAGAGCGTCATCTACTCACGCCTGGAGCACGACGCCGAGGGCCTGCTCGGCTCGCTGCGCCGCGATCACGGCCATCTTCGCGTCGCCGCACGCCATCTCACCCCGGTCTACAACCAACCGCTCTCCGGGCACTATTTCGTCGTCGAGGACGATCAGGGTAACCGACTGCGCTCGCGCTCGCTGTGGGACGAGGACCTCGACACCCGGGTACTGACCCCTGGTGAGATCGCCATCTGGCGCGACACCGGTCCAGATCGGCAGTCATTGCTGGTGTGGGCCGGTGGCTATCGTCTCAGCGATCGCCTGCTCACCCTCACCGTTGCCGAGGACATCAGCGAGTTCGACGCCGAACTCGACTTCTTCGAGCGACTGTTCGCGCTGCTCGCGATCGGCGGGCTGGGGCTGAGCCTGGTGCTGCAACGGCTGATCGTGCAACGCGCCTTCACCAGCCTGCGCCCGCTCTATCGCGACATCGAGCGGCTCGAACGCGGACGCGCCGGCACCCTCACCGAACAGGTCCCGCCCGAGATCCTGCCGCTGGTACGCAAGTTCAACCACCTGCTCGAGCGCTTCGGCCAGCGTCTCGAACGTTCACGCACCGCCGCTGGCAACCTCGCCCATGCGCTCAAGGGACCGCTGACCTTGCTGCGCCAGCAGCTCGCCGCCGACACCCTGGCGCTCACCGCCGAGCAACGCCGAGAGCTGCTCGATCAGGTCGAGCGACTGCGTCAGATCGCCGAGCGCCAGCTCAGACGCGCCCGACTCGCCGGGGCCGGCGGCGCGGCGCTCTACTTCGCGCCCGAGGAAGAGTTGCCGGTGCTGGCGCGGCTACTCGAACGCATGCACGCCCCCAAGCGGCTCCACATCGCACTCGACAGCAAGGTTCCGGGACCGCTCGCAGTCGATCGCGAGGACATGCTCGAACTCCTCGGCAACCTCCTCGACAACGCCTGCAAGTGGGCCGAGGGCGAGGTCCGCGCGACCCTCTCGGCCGTCGCCGGCGAACTGCTGATCCGTGTCGAGGACGACGGCCCCGGCTGCGCCGAGGCGGCCCTGGCCACGCTCACCGAGCGCGGGCTGCGGCTCGACGAGCAGGTCAGCGGTCACGGCCTGGGGCTGGCGATTGTGCGCGAGATCGTCACCGGCTACGACGGCCGGCTGGCGTTCTCGCGCGCCGCGCTCGGCGGGCTGCGTGCCGAGGCCTGGCTCGCGCTCGAACACCCCACCAGCGATCGCGCCCCGCGTTCAGCTTGATTTCAGCTCCGGGGTCCAGGATGGCCCCATGGACACAAGACGCTCCCCCACTCGCCCCCTCGGCATCCTGCCGCTGGCGCTGCTGCTCGCCCTCGCCGCCGCCCCGGCCGCAGCCGGGAGCCTCGGCGAGGCGCTCGGCGCCGCACTCGAACGCAGCGGCGAGCTGGCCCGTCCCCAGGCCATCACCGGCGAGCGCGACGCCCTCGCCCGCCAGGCCGCCAGCCCCTTCGCTGCCGATCCCGCACTGCGCCTGAGCTATCTCAGCGACCGCACCACCGAGGACGCCGGGGCCTACGAGGTCGAGACCATGGTCGACATGCCGCTGTGGCTGCCCGGACAGCGCGATGCGCGCCGCCGGGTCGCCGTCGCCGTCGGCGCTCAGGCCGGCAGCCTCGACCGGCGGCTGCGCTGGGAGATCGCCGGCGAGGTGCGCGAGAAGAGCTGGGCGGCGGCGATCGCCGCCGGACGGCGGCGTCAGGCCGAACAGGCGCTGGCCGACGCCCGCGCCCTGGAGGCGGCGATCGACAAGCGGGTCGGCGCCGGCGAACTGGCGCGGGTCGACCTGCTGGTCGCCCGCCAGCAGACGATCGAGCGCGAGGCCGAGCTGCGCGACGCGCGTCTCGGGCACGATCGCGCGCTCGCCGACTATCGCCAGCTCACCGGACTGCAGACGCTGCCCGAACCGCTGCGCGAGACCCCCGCCAGCGCCGACGCACTGCCCGCCGACCACCCGCTGCTCGAGGATGCCGACAGCGCCCTGGCGCTGGCCCGTGCCGAGCGCGAACAAGCCCAGCGCGAGCGGCGCGGCAACCCGGTGCTCAGTGTCGGCGGCAAGCGCGCCCGCGAGGTCCGCGGCGCCGACACCGCCGACTCGTTGCAACTCGAGATCAGCCTGCCCTTCGGGCTCGCCAGCCAGTCGGCCCCGGCCCTGGCCCGCGCCGAGCGCGGTTATACCGAGCGAGCCACCGATCTGCAGCGCGCCCGACTCGCCGCCGAGCGCACCCTGATCGCCGCCCAGCTCGCCCGCGAGGGCGCGGCCACCGCGCTCACCGTCGCCGAACGGCGTCACGCCCTCGCCCAGCAGGCGCTGCAGCTGGG
Source organism: Marichromatium purpuratum 984 (assembly GCF_000224005.2). NCBI lineage: Bacteria > Pseudomonadati > Pseudomonadota > Gammaproteobacteria > Chromatiales > Chromatiaceae > Marichromatium > Marichromatium purpuratum. The sequence continues at coordinate 3,675,937 of NZ_CP007031.1, forward strand.
ACGACGCGCCTTCGATCTCGGCGAGCGCGACCTCACCGATCTGCTGCGCACCCAGGCCAGCGCCCGCGCCGCCAGTCTCGACCTGGCATTGCGCCGGCTGGAGCTGGGACGCGCCCAGGCCAGATTCAACCAGGCACTCGGAGTCATCCCGCAATGAACCCCTTCACCCGCTGTGCACTGGCGCCCCTGCTGCTGCTCCCGGCGCTTGCCCAGGCCGGCGCGCCGATCACCCTCGACGCGGCGGCACAGACCGCCTTCGGGATCGAGCTGGCCGCCCCCGAGGCGGTCGAGCACAGCCTCGGGCGGCGCTACCCGGCCGAGGTCCGCGTCCCCAACCCGCAGCTACGGGTGGTCGCCGCACGCCAGGGCGGCGTGCTCGAGCGTCTGGCCGTGGCCGAGGGCGACCGGGTCGCCGCCGGCGACCTGCTCGCCGAGCTGCGCAGCCCCGCGCTGGTCGACATCGAGCGTCAGTATCTCGAGGCGCTGATCCGTCTGGAGCTGGCCGAGGGTGAACTCGCCCGCGACCGCCAGCTCCATCGCGAGGGGGTGATCGCCGAGCGGCGGCTGCGCGAACGCGAGGCCACCCAGCGCGAACTCGCCACCCTGGTCGAGCAACAGCGTCAACTGCTGCGGCTCGCCGGCTTTGCCGAGACCGAACTCGCCGCGCTCGATCGCAGCCACACCCTCACCAGCACCCTCAGCGTGCGCGCGCCGATCGCCGGAGTGGTGCTCGAACAGCTGGTCGAGACCGGCGAGTCGGTGGCCCAGGCCACCCCGCTCTATCGCATCGGCCAACTCGATCCCCTGTGGCTGGAGATCCACGTGCCGCTCGACGAACTCGACGGCATCGCCCCCGGCACTCGGGTGCAGCTGCCGGCGCTGGCGCGCGAGGCGGTGGTCACCACCGTCGGCCGTCAGGTCCACGCACTCGACCAGGGCGTGCTGGTGCGTGCCGAGATCGGCGACGCCGGCACCGTGCTGCGCCCGGGACAGTTCATCGAGGTCCAGCTCGCCCGCGCCACCGGCGCCGGCTGGCGACTGCCGGCCGCGGCACTGGTGCGCGACGGTGACACCACCCTGGTGTTCGTCGCCCGCGACGGCGGCTTTGCGCCGCAGTCGGTCGAGCTGCTCGGCGCGACCGACGACCAGGTGGTGGTCGGCGGCGCGCTCGGCGCCGACGACCGCGTCGCGGTGACCGGCGTGATCGCGATCAAGGCCGCCTGGCAGGGAGGCGAGTGATGCTCGCGCGCCTGATCCAATTCGCGCTCACCCAGCGGCTGCTGATGCTGCTGGCGATGCTGGCGCTGATCGGCGGCGGCTGGCAGGCCATCCAGCAGACCCCGATCGATGCCTTCCCCGACGTCTCGACCACCCAGGTCAAGATTATCGTCAAGGCCCCGGGGATGACCCCCGAGGAGGTCGCCGAGCGCATCACCAGCCGTATCGAGGTGGAACTGCTCGGCATCCCCGACCAGACCATGCTGCGCTCGGTGGCCAAGTACGGCCTCACCGACATCACCATCGACTTCGCCGAGGGCACCGACATCTACTGGGCACGCCAGCAGGTCGCCGAGCGCCTCAACGGCGTCTGGGACGACCTGCCCACCGGGCTCTCCGGCGGCATCGCGCCGATGACCACGCCGCTGGGCGAGATGTTCATGTTCAGTATCGAGGGCGGCGACCTGTCGCTCGCCGAGCGCCGCGACCTGCTCGACTGGACCATCCGTCCGGCGCTGCGCTCGGTGCCCGGGGTGGCCGAGGTCAACGCCCTCGGCGGCTATGTCACCACCTTCGAGGTGGTCCCCGACAACGCCCGCATGGCCGCCCGCGGCATCCAGCTCGCCGACCTGCGCGCGGCGCTCGAGCGCAATAACCGCAACGATGGTGCCGGACGACTCGACGAGGGCGAGGAGACCCTGCTGGTGCGCAGCGAGGGGGCAATCCAGACCCTCGCCGACCTCGCCGCCGTGGTGGTGGTCGCCGACGCCCGCGAGCCGGTACGGGTGGCCGACATCGCCGAGGTCCGCCGCGCCGCGCTCACCCGCTATGGCGCGGTCACCCGCAACGGCGCCGGTGAGACCGTCGAGGGGCTGGTGCTGGGGCTGCGCGGGGCCAACGCGCGCACCCTGATCGAGGGCGTCCAGGCCAAGCTCGATGCCCTCGCCCCGGGGCTGCCCGAGGGGGTGCGGGTCGAGGTCTTCTACGATCGCGGCAAGCTCGTCGGACGCGCGGTGCACACCGTCTCCAAGGCGCTGATCGAGGCCACGGTGCTGGTGGTGGTGCTGCTGGTGCTGTTCCTCGGCGACCTGCGCGCGGCGCTCACCGTCGCCCTGGTGCTGCCGCTGGCCGCGCTCGGCACCTTCATCCTGATGCGTCAGTTCGGGCTCTCGGCCAACCTGATGTCGCTCGGCGGCCTGGCGATCGCCATCGGCATGCTGGTCGACGCCGCGGTGGTGGTGGTCGAGAACGTGGTCACCCAGCTCGCTCGTGGCGGCGGCGGTGGCCGGCTGCCGCGACTGCACCTGATCTATCGCGCGGTGCGCGAGGTCTCGGTGCCGGTCGCCTCGGGCATCCTCATCATCATCATCGTGTTCCTGCCGCTGCTCACCCTGCAGGGGCTCGAGGGTAAGCTGTTCGTGCCGGTGGCGCTGACCATCGTGTTCGCGCTCGCCAGCTCGCTGCTGCTGGCGCTGACCGTCATCCCGGTGCTCTCCTCCTACCTGCTCGGCGCCGGTGCCCATCGTGACCCCTGGCTGCCGCGCCAGCTCGCCCGGCTCTATGGCCCGCTGCTCGACTGGGCGTTGGGTCATGCCCGGGTGGTGGTGGGCGCAGCGCTGGCGCTGCTGCTCGCCGCCGGGGCGGTCTACACCCAGGTCGGCAAGTCGTTCATGCCGACGCTCGACGAGGGCGACCTGATCGTGCAGCTCGAGAAGCTGCCCTCGATCACCCTCGCCGAATCCCTGGCCATCGACCAGCGGGTGCAGCGCGCGATCCTCGACCAGGTGCCCGAGGTGCGGGCGATCGTCGCCCGCACCGGCTCCGACGAGCTCGGGCTCGACCCCATGGGGCTCAACCAGACCGACAGCTTCCTGGTGCTGGCGCCGCGCGAAGCGTGGCGCTTCGCCACCAAGGAGGCCCTGGTCGACGCCATCCGCGCGGTGCTCGACGGCTTCCCCGGCCTCAGCTACGCCTTCACCCAGCCGATCGAGATGCGTGTCTCGGAGATGCTCACCGGCGTGCGCGGCGACCTCGCGGTGAAGATCTTCGGCACCGATCAGGACGGGCTCAACGCCACCGCCGACGCGGTGGTCGCGGTGCTCGAGTCGCTGCCCGGCGCCGAGGACGTCTACACCCCGCGCAACGAGGGCGCGCAATACCTCAACCTGGAGATCGATCGGCTCGAGGCCGGACGGCTCGGCATCGACGCCGACGCCCTGGCGAGCCTGCTGCGCGCCCAGATCGAGGGGCTGCGCGTCGGCACCATCTATCGCGACGCCAAGCGGTTGCCGCTGATGATCCGCGGCCCGGAGAGTGCGCGCACCGCGCCGACGCGGCTGGCGGCGCTGCAGGTCAGCCTACCCGACGGCCGCGCCGTGCCGCTGACCAACCTAGTGCACCTGGAACGCGTCGAGGGGCCGGTGGCGATCTCGCGCGAGCGCGGCAATCAGCTCGCGGTGGCCATCGCCAACGTCAGCGGTCGCGACCTGGTCGGTTTCGTCGAGGAGGCCAGGGCGGCGGTCGCCGAGCGCGTCGACCTGCCCGACGGCTACTGGCTGGAGTGGGGCGGCGAGTTCGAGAACCAGCAGCGCGCCGCCGCGCGCCTGGCGCTGGTGGTGCCGGTGGCGCTGGGGCTGATCTTCCTGGTGCTGTTCTCCACCTTCGGCTCGGTACGACAGGCGCTGCTGGTGCTCTCCAACGTGCCCTTCGCGCTGATCGGCGGGGTGTTCGCGCTGGCGCTCACCGGCGAGTACCTGTCGGTACCGGCCTCGGTCGGCTTCATCGCCCTGCTCGGCATCGCGGTGCTCAACGGCGTGGTGATGGTCACCTACTTCAACCAGCTGCGCACCCTCGGCCACCCGCTCGGACAGGTGGTGGTGGAGGGCGCCCAGCGCCGGCTGCGGCCGGTGCTGATGACCGCCAGCATCGCCGCCTTCGGGCTGGTGCCGCTGCTGTTCGCCAGCGGACCCGGTTCCGAGATCCAGCGCCCGCTGGCGATCGTGGTGGTCGGCGGCCTGGTCTCGGCCACCGCGCTGACGCTGATCCTGCTGCCGATCCTCTATCGCCGCTTCGGCGCCCCACCCACCCCCGGCACGACCACCGACGCGAGGTCCGAGGCATGACCGATCACACCCTGCTCTATCTGGTCGTCCCCCCGGCGGCGGCCGAGGCCCTCGCCGAGTGGCTGCTCGAACGCCCCGAGGTGCCGGGCTTCACCAGCGTGCCGGCGGCCGGTCACGGCGCCTCCGAGCACTCGCTCTCGCTCGCCGAGCAGGTCGCCGGGCACAGCAAGCGGGTGATGTACCTCATCCACCTGCCGCCCGAGACCGCGCGCGCGGTGCTGGTGGCGCTGCACACCGACTTCGGCGGCAGCGGCATCCATCACTGGCTGGTGCCGGTACTCGAGTACGGGCGCCTCTAGCCATCACCGAACCCGGCCAGGACGGCCACGGATCCGGCGGTCGTCGACCGCCACCAGCCAACCCAACGAGGTCAAGACCGATGAAACACGCACACACCGCCCGGCTGCTCGCGATCGCCCTGCTCGCCGTCTCCACCCTGCCGCTCGCCGCCGAGCACCCGCGCGTCGACACCGTCGACTCGGCGCGGGTCGCCTTCGGTCTGGTCCAGGCCGAGACCGAGACCAGCGGCGTACACGTCCACGGCACCCTCGCCCAGCGCATCCCGCACCGCGGCGCCGTCCCCGGCGCGATCCGCGTCCAGGTGCTCGACGCCCAGGGGCGGGTGCTGGCCGAGCGCGACGTGGCGCCGATGCGTCGCAACCGTCAGGCGCTCTCGGCGCACTTCAACACCCATCTCGAGGTCGCGCCGCCGAGCGATGGCAGCGTGCGAGTGATCCATCTGGCAGGGTCCGCCCCGCTGGGCTGAACGGCGTCCCGGCACGCCGACACGACTGGCGCTCATCGACGCCCGGCGCCACGCACACGGCGTTAACCCTCGCATGGCGGATCTTGATAAAGTTTCGCCATGGAACTGAACAGCTTCGTCATCTCCGCAATCGTGCTGCTCAGCGTGGCGGCGATCACCGTCACCCTGTTCAAGCATCTGGGACTGGGCTCGATCCTCGGCCTGCTGGTGGCCGGGATCGTGGTCGGGCCGCACTCGCCCGGTCCCTACGTGACCGCACACGTCGAGGACGTGCGTCACTTCACCGAGCTGGGTGTGGTGCTGCTGCTGTTCCTCATCGGGCTGGAGATGAAACCCAAGCGGCTGTGGTCGTTGCGCCGCGAGGTGTTCGGCCTGGGCACCGCGCAGATCCTCCTCAGTGGGCTGGCGATCGCCGCCTACAGCGTCTTCTACGCCCCCTCCTGGCAGGTCAGCCTGCTGATCGGGCTGACCTTCGCGCTCTCCTCCACCGCGCTGGTGATGCAGCTGCTGCACGAACGCGGCGACATCGCCACTCGTCACGGCACCACCGCCTTCGCGGTGCTGCTGATGCAGGACCTGGCGGTGGTACCGCTGCTGGCGATCGTGCCGCTGCTCTCCAATCGCGGCACCCTGTCCTCCTCGGTGCCCTTCGGCGAGCAGCTGCTGATCGTCGTCGGCATGGTCGGGCTGATCGTCGTCTTCGGGCGCTACGTGGTGCCCTTCGCGCTGGCGCGCCTGCTGCGCCAGGGCAACCGCGAGGCCTTCGCCCTGGTGGTGATGCTCGCCGTCTTCCTCGCCGCCGGGGCGATGCACGAGGCCGGGCTGTCGATGGCGCTCGGCGCCTTCCTCATGGGCATGCTGCTGTCGACCTCGCGCTTCAGCTTCCAGATCCAGGCCCATATCGAGCCCTTCAAGGGGCTGCTGATGAGCCTGTTCTTCGTCGCCGTGGGGATGTCGATCGATCTGCCGGCGATCGCCGCCCAGCCGCTGCTGCTCGCCCAGCACGTGGTGGTGATCGTCGGCATCAAGCTGCTGGTGCTGTTCCTGATCGCGCTGGCCTTCGGGCTGCCGCGCGGGGTGGCCACCCGGGTCGCCTTCATGCTGGCGCAGAGCGGCGAGTTCGGCTTCGTGCTGTTCGGCGCGGCCAAGGCACTGGGGGTGATCGACGACACCACCTTCGCCGTCGCCGTCAGCGTGATCTCGGTGGGGATGCTGATCACCCCGCTGCTGGTGCGCCTCGGCGACCTGCTGGCGCGCCGCGCCGAGCGACGGACGACGGGCCAGACGAGCTTCGACTACGCCGCCACCGGGGTCGTGCCCCAGGGGCGGGTGGTGATCGCCGGCTACGGCCGGGTCGGTCACACCATCGCCACCATGCTCGAGGCCAACCAGATCCCCTTCATCTGCTTCGACACCAACCCCGCACACGTCGAGCGCGGCGAGCGCGACCAGCGCCCGGTGTTCTACGGCGACATCGGCAACATCGAGCTGCTCACCGCCGCCCAGGTCGAGCGCGCCGCGCTGGTGATCCTCACCATCGACCACGGTCCCTCGGCGCTGCGCGCCGTCTCGCACATCCGCACTGCCCATCCGCACGTCCCGGTGATCGCCCGCGCCCGCGACCTCGAAGCCTGCGGCAACCTGATCCGCGCCGGCGCCACCCACGCCTACCCCGAGGCGATCGAGAGCAGCCTGCGCCTCGGCGCCGAGGCGCTGCAGATGCTCGGCGTCCCCACCGACGACGTCGACGAACTGCTCCAGGGCGTGCGCAGCCAGGGCTATGCGCCGATGGCCGAATGAGGCGTACACGGAAGCCATTTGCCCTCGCCCGGAGCAGACGTTAATTTGTAGGGTCTAGCCAATCATTCATCAGCGAGGTCCTCGTGCCGTGGAGAGCCCTAACGCGCTTGCGCGCTTCAACATGATCCAGCAGCAGATCCGTCCATGGAGCGTCCTGGACGAGCGGGTGCTGGGGGCAATGGCCGAGATCGGGCGCGAGCGTTTCGTCCCCGACGGCTACCAGGGGCTTGCCTATGCCGATATCGAGGTGCCGCTGGCCAACGGCGGCCACATGCTGCCGCCCCGGGTGACCGCGCGCATGCTCCAGGCGCTGGCGGTGCAGCCCGACGAGCGCGTGCTCGAGATCGGCACCGGCAGCGGTTACGCCACCGCCTGTCTGGCCGCGCTCGGCGCCCAGGTATTGAGCCTCGAGATCGACCCCGAGCAGGCCGAGATCGCCCGCGCCCACCTCGCCGAACTCGGCACCGAACGCGTCGAGATCCGCGCCGCCGACGGTCTCGCCGGACCGATCGAGGGCGGCCCCTTCGACGCCATCCTGCTCAACGGCGCGCTGCCGAGCGACAGCGCGCTGGACGCGCTGCAGTCGCAGCTCGCGCTCGGTGGCCGACTGTGCTGCATCCTCGGCGAGGCGCCGGTGATGGAGGCGGTGCTGATCACCCGCGGCGGCGGCCAGGACTACCAGCGCGAGCCGCTGTTCGAGACCCTCGCCGGGACGCTGCGCAACGCCCCGGCGCGCGAGCAGTTCGTCTTCTGACGCCCCTCTCGCGGACGCCCGCCCGGGCGTCCGCCCGCTCTCCCTTCCCGCAAAGATCTTGAACCCGGCGCCGCTTGCAGCGCACACTTCGTGTTCCGCCGAACGGCGGATTCGCATCGAAGCACAACACAATCAAGCAGTGCGGAGGACGGACGAGATGAGTATCCACCAGGCGCAGATGCCGCTGTGTCAGCGCGACTTCTCCCAGCTCCTGATCATCGACGCCCAGGAACGGCTCGCCGCGGCGATGCCGCGCGACGAACTCGAGGGCGTCACCGCCAACATCCAGCGGCTGATCAGCGCCGCCAAGACGCTCGACATCCCGGTGATCGCCACCCAGCACAACTCGCGCGGGCTCGGGCCGATCATCGCACCGATCCGCGAGGCGCTGCCCGAGGCGGCCGAACCGACCGAGAAGACCGCCTTCTCCTGCTGTACCGCCCCCGGCTTCGAGCACAACATCTCCGCCTCGCCGGAGCGGCGCCAACTGGTGGTGGTGGGCATGGAGGCGCACATCTGCATCGTGCAGACCGTCTCCGGGCTGCAGCGCTGGGGCTATCAGGTGTTCGTGCCCGCCGACGGCATCATCTCGCGCCACCCCGCCTACAAGCAGAACGTGCTCGAACGCATGCGCCACTGCGGCATCCAGGTGGTGTGCACCGAATCGGTCGGCTTCGAATGGCTGGGCGACTCGTCCGACGAACAGTTCCGCGCCGTCTGGTCGTTGTTCAAGGAATAGAGCGGGGGATGGGAACAGACGCAAGCCATCAACCATCGGTGGCTTGCGTCCGGACTCTGACCACAGCCCCCATCAGAGGAGAGATAGTCGATCATTGTATTGGCGCGCGCTCGATGCCGGGGCCTGCACTTGGGTGACGGTGAGGTTCCCCCGAATTTCGTCCCCAAGGATTGACGTAGACAGACGATCAACGCTTGGAGAGTACGATACAGAAGATCCCGAAGCGGGTATACACGCTGGAGAGCAAGGAGCAGGCGGTCAAGCGGGTGCAGTCGGGGCGCAGTATCGCCTCGGTAGCGCGCGAGATGGGCCTGGTGGAGCAGACGGTACGCAACTGGGTGCGGCGCAGCGAGGCGGGGAAGCTGGAGTCGAGCGCGGGTAAGGTGGTCACGCCCGAGGAGATGGAACTGTCGCGGCTGCGCGCCGAGGTTGCCGAGCTTCGCAAGGAGAACACGATCCTGCGAAAAGCGACGGCGTACTTCGCGAAGGATGCGCAGCTGACGTTGCTGCTGCAGGCCATCCACGCCGAGACCGGTGGCACCTACGGCAGCCCGCGGCCTGAGTGCGAGTAAGGCGCGCGTGGAGCGGCTGATGCGTGCGCACGGCCTACGCGGCCGTCATCGGCGTCGCTATCGCGTCACGACCGACTCGAGCCACCGTCTTCCCGTCGCCGAGAACCTGCTCGCCCGGGACTTCCGGCCCAGCGCCCCGAACCAGGTGAGGTCGTCGGCTGGTCGATGCGCGCACGCATCGACGCCGAGTTGGTCATCAGCGCCCTCGACATAACCCATGCCCGGCGCCAGCCGCCACCGGGGCTGCTGCACCACTCCAACCGGGGCAGCCAGTATGCCAGCCATGCCTTCCAGCAACGCCTGCTCCGCTACGCGATGCGCTGCTCGATGAGCCGGCGCAGCAACTGCTGGGACAACGCCCCGACCGAGAGCTGGTTCAACAGCTTCAAGCACGAGCGCGTCTTCGGCGAGCGCTTCCCGACCCGCGAGGCGATGCGCGCGACGGCCTTCGAGTACATCGAGGTCTTCTACAATCGCAAGCGACTGCACTCGACGCTCGGCTATCGCTCACCCGTCGAGTTCATGCAACAGTGGGAGGCGAGACAGCACCGCGACCAGACGGTCGCATGAGACCAACCCCTTGGGGGACGAAAAAACAGGGGAACCTCACATCTTCATCCAACCATAAAAAGGGGCGGCGTGAAAAACCCCTCAAACCAATAGGTTAAACCGAATCTTGGTTGCAGGCAGGTACCAGACAAACTAAAATTGGTCGACTAGGAAACTGTGCTGCAGTTTGCCCTGTCGCTTTTGGTTTTTAGCAGAAACTTCTTGAAAACTGCAGTGCAAGTATAGACTAGTCGTTTTGTACGAAAAGTAATGCCTGAGGCATCTACGGATGCAAGCAAGCGTGAACATTGCCGAGAAACTGGCCGCCAACTTGTCGTAACGGGTGGCGATTCGTCGGCAGGACTTGAGCCAGCCGAACAACCGCTCGATGACGTTGCGTTTGCGATAGCTGGGCTTATTGAGTATCCGAGGACGGCCAGGCCTGGGCTTGCGCACGCCCTGGCGCTGCGGGATCACCGGACGGATGCCGCGCCGATCGCAATAGCGGCGTAAGTCGTCGGCATCGTAGCCCTTGTCGGCGAGCAGTTGGCGGCAACGGGTGCGCGGACGACCTCGATGAGCGCTGGGCAAGCGGACCTGATCGAGCAGCGGTTGGGCATGGCGAATGTCGCTGTGCTGGCCTGGGGAGAGCAGAAAGCTCAAGGGAACGCCCTTGGCATCGCAGAGCAGGTGGATCTTGGTCGTCAGGCCGCCGCGACTGCGCCCGAGCGCATGGCTCAGCGGCTCCTGCGGCCCCCCTTTTTTCCGCCGCCAGCGGCGGCGCGCGTGGCACGGATCGAGGTCGAGTCGATCATCCAGGTCTCCAGATCGATCAGCCCATCCTCGCGCAACCGGATGTGCAACCGCTCCAGGACCTTGGTGAAGGTGCCGTCGTCACGCCAGTCGCGAAACCGCTGGTAGACCGTCGACCAGGGACCGAAGCGCTCAGGCAGGTCGCGCCACGCCGCACCCGAGCACAGCACCCAGAAGATGCCGTTGAGCATCAGGCGGTCATCGCGGCGTGGGCGACCGGTACGCTGCGGACGGGAAAACAGATCGGCGATCAGCTCCCAGGCCTCTTCTGGGAGTTCGTAACGTCTCGACATCTGGCCTCTGCTCCTGCAAGAACGAGGTCAGTGTATCAAGCAGGGTTTTCGTACAAAACGTAGTAGTTTTTAAGACCAAGGCTCGGCAAAAACTCCATTTTGCTGAGAACTTATTCTTCGTAGATAAAAATCTACGTCACCTCGAATTAAAATTCAGGACATAGCCCAACAGAGGAAAAGCAAATGATAGAATTATTCATCGGCACTTTTTTAATATTTATTGCTTTCTTCATAGCAACATGGTCAATTTACGCAATTCGCTACCTATTAAACCTCAACAGAATTGATAAAATAGTTAGAAAAATGGAGCCAGGCCTTTTCGTGCAGCATGGAATGGTTTTCGACAAAGATTCTGGAATGCCGCGACCTCAAAGCAAGCCAACCGCAGAAGCTTTTCGCCGCCTTTGAGCTATTAGTTTCTTTCCGTTCAAAAGCTTTTTTGTACCCGCACGTCATCTTTTGCACGGGTGAATGTAAATTTTTCATAGGTAGGATTTTCCGTGGGTCAGAGTGAGGTTGGCATTCAGGGGTGGTGGAACAGCTACCCCTATTTAAACGAGTCCCTTTTCTTTTCTAACCAAAAAAGACTTACGGAAGACAAAAAAGGACTTATTTCAAGAGTTCACGGCGAATCAACAACGCCACTATATATAGGCTGGATTCCTTGTTTAGCTGGCCAGCTTTTTTTCGGATTTTCAGAGCCAGGCCTTTCTCATTTTGATCAATACAGCTTCAACATCCTAAAGCTTGAGCCCGAGACAGGCGCTCCTGTATGTCGTTATGTACTTTCGACATCGGCTTATGACTGGAAAGATTCAGGGCGCCGCGATGAGATTGGCCTTTCTCGAATGGTTTTTGCAGCAAAAGCTGAAACAGCGTCAAAGCTTGTTGGTGTTATATACGTCATTCCTTTTCAAACAAACCTATCGGACTGCAAAAAAGATCTTGCTCAGTATAGATTAGCAAAATTTTTCGATGACTTAGCTACAAGTCAAAAAGAAGCCGATGAAAATCGCAGCAGTTCTAGCTGGCGCGATTTTCAAGAAAAATACTTTAATCTTTTCTCATTCGAGCGAGAGAAAGATAATGCTTTTCTGACCGAAGAGATAAGCGACGAAAATCTTTTCGTGCATCGAATTTTATTCGAAATCGATGATGCAGGCTTTTGCTTCCTCAATTATGCCGGAACAAAAAAAAGAGGAAGTAAAAAATTCGAAATAATTAACCTTAAAGACTCAGGCAACTACGAAGACGCATATACATTAACACGCCAATCTTTTTACTATCTTAAGTATACATTCCACAAACACTCTCATCATCATCATGGAAACGACAGCTTAACGACTATCCATCGTCTAAGTTCGAAAGGCGAGCTTACTACGATGTCCCTACTTCGTGATTTAAAAAGAGCTCTGGTACAAGATAAGCGCGCAAAAAGATTCGATACTCATGACGCAGTAGGCATTGCCAATTATGGAAAATCTCTCGTAATATCAAGTAAGCGCTTAGGTTTTTTCTCAGACGAAAGAAAAAAACCTTTATCCACAAGCGCCGGAGATCCATCTGATTTCCAAAAGCAATATTTCGATCACCTTTCAGAATCTATACGATTACTGCGAAATTCCAACTTGACAAGCCGCGAACGACTAAAAAACTCCGTTACATCTTTTCAACAGGCGGTCAGCATTCCTTTTCTATTTTTCACTCCGGCCTTTTTGGTAGTGGCGAGCCGAGTAAAACTCTCCAGCTCAAGCTTTAGCAATTATGATGTGTGCGCTGACTCTTCCCTTCCTTTCCTTGAGCGTCATTTATTGAATATTGCGTGCGCAAAAAACGGCTTAGGAAATCTTTACTTCTGGTTTTTCTTTTTTATTTTTATCGCCGCACTTTATTCATTCTTTGTGCGCAACAAGCCCATTGGATATGATTTTTTCGCAAAATTAAGAGGGCATATAGCCAAAAACTCATTCATGGTTCATCACAGCAGACTCGACTTAATAACATGGCAAAGCAATAGATTATTCCTCTTTTTCTCAGAATTAAAAAACAACCTTCGCACAGAAAAAAATCACAAAATATACATCGCAGTACTTTTAATTTTCATCTTCTTTTGTTTAGCAACACCATGCCTACTACTCATGGCTTTCTCCGTATTGTCAAATTCCCCTTCTTAGGCCCATCCATAAATAGACACTGCAGCATGTCCGCGGCGGTTACTACTACAGCCGCACATCTTCACGGCGGCCCAGCCCCTCGCGCTCGATAATGACAGATCCTGGCCCGCGCCTGATGTCGTCGTCGCCAATCCGACCAGGCGATGACAGCATCAGGCGGGGCGCGTTCGCGCCACAACAGCGCCTCGAGCAGGCGCCGGATCTCAGGAGCGGTCAGTGCGATCCGCCCAGCGACAGCGCCCCCTTTTTCGCCCGCCGTTGCAGCACGACGAGGCAGGCATGGGCCAGCAGCGCAAGGGTGATATGGCGATGCCAAGCCGGCCAGCGGCGCACCTCATATTCGTCGAGCCCGCACTGCTGCTTGGCCAGCTCGAAGCCGACCTCGATCGCCCAGCGCTGCCCGGCGACCTTGGCCAGGCGCTCGAGTGTGGCCTCGGCGCGGGGCGCGAAGGCGATGTAGTAGGCCCGCTCCTCGGGGCGGTTGCAGTTGCGCCGCACCACCAGCCAATGCCCCCAGGCGCGCTCCTCGGCGCTGAGCTGCAGGCGCCACAGCGGCACCCAGGCCCACTCGAAGGTGCGCGCGCCCTTGCTCCCGGCGCCGACGGCGTGGCGCTGCCAGGCCGTCTCTGGCAGCGCCTTGGCCAGTGCCGCGACACGATGGGTCTGCGGGCCATCGAACCACACCGGTTCATTGCCCGCCACGGCGAGCACGAAGGGCTGTTGGCGCGCCTCGAGCCACAGGCGCAGCTTGCGATCCTTACCGTAGACGGCATCGCCCGTCACCCAGCCACAAGGTACCCCGGCATCGAGTGCGCGCTCGAGCATCGTACGCGCCAGGGCTGGTTTGGTCTGGAAGCGGCGTGCCTGCTCCGGGACGCCGGCCTCGGCGCAGCGTGCGGGGTCATTCGCCCAACATTTGGGCAGGTACAGCGCCCGATCGATGAAGGCCGCGCCGTGCCGGCTGGCGTAACACAGAAACACCCCGATCTGACTGTTCTCGACCCGGCCCGCCGTGCCGCTGTACTGGCGCTGCACCCCCACCGAGTGCGTGCCCTTCTTCAAGAAACCGGTCTCATCGACGATCAGCACCGCCTCGGCGTCGCCCAGCGCCTCGACGACATAGGCACGCAGCACCTCGCGCGCCGCCTCGGCGTCCCAGCGTGCCGTGTTGAGCAGGCGCTGCACCCCGTCCGGGCGCCGTTCGCCCAAGGTTTCGGCCAGCTGCCAACCGTTCTTGCGTGGCACTGTCGTCAGCAGCCCTTGCAGATAACCCCGCGCTCGGGCGCGCGGCTCAGGACGACGAAAACACGCCGCCAGGCGCTGATGGATCCTGTCCAGTTCCGTCTCCCAGCCAGAGACTTCGCTGTACTTCATGTTGTTTGAAAACCAAGCCGTTGAGTCCACATATCACAACACAAAAAATGTGCGGCTGTAGTATTACGTTTTGTACGAAAAGTAAGGGTGATTTCTGTCACGGCCAGCAGCACGCGCGAAGTCTGGACTGGAGAACCAGGATCCACCGCGTAACGCTCGTCTGTTCCCGGAATCATCAGGAGTAACGACCGTCACATCATCGAATTTGTTCAGGCACCACTCCCAGACGTTACCAGCAAGGTCATCAACCCCATAAGGTGAGCATCCATGCGGATAGAGACCAACTGCAGCTGTTTTCTCCAGAAACCATGGACCGTCGTCTCAATGCCTTTCATCTAGATTGGCATGACCAGAGTAATATTTCGCGCCCCACGGATAGATTTGGTTTTGCTTGCCTCTCGCCGCCTTCTCCCATTCCTGCTCAGTCGATAGCCGGAGACGGCCCTCCCGCAAACCAAGCCGTGAATTGAGCCAGCGGCTGAAGGCAACGCCCTCGTACCAGTTAATATCGGTACGCGGACGATTGGGTTAAGGCCACCGCGATGGTTCAGGGTCCGGTCGTACCAAGTCCACCCACCAGCGCAACTCATCGTAACCTCCATCGTCGATGAAAGTCTGATATTGGATATTAGTCACCGGATAGCGCGCGATTTTGAAGGGTGACAGCTCGTAGTGTTGGCCATTCTGATAGACAAAGGGACCACCGGGGATCTCGATCCAGGCGATGTCCGGGACGCGCAGACGGCGCGTGCGCTACGTTTTGTACGAAAACCCTGCTTGTTACACTAACCTCGTTCTTGCAGGAGAAGAGGCCAGATGTCGAGACGTTACGAACTCCCAGAAGAGGCCTGGGAGCTGATTGCCGATCTGTTTTCCCGTCCGCAGCGTACCGGTCGCCCACGCCGGGATGACCGCCTGATGCTCAACGGCATCTTCTGGGTGCTGTGCTCGGGTGCGGCGTGGCGCGACCTGCCCGAGCGCTTCGGTCCCTGGTCGACGGTCTACCAGCGGTTTCGCGACTGGCGTGACGACGGCACCTTCACCAAGGTCCTGGAACGGTTGCACATCCGGTTGCGCGAGGATGGGTTGATCGATCTGGAGACCTGGATGATCGACTCGACCTCGATCCGTGCCACGCGCGCCGCCGCTGGCGGCGGAAAAAAGGGGGGCCGCAGGAGCCGCTGAGCCATGCGCTCGGGCGCAGTCGCGGCGGCCTGACGACCAAGATCCACCTGCTCTGCGATGCCAAGGGCGTTCCCTTGAGCTTTCTGCTCTCCCCAGGCCAGCACAGCGACATTCGCCATGCCCAACCGCTCCTCGAGCAGGTCCGCTTGCCCAGCGCTCATCGAGGTCGTCCGCGCACCCGTTGCCGCCAACTGCTCGCCGACAAGGGCTACGATGCCGACGACTTACGCCGCTACTGCGATCGGCGCGGTATCCGTCCGGTGATCCCGCAGCGCCAGGGCGTGCGCAAGCCCAAGCCTGGTCGCCCTCGGGCACTCAACAAGCCCAGCTATCGCAAGCGCAACGTCATCGAGCGGCTGTTCGGCTGGCTCAAGTCCTGTCGACGCATCGCCACCCGTTACGACAAGTTGGCGACCAGCTTCTCGGCAATGTTCACGCTTGCTTGTATCCGCAGATGCCTCAGGCATTACTTTTCGTACAAAACGTAGTACTACAGCCGCATATTTTTTGTGTTGTGATATGTGGACTCAACGGCTTGGTTTTCAAACAACATGAAGTACAGCGAGGTCTCTGGCTGGGAGACGGAACTGGACAGGATCCATCAGCGCCTGGCGGCGTGTTTTCGTCGTCCTGAGCCGCGCGCCCGAGCGCGGGGTTATCTGCAAGGGCTGCTGACGACAGTGCCACGCAAGAACGGTTGGCAGCTGGCCGAAACCTTGGGCGAACGGCGCCCGGACGGGGTGCAGCGCCTGCTCAACACGGCACGCTGGGACGCCGAGGCGGCGCGCGAGGTGCTGCGTGCCTATGTCGTCGAGGCGCTGGGCGACGCCGAGGCGGTGCTGATCGTCGATGAGACCGGTTTCTTGAAGAAGGGCACGCACTCGGTGGGGGTGCAGCGCCAGTACAGCGGCACGGCGGGCCGGGTCGAGAACAGTCAGATCGGGGTGTTTCTGTGTTACGCCAGCCGGCACGGCGCGGCCTTCATCGATCGGGCGCTGTACCTGCCCAAATGTTGGGCGAATGACCCCGCACGCTGCGCCGAGGCCGGCGTCCCGGAGCAGGCACGCCGCTTCCAGACCAAACCAGCCCTGGCGCGTACGATGCTCGAGCGCGCACTCGATGCCGGGGTACCTTGTGGCTGGGTGACGGGCGATGCCGTCTACGGTAAGGATCGCAAGCTGCGCCTGTGGCTCGAGGCGCGCCAACAGCCCCTTCGTGCTCGCCGTGGCGGGCAATGAACCGGTGTGGTTCGATGGCCCGCAGACCCATCGTGTCGCGGCACTGGCCAAGGCGCTGCCAGAGACGGCCTGGCAGCGCCACGCCGTCGGCGCCGGGAGCAAGGGCGCGCGCACCTTCGAGTGGGCCTGGGTGCCGCTGTGGCGCCTGCAGCTCAGCGCCGAGGAGCGCGCCTGGGGGCATTGGCTGGTGGTGCGGCGCAACTGCAACCGCCCCGAGGAGCGGGCCTACTACATCGCCTTCGCGCCCCGCGCCGAGGCCACACTCGAGCGCCTGGCCAAGGTCGCCGGGCAGCGCTGGGCGATCGAGGTCGGCTTCGAGCTGGCCAAGCAGCAGTGTGGGCTCGACGAGTATGAGGTGCGCCGCTGGCCGGCTTGGCATCGCCATATCACCCTTGCGCTGCTGGCCCATGCCTGCCTCGTCGTGCTGCAACGACGGGCGAAAAAGGGGGCGCTGTCGCCGGGCGGATCGCACTGACCGCCCCTGAGATCCGGCACCTGCTCGAGGCGCTGTTGTGGCGCGAACGCGCCCCGCCTGATGCTGTCATCGCCTGGTCGGATTGGCGACGACGACATCAGGCGCGGGCCAGGGTCTGTCATTATCGAGCGCGAGGGGCTGGGCCGCCATAATGATGTGCGGCTGTAGTAGTAGGGTTGGGGTTGAGTCTTCAAGAGCGCCTCGCCCGTCTCGAGTCGTTGGATGTGATCCGCAACGGAGGGAAAGCGTCGCGATAAAAGCGGTCGAGCGTCCGTGCCAGTCGGTAGGTCGACACATTATCGACCAAGAGCCGTGCGGGATCGACTGGCTCAAGCCACAGGGATAACGCCATTTCAGGACGGCATCAAGCCCATTCGGTGCGTCAAGCCAGCGGTCGAGCCATTTGACCCACGCACCGGAGGACGGCCTTGCCCCTGCGCCCTCCCCCATCCTCACCCCTTCGGCAAATACCCCTCGACCAAACCGATCAACCGCGCCAGCGCGCCGCGATTGGCCTCGACGAAGGCGCGGCCGTTGGCGCCGATCGCGGCACGGCGTTCGGGGGCGGCGAGCCAGTCGGTGAGGCGTGCGGCCAGGGCCTCGCTGTCGGCGACCCGATCGCAGCCGCCGAGGCCGATCAGGCGGGTGGTGATCTCGGCGAAGTTGAAGGTGTGCGGGCCGACCAGCGCCGGCACCCCGGCGACGGCGGCCTCGAGCAGGTTGTGACCGCCGACCGGCACCAGCGAGCCGCCGATGAAGGCGACGTCGACAGCGGCGATCAGCCCCGCCAGCTCGCCCATGGTGTCGCCGAGCAGGACCTGGGCCTCGCTCACATCGGCGTCGGGATCGGTGCGGCGCGCCAGGCGGAAGCCGTGGGTCTCGACCAGCGCGGCGACCTGGTCGAAGCGCTCGGGGTGGCGCGGCACCAGCACCAGCAGCGCCTCGGGGTGATGTTCGAGCACGCGGCGGTGGGCGGCGAGCACCCGCGCCTCCTCGCCCTCGTGGGTGCTGGCGGCGATCCACAGCGGCCGACCCTCGCCCCAGTGCGCGCGCAGCTCGGCGCTGCGGCGCTCGCGCTCGGGGTCGTCGGCGACGTCGAACTTGACCGAGCCGGTCACCCGCACCCGCTCGGGCTCGGCGCCGAGCGCGTTGAAGCGACGTGCGTCGCCGCGCCCCTGAGCGGCGATCAGCGCGAAGCGGCGCAGCGTCGGCGCGGTGAGCCGACCGAGCTGGGCATAGCCGCGCGCCGAGCGCGCCGACAGTCGGGCATTGACCAACAGGGTGGGGATGCTGCGCTCGGCGCAGGCGTCGAGCATGTTCGGCCAGATCTCGGTCTCGATGACGATCAGCAGCCGGGGGCGCGCCTGATCGAGAAAGCGCGCCTGCACCCCGGGCAGGTCGTAGGGGGTGTAGCGGTGCGCCACCCGCTCGCCGAACAGCGCGTGCAGCCGCTCGGCACCAGTCGGGGTGGTGGTGGTGACCAGCACCCGACAGGTCGGGGTACGCGCGAGCAGGTGCTCGATGAGCCCACGCGCGGCCAGCACCTCGCCGACCGAGACGGCGTGCACCCAGACCTCGACCGGCGGCGCGGGCACGCCGCGCGCCAGCCGTTCGCCGAGACGCAGCTCGCGCGCCGGGCGCGACAGCCCGCGCAGCACCAGGCGCAGCAGCACCAGCGGCAGGGTCAGACGCAGTACCAGGGTGTAGAGCAGTTGCAACAGTGTCCCCCTGAACGAGGGTTGGGCCTCGATCACCGACTCAGACATCGCGGATCGCCCCGATGATCCGGCTGGTCGAACGTCCGGGCAGGAAGTCGAGCACCCGCACCTCGCCACCGCGCGCGCGCACGCAGTCGGCCCCGGCGATCTCCTCGACGTGGTAGTCGCCGCCCTTGACCAGCACGTCCGGGCCGACGGCGCAAATCAGCGCCTCCGGGGTGTCCTCGGAGAAGGGGCAGACCCAGTCGACCGAGGCCAGCCCGGCGAGCACCGCCATGCGCTGCTCGACGCCGTTGATCGGTCGCCCCTCGCCCTTGAGCCGGCGCACCGAGTCGTCGTCGTTGACCGCCACCACCAGCCGATCGCCGAGCGCGCGGGCCTGCTGCAGATAGGCGACATGACCCTCGTGGAGGATGTCGAAGCAGCCGTTGGTCATCACCACCCGCTCGCCGCGCGCGCGCGCCTCGGCCACGGTGTGCACCAGGGCGTCGCGATCGAGCAGGGTGCGCCACTCGCCGCCGCGATAGGCGCGCGCCAGTTCGCGCACGCCGACGCTGGCAGTGCCGAGCTTGGCCACCGCCAGCCCGGCGGCGCAATTGGCCAGGGCGCAGGCGGCGGGCAGCGGCATGCCGGCGGCGAGCGCGGCGGCGAGCGCGGCGATCACGGTATCGCCCGCGCCGGTGACGTCGAACACCTCGCGCGCCTGGGTCGGCAGGTGCAGCGCCTCGGCACCGGCGGCGAGCAGCAACATACCGCGCTCGCCCAGGGTCACCAGCAGCGCCTCCAGCGCCAGCTCGTCGCGCAGCCGCTCGGCGCGCGCGATCAGGGTGGCGTCGTCGGCGCAGGGGCCGACCACCGCCTCCAACTCGCCGCGATTAGGGGTGAGCAGGGTGGCGCCGCGATAGCGCGCGAAGTCCGATCCCTTGGGGTCGACCAGCACCGGCAGGCCACGGGCGCGGGCGCGCTCGATCAGCCGCTGCGGATCGACCAGGGTGCCCTTGCCGTAGTCCGAGAGCAGCAGCAGCTGATGATGCGGCAGCGCGGCCTCGACCAGCGCCGGCAGCGGGTCCTCGGCCAGCGGCGCGAGCGACGCCTCGAAGTCGAGCCGGATGAGCTGCTGGTGATGGCTGAGCACCCGCAGCTTGGTGATGGTCGGCACGTCGTCGCGACGGTGCAGGTGCAGCGCGACCCCGGCCTCGCGCAGCGGCGCGGTCAGACACTCGGCGGCCTCGTCGCGACCGGTCACGCCGACGAGCGCGGTGCGCACGCCGAGCGCGGCGAGGTTGAGCGCGACATTGGCGCCGCCGCCGGGGCGGTCCTCGCGCCCGTCGATGCGCACCACCGGCACCGGGGCCTCGGGCGAGATACGGCGGGTGCAACCGCTCCAGTAGCGGTCGAGCATCAGGTCGCCGGCCACCAGGATGCTGGCGCGGCCGAAGTCGGGGAGATCGGGAAGGGGGATCGGGCTCAAGCTGGACTCCGCAATCGCACGGGACAGATCCCTAACATGATCGCACGAGTTCCTCGATCGGGCGCGGCCGACCGACGCCATAGCCCTGGGCGTAGTCGACACCGATGCCGCGCAGCACTTCCAGGGTCGCATCGCCGTCGACGAACTCGGCCACGGTGCGCATTCCCATCGCCTGACCGACCTCGTTGATCGAGCGCACCATGGTGCGAGCGACCGGGTTGTCGGCGATGTCCTTGATGAACATGCCGTCGATCTTGATGAAGTCGACCGGCAGGTTCTTCAGATAGGCGAAGGAGGACAAGCCGCTGCCGAAGTCGTCGAGGGCGAAGCGACAGCCGAGCGCGCGCAACGCCTCGATGAACTCGAGGGCATTGGTCATGTTGGAGATCGCCGCAGTCTCGGTGACCTCGAAGCAGAGCTTGGCGGCGATGGTGTCGTGTCGGTGCAACTGCGAGGCGATGCGATCGAGCAGTTGGGGGTCGCTCAGCGAGTGCCCGGAGAGGTTGATCGAGCACAGGTTGAGTCCGTCGAGATGCTCGGGGTGATCGCTGAGCCAGGCGAGGGCCGTCTCCAGCACCCACTCGTCGATCCGTCCGATCAGGTGATAGCGCTCGGCGGCGGGCAGGAAGGCGCCGGGCATCACCGCCGCGCCGTCGTCGTCGTACATCCGCAGCAGCAGCTCGTAGTGCGCGCCGTCGCCGTCGCCGTTGATCGGCACGATCGGCTGGAAGGCGAGCCCGAAGCGCGCCTGTTCGAGCGCCAGATTGATCCGCGACACCCACTGCATCTCGCCGTGACGGCGCGCCAGCTCGGCATCGTCGGCGGTATAGACATGGATGCGGTTGCGCCCGGCGTCCTTGGCCGCGTAGCAGGCGCTGTCGGCGGCGCTGAGCAGCGAGACCAGGCCCTCGCTGGTGGCGTCGATCGACACCAGCCCGATGCTCACCCCGAGCCGGAAGCGCTTGTCGCCCCAGATGAAGTGGAAATCCCCCACCGCCTTGCACAGCGCCTCGGCGACCCGGATCGCACCGGCGTGCTCGCACCCCTCCATCAGCACCCCGAACTCGTCGCCGCCGAGTCGCGCCAGGGTGTCCTGCTGACGAATGCAGGCGGCGAGCACATGGGCGAGCTGACGCAGCACCGCATCGCCGGCGATGTGTCCGCAGGTGTCGTTGATCACCTTGAACTGATCGAGGTCGAGATAGCAGAGCGCATGCTGGCGGTGCTCGCGTCGCGCCTCCTCGATCGCCCGCTGCAGTCGTTGCTCGAAGGCACTGCGGTTGAGCAACCCGGTGAGCGCATCGAGATTGGCCTGACGACGCAGCTCCTCGGAGAGCCGATGGGCCTCGGTGTTGTCGAGCCAGGAGCCGACCAGCTCCACCGCCCGACCGCTGCCGTCGCACAGCAGACGCACGCTGTCGCGTACCCAGCGCCAGTCGCCATCGCGATGACGCATGCGGTACTCGCCGTTGGCCGCGCGCTGGGCATCGCCGTCGAACATGGCGTCGAGCACGTCGAGATCGTCCGGGTGTATCAGCCCCTCCCACACCAGCGCGCCGTTGACCAGTTGCTCGGGGTCGTAGCCGAGCAGCTGACGGAGGTTGTCGCTGACGAAGATGAAGCGCGTCGGACGCTCCGGCTCGCGGGCATAGACCACCGCCGGACTGGCGGCGATGACGTGATGCAGCAGATCAAAGGAGCGCCGCATCGCCTCCTCGGCGCGACGGTGCGCGGCAAGATCGCGCACCACCGCGAACAGCTCCCCCCCGGCGGGCGTCTCGCCGCCGTCGCCGAGCGCGAGCAGCTTGATCTCGACCGGCAGCGGCGTCTCGTCGGCGCCGTCGAGCAACTCCAACTCGATGGCGCGTACCCGACCCTCGGCGCTGCCACCCGGTTCGCGCAGCTCGTCGAGCAGGGCGCTGACGCGCCCCCGATGATCGGGCGCGACCAGTTCGAGCAGCGGGCGATCGAGCACACTCTCAGGACGGCGCTGCAACAGCACCGCGACCCGGTCGTTGACGAAACGCACCCGACCGTCGCCGCTGAGCAGAAAGACCAGGTCGGGCGAGGCATGCACCAGGAAGCGATGGAGACGCTCGGAATCGCGCAGCCGCGCCTGCATGGTCGCCTGGGCGCGAGTCAGTGCGCCGCGCTCGCAGGCGCGCGCGATCGCCGCGAGCAGGGTGTCGAGCCGATAGGGCTTGGCGACGAAGTCACAGGCACCGTGACGCAGCGCCCGGGTCGCCTCGGCCACCGAGCGGGTGGCGCTGACCACCACCACGGCGACCTCCTCGCCGCGCTCGGCGAGCCGGTCGAGCACCTGCACGCCGTCGCCGACCGGCAAGATCAGATCGAGCAGGATCAGGTCGAAGCGCTCGCGCTCGAGCTGTGCCAGGGCCTCGGCAACACCGGCGACGGCGCGCACCGAAAAGCCCCGCGTCCCGAGCAATCGCTCCAGGCTGGCGCGACTGCGTGGCTCGTCGTCGACCACCAGCAACCGTCGGCAGCCATCCCCGGCCAGCACCGAGGGGGAAGGGGATTGGGGATCGCTCATCGCTTCGCTCCGTCTCGCTCAGGGCCGACGCAACGGCAGCAGGATCTGAAAGCGACAACCGGCGTTCGGCCGACTGCGACAGCTCACCAGGCCCCCAGCCGCCTCGACCAGATTACGCACGATGGTCAGCCCCACCCCGGCATGTCCCGGCTTGGTGCTCTGTTGCGGCTGGAACAGGGTCTCCAGCCGCTCGGCGACAAGCCCCGGACCGTCGTCCTCGACCCGCAACTCGACATGGGCACGACCGCCAACCCGCACCCCGTCCTCCAGGACCACCGCGATCCGTCCGTCCTCACCGAGTGCCTCGGCGGCGTTGCGCACCAGATTGACCACCACTTGACGCAGGGCGTCGCTCTCCAGACGCAGCGGCGGCAGTGAGGTCGGACAGGTGCAGCTGAACGCGATCCCGCGCGGTCGGCACAGGGCGTGGTCGAGTACCCCGACGAGTCGGCGCAGCGACTCGGCCAGGTCCTCGTCGGCGCCGGCGCCGACGGCCTCGTCGCCATCGACCAGGCGCACCAGGATGCTCCCGACCCGCTCCAACTCCTCGCGCAACACCAGCAGATCGGCATTGGCCTCGGCGTCGTCGGCCAGACGCTGGGCGAGCAGTTCGAGATAGTTCTGGGCGATGCTCAGCGGATTGCCCGCCTCGTGCACCACCTGACGCAGTCGCGCCTGTTCGAGCAGCGCGCGCTCCTGCGCGGCGCGCTGGTGCAGCAACCGCTGGTCGCGCTGGCGCGCCAGCGCCCGACCACAGACCTCGCCGAAGGTCAGCAGCAACCGTTCGCGCTCGCGCAGCCGGGCGAGCTGCACCGCGCTCGGCGCCAGCACCAGCACCGCGCCGGAGACACCCGCGGCACGCAGCGGCAGGCAATAGAGCGCCTCGGCGCCGCCGGCGAGCTGGTGTTCGAGCACCCCGAGGTCGTCGTCCGCGAGCAGCGCCGAGCAGGGCTCGCCGGCGAAGGCGCGAGCGGGCAGGTGCGGACCGTCGGCGGCACAGTCGATCGCCTCGAATCCGGGGTCGGCCATCAGCGGGTCGTGCCCGCGCAACCGCTCGCCTTCCTCCGCCACCAGGAAGCGTGCCCGGTCGATACCGAACAGTACCACCACGCAGCGCGCGATGGTCGCGAGCAACGCGCCCTCGTCCTCGGCGCGGGCGAGCTGGCCGTCGAGTCCGTCGACCAGCGCGCGATCACGCAGCGCGCGCGCCAGCGGCGCACCCGGCGCGCTACCGCTCTCGAACCCCAGTGCCGCGCACAGCGGCTCGACCTGTTGCTCGGCCTCGCGGTGCAGCCGCTGCGCCACCGTCGGGGTCAAACCGAACAGTGCGTCGGCCAACGCCAGGGCCTCGGGCTCGCTCCAGTGCGGGCTGTCGAGTGCATTGGCCAGGTGAACCAGGCGCAGCGCCGACGGCGCGTCGGCCAGTGCCGCGAGCGAGGCGTGATGGTGGCGTGCCGCCATCACCAGTGGCTCCGGCAACCGCCAGGCAGCGAGCAGCGCGCCACCCACGGCGCAGTGATCGACGCCGATCCGTTCGCGCTCGCACACGAGCAGACGCGCGGCGCCACCCTCGCCGGGAGGCTCGGGCGGCCACTCACCACACTGGGTGGCGATCACCAGGCGGCCGATATCGTGCAGCAGACCAGCGAGATAGAGCCGCTCGGGCTCGTCGATGGAGAGGGTACGGGCCAGGGCGCGGGCGAGCGCGGCGGTGACCAGGGCATGACGCCAGAAGGCGGCGAGCGTCGCGGCAGACAGCGGGCGCTCCGGGGTGAAGGCCTGGACCAGCGCGGTGGTCAGGGCAATGGTCTTGATGGTATCCAACCCGAGCGTGACCAACACCCGTTCGAGCGCGGTGAAGGTGGGCGCACGACGGCGGAAGGCGGCGGAGTTGGCGATCGCCAGCATCCGCGTGGTCAGCGACGGGTCGCGCGCGCAGATCCGCGCCAGGGTCTCGAACTCGACCTCGTCGTCGACGAAGGCATCGAGCAGTTCGAGCAGCACCAGGGGTGGCGAGGGCAGCGCGTCGAGCGCGGTCGGATCGATACCAATGCTTGCTGTGGCCATAGAACGAACACCGCAGATCGATCGTCGAGGGATCGCTCCAGGTCATCATTCCATGGTGTGCCCGTAGCGCATGATTGACGCGAAAAGTGTAATGAATTTCACCCGCTCATTCACCCGCCAATCGCGCACGCCAGCTCACCAGATCAGGCTTGGGGGCGTGTTTGATCGAGACCTTCCACCAGAAACCGAGCAGATCGTCGCCGAAGGAGATCGCCTTGCGCGGCAGTGCCAGCGGGTGATCGGCACGGGTCGCGGCGCCACGCAGACAGGTCGTCGCCGAGCGATAACCGGCGGCGGCGGCAAGCCTCGGGGTGTGATGATCGAAGCTGCCGAAGGGATAGCAGAGGTGCTGTACGGGGGCACCGAGCAGGTCTTCGAGTCGCGCCCGGCTGGCGCCCAGCTCCTCGGCCTGACGCGCAGGCTCACACGCGCCGAGCTTGACGTGGTTGGCGGTGTGCGAGCCGATGGTGATGCCCGCGGCATGGACCTCGCGCAGCGCGGCGGCGTCCATCAGCTCGGGGACCGGGCGACCGGGATCCTTGGCGAACCACTCGGCGCGACGCCCGACCCAATCGCTGATGACATAGACGGTGGCCGGGAAGCCGTGACGCGCGAGCACCGGCAGGGCGTGGTCGACGAAGTTGCGATAGCCGTCGTCGAAGGTCAGCACCACCGAGCGCGACGCCAGCGTGCGCTCGCCGCGCAGCCCGGCGAGCGCCTCGTCGAGCCCGATCACCCGATAGCCGAGGCGCGCGAGCAACGCCATCTGCGCGCTGAAGCGACGGCGATCGCAGTAGTTAGCGCGATGCGCGCGCATCGGCGCGAAATCGCCGACCTGGTGATACATCAGGATCGAGAGACGGGGCTCGCTCATGGTGACACTCGTGCGATGGGGATGAGCGCCAAGGATACCGTCGTGGGCGGTCGCGATCAGTCGCGATCCTGCGCCAACGCCGCCAGCAGCCCCTCGATCAGCTGCAGCGGGGTGGGCGGGCAGCCGGGGATGCGCACGTCGACCGGGATCACCCGCTCGACCGCGCCGCAGCTGGCATAGCTCTCGCCGAACTCGCCGCCGTCGCAGGCGCAGTCACCGGCGGCGATGACGAACTTGGGCGCGGGCATGGCGCGCCAGGTGCGGCGCAGCGCCTGCTCCATGTGACGCGACACCGGCCCGGTGACCAGCAGCGCGTCGGCATGACGCGGCGAGGCGCAGAAGCGGATGCCGAAGCGTTCGAGATCGTAATAGGCGTTGGCGAGGGCGTGGATCTCGATCTCGCAACCACCGCAGGAACCGGCATCGACCTGACGGATCGCGAGGCTGTGGCCGAACCGCGCGTCGACCCGGCGGCGCAGCTCGATACCGAGACGTTCGAGCCCGGCGGCGTCGGGGCGGGCGACCGGCTCGGTACGCAGCCCGGTGCGGACGATCTGGTTGAGGATGCGGAACATGGTTCAGTGCCTGTCGATGCTGGGGCGGGCGCTACAGGTCCACCCCGGAGTAGGAGCCGTTGACCGACTTGTTGCACACCGGGAAGTCGGGGACGATGTTGCCGAGGATCAGGTGTTCGAGCGCCGGCCAGTTGAACCAGCTCGGGTCGCGCGGGAAGTAGCGCGCCACCCGCCCGGCGGCGTCGAGCCGCACCAGCGCGATCGACTCGCCGCGCCAGCCCTCGACCAACCCCAGCGCGCTGGCCTCGGGGCGCGGCGTCAGCGGCATCGCGATCGCGCCCTCGGGGAGCGCGGCGAGCAGCTGCTCGATCAGCCCCAGGCTGGCGTGGATCTCGCGCATCCGCACCCGCATCCGCGCCGCCACGTCGCCCTCGTGCTCGACCACCGCCGGCTGCAGCCGCAGCCGGTCGTAGGGTGCGTAGGGGACGTGGTGGCGCAGGTCGTGGTCGAGCCCGCTGGCCTTGGCGACATAGCCGGTGCAGCCGAGCGTGCGCGCTGTCTCGCGCCCGAGGATGCCGGTGGTGAGCAGACGGTCGTTGAGCGGCGGGTGGTCGTCGAGGATGTCGAACAGCCGGCGCAACACCCGACGCAACTCGCCGTGGGCCTGGATGAGTTGCTCCGGCGCGGCGGGGTCGAGGTCGCGCGCCACGCCGCCGGGGACCAGGGTGTCCATCAGCAGACGATGGCCGAAATGGTTGGCGTTGTCGCGCTGCCAGCGCTCGCGCAGCAGCGCGCACTGGCTCTGGCCGAAGCCGAAACCGACGTCGTTGCAGATCCCGCCGATGTCGCCGAGATGGTTGGCCACCCGCTCGCGCTCGGCGAGCAGCGCGCGCAGATAGAGCGCGCGCGCCGGTACCTCGGTGTCGCAGGCGCGCTCGAGTGCCTGACAGGCCGCCCAGGCATGGGCCACGGTGCTGTCGGCGGCGACCCGCGCGGCGAGTCGCACCAGCCCCGCCGCATCACGACCGACGGCATGCTTCTCGATACCCTTATGGACATAGCCGAGGCGCTCCTCGAGCCGCAGCACGTCCTCGCCCATCACCTGGAAACGGAAGTGCCCGGGGGCGATCACCCCGGCGTGCACCGGTCCCACCGGCACCTCACAGACGCCGTTGCCCTGCAGCCGCACGATCGGGTAGTCGCCATCGGCGGGGGTGCGACCGGGATGGTCGCCGGCGAGCGGGAAGTCGGGACACAGCGGGTGGGCCGTCTCCGGCCAGGCCTGATGACGGGTCCAGCGCACCGTGCCGCGCGGATGACCGAGGAAGCGCACCCCGAGGAGGTCCTGGGCATGGCGTTCGAGACGATCGACACCGGGGAAGAGCGGGGTGTGCGAGGCCAGCTCGGGCGGCGCACCCGTCACCTCGGTCTGCGCCAGCAGATAGCCGTCGGCGGCGGCGAACAGCGCCTGCACGCGCAGCCGCTCGTCATCGAGCGCATCGGCCCAGAGCCCGGCGTGACGCAGCCCGGCGTCGGCGGCGAGTTCGGCGAGCAGGCCCCAGTGCGCCGCCGGCAGCGCCAGACAGGACTCGACCCCGGCAGCCGTGGCGCAGGGGGTGGCGCCGATGCCCGGGGCGGTGAGCAGCCCCTGCAGGTCGGCGAGCGGATCGGTGACGTTCATAGCAGATGACTCCCCGCGATCAGTCCGGTCGCCCGGTCGAGCCAGCCGGCGAGCAGCGCCGGGATCGCCAGCCCCAGCCACAGCACCAGCCCGAGATGGACCATCACCGGTAGCATGTTGGCCTCGACCGGCTGCTGACCCTCGGGCGGCGTGCCGTAGACCATCGGGTGGACGTGACGGAACAGCCCGGCACAGGCCACCGCCAGCCCGCCGAGCAGCGCCACGCTCAACCACGGCTGGGTCTGGATGGTGGCGGTGAGCAGCAGGAACTCGCTGGCGAAGACCCCGAACGGCGGGAAGCCGGCAATCGCCACCACCCCCAGCAACAGCGACCAGCCGACCGCCGGCTGGGTACGGATCAGCCCGCGGATGCGGTCGATCGACTGGGTGCCGGCGATGTGCGCGGCGTGCCCCACGGTGACGAAGATCGCCGACTTGGTCAGCGAGTGCACCAGCATGTGCAGCAGCGCGCCGAAGGTGGCCAGCGGCCCGCCGAGCCCGAAGGCGAAGGTCATCAGCCCCATGTGCTCGATCGAGGAGTAGCTGAACATCCGCTTGATGTCGCGCTGGCGGTGCAGAAACAGCCCGGCGACGAGGAAGGAGATCAGCCCGAAGCCCATCAGCAGCGCACCGGCCAGGTGCGGGGTGTCGGTCGCCGCCAGCGAGCCGTCGACCAGCATCTTCAGCCGCACCACGGCATAGAGGGCGACGTTGAGCAGCAGCCCGGAGAGCACCGCCGACATCGGCGTCGGACCCTCGGAGTGAGCATCGGGCAGCCACTGGTGCATCGGCACCAGCCCGACCTTGGTGCCGTAGCCGACCAGCAGGAAGACGAAGGCGATGCGCATCACCGTGGGGTCGAGCGCCGCGGCGTCGGCGTAGAGCACGCTCCAGGTCAGCCCCTCGGTGGGGTCGGCGAGCACCTGCTGGGCGGCGAAGTAGGTCAGCACGGTGCCGAACAGCGCCAGGGCGATGCCGACGCCGCAGAGGATGAAGTACTTCCACGCCGCCTCGACCGCCTCCGGGGTGCGATAGAGCGAGACCAGCAGCACCGTGGCCAGGGTCGCGCCCTCGACCGCCACCCAGAGCACGCCGAGGTTGTCGGTGGTGAGCGCCACCAGCATGGTCAGCATGAAGGTCTGGTACATGCTGTGATAGATGCGCACCCCGGGCGGGCTGATACGGGCGCTGGCACAAACGTGACGCATGTAGGGGCGCGAGAAGATCGCCGTGGTCAGACCGACGAAGGCGGTGAGCACCACCAGATAGACGTTGAAGGCATCGACCCTGAAGTGCAGCCCGGCGACCACCTCGTGCGCGGCGACCGCCCAGCCGAGCCACAACGCGGCGGCCAGGGTGAGTGCGGCGACGCCGAGGTTGATCCAGCCGGCCCAGCGCACCGAGCTGACGAAGGCGAGTGCCAGCGCCCCGGCCAGCGGCAGCAGCAGGATCAGGATCAGCGCGCTCATGGCGTCTCCTCCTCGGTCTCGGTGAGTCGGTTGAGGCGGTCGACGTCGAGCGAGTCGATGCTGTCGCGGATCTGGAAGAAGAACACCCCAAACAGCACCATCGCCACCAGCACGTCGAAGGCCACGCCCAGCTCGACCACCAGCGGCATGCCGGCGGTGGCGGAGACGGCGGCCAGGAACAGCCCGTTCTCCATCGACATGAAGCCGAGCACCTGGGCCACCGCCTGCTGGCGCGCCACCAGCATCAGCAGCCCGATCAGCACCACCGCCAGGCTCACCGCGACGATGTTGCGGGTGAAGGTCAGCTCCTCGGCGACGATCGGCACCACCACCCAGTAGCTGAAGATCACCAGCGCCACCGCCGCCATGCTCACCAGCGCCGGGTGGCTGAGGGTCTCGGTGTGACGCTCGAGGGCAAGTCGGCGCACCAGCCGGTGCAGCATCCAGGGGATCAGCATCGCCTTCAGCACCAGGGTGAGCAGCGCCGAGAAGTAGAGATGGTGCGCGTGCCCGGCGATCGCCACGGTGAGGGTCACCGCCGCGATCAGCGCACCCTGCCAGGCGAAGGCGTGGATGGCAGCGAGCAGTCGGGTCTGCGACAGCAGCCCGAAGGACAGGAAGAGCACCAGCGCCGCCTGCAGCAGCACGAACTGTTCGAGCAGCGGCAGTTGCGTGAGACTCATGCGCCCACCTCCAGGATGACGTGACTGAGCAGCCCGAGCAGGGCCAGCAACAGGGCGAGGTTGAGGAAGGCCGGGGCGCGGAACAGCCGCATCTTGGCCACCACCGTCTCACCGATGGCGAGCGCCGCGCCGAGCACCGCGAGCTTGAGCAGGATCGCCCCCAGGCCCAGGACCAGCGCCACCGGCGCGAACGCCTGACCGATCCCCCAGGGCACGAAGACGTTGGCGATCAGCACCCCGTAGAGCATCAGCTTGAGGTGCGCGGCCAGCTCCATCAGCGCCAGGTGGCGGCCGGTATACTCGAGCAGCATGCCCTCGTGGATCATCGTCAGTTCGAGATGGGTGGTGGGATTGTCGACCGGGATGCGCCCGCTCTCGGCGAGCGCCACCAGCACCAGGGCGCCGAAGGCAAACAGATAGGAGGGCCGGACCACGAAGCCCTCGGTCAGGTGATAGCCGATCACGCTCGACAGACTGGTGCTGTGGGCGCTCATCGCCAGGGTGAAGACCGCGACCAGCATCGCCGGCTCGGCGAGGCTCGAGACCATCATCTCGCGCGAGGCGCCCATGCCGCCGAAGGCGGTGCCGACGTCCATCCCCGCCAGGGCGAGGAAGAAGCGCGCCAGTCCGAGCAGGCCGACCAGCACGATGATGTCGGCGATCTGCGCGGTCGGCAGATCGCGTGCCACCAGCGGCACCGTGGCCGCGGCCAGCCAGGTGGCGACGAACACCACGTAGGGCGCCAGGCGGAACAGCGGCGAGGCGGTGTGCGCCACCCGCGTCTCCTTCGCCAGCAGCTTGCGCAGGTCGCGGTAGGGTTGCAGCACCGAGGCGCCGCGGCGGTTGTGCAGCCGCGCCTTAACCTTGCGCACCCAGCCGATCAGCAAGGGCGCCAGCGCGGGGTAGAGCAGCGCCTGCAACAGCGCCATCCCCCAGGCCGAGAGCATCACAGGTTCATCCATCGCACAGGGTCCCGCACGGCAGTGGGCGCGCCGCGACTGGGCGCGACGCCACCGGGTTGAGCAGGGCGCGCGCCGCGATCACGAGATGATCCACAACAGCACCAGCAGCGTCGCCAGGGTCCAGCCCAGATAGACCCGCACGTTCCCCGACTGCAGCAGCACCACCCGGCGCGCGGCCGACTCCACCGCCTGGGCCAGCGGCACATAGAGCAGCGACCAGGCGCGATCGGCGATGCGCAGGCGATAGCGCGGCCGGGTATCGGTGGCCGCGGGCTTGCGCTCGTCGATCGCGAAGGCGAGCGCGAACACCCGGCGGATCGGCTGGGCGAAGGCCGCGGCGCTGTACTGCATCCGCGGCGTCGGCGGGGTCAGGCCGCAGTCCCAGGGGTCGCAGCGGCGCACTCGCCGTACCCGACCGCGCCGTGCCCAGAGGATCGCCGCGCCGGCGATCAGCGCCAGCAGCAGGATCGACAGCGGCGCGCTGTAGCTCGCGGTCTCGGCCGAGACCGGGGTCAACCACAGCCAGCCACCGGCGGCCGCCTGCGGCAACCCGGTGCCGACGACGGCCACGGCAACCGGGTCGAGCAGCGCGATCACCTGGGTCGGCAGCACCCCGAGCAGCACGCAGAAGAGCGCCAGCAGCCCCTGCCCCCAGCGCATCCCCAGCGGCACCACCCGGGCCCGCCGGACGTGACGCGAGCGCGCCTGGCCGAGGAAGGCGACGCCATAGACCTTGACGAAGGTCGCCGCCACCAGCGCGCCGGTGAGCGCGAGCACCGCCGAGACGATCGGGATCAGGCTGCGCAGCACGCCGCTGTCGAGCTGCCAGGCCTGGAGCGCGGCCTGAAAGGTCAACCACTCGGAGACGAAGCCGTTGAGCGGCGGCAGCGCCGAGATCGCGACACAGCCGACGAGGAAGAACAGCCCGGTCCAGGGCATGCGCCGCAACAGTCCGCCCATCTGCTCGAGATCGCGCTCGTGGGTGCTGTGCAGCACCGCCCCGGCGCCGAGAAACAGCAGCCCCTTGAACAGCGCGTGGTTGATGGCGTGATAGAGCGCGGCGACGAAGGCCAGCGCGGCGAGCGTCGGATGGGCGGTGGCCATGAACAGCACCGCCAGACCGAGGGCGATGAAGATGATGCCGAGGTTCTCCACCGAGGAGTAGGCGAGCAGCCGCTTGAGGTCGCTCTGCATCATTGCGAACAGCACCCCGGTGAGCGCCGAGAGACTGCCGACGGCCAGCATCACCACGCCCCACTGCCAGTGGAACTGACCGATCAGGTCGAAGACCACGCGGACGAAGCCGTAGACGGCGACCTTGAGCATCGCCCCGGACATCAGCGCCGAGATGTGCGAGGGCGCCACCGGGTGCGCCTCGGGCAGCCAGGCGTGCAGCGGCACCAGCCCCGCCTTCATGCCGAAGCCGAGCAACACCAGGGCGAAGCACAGGCTCGCCCAGGGCGTCGACAGCGCCGCGCCGCGCAGCAGCTCGAACTCGAAGCCGCCGGCGAAGGCGGCGAGCACGCCGAAGCCGAGCAGAATCGCCAGCCCGCCGACATGGGCCATCAGCAGGTAGAGGAAGGCGGCGCGGCGGTTGGCGGGGTTGTCGTGGTGGAAGGCGACGAGGAAATAGGAGGCCAGCGACATCAGCTCCCAGGCCACCATGAACACGAAGGCGTCGGCGGCGAGCACCACCAGCAGCATGCCGGTGACGAACAGCCCGCTGAAGCCGCCGAGCGCGGCGAGCGACTCGCGTCCGTTCTCCAGCCCGCGCACATAGGCCGGGCCATAGATGCCGGCGGCGGTGACGAGGATGCCGATCAGCGCGAGGAAGAAGCCGGCGAGGGCGTCGAGCTGGAGGTGCCAGGGCAGCCAGGGCAGCCCCAGCGGCAGGACGAGACCGAGATCGAGCCCCTCGACCAGGGCCCAGAGTCCGGCGCCGCTCGCCGCCACCCCGGAGAGCCCGAGCAGCGGCAGCGAGGCCCAACGCAGCAGAGACGGGCGGCGCGCCGCCGGCAGCGCGACCAACGCCGAGGCCAGCGCCAGGGTCAGCGCCAGCAGGGCCAGTGACAGGGCGGGGTGGATGTTCATGGGCGATCGTCGTCCGGCGGCATGACCTTCAGCCGCACCCCGCGTCCGCCACCGGCACTGACCGCGCCCTCGCCGATCAGCTCGATACCGGCGCGATCGAGCGCCTCGACCACCTTGACCAGGGATTCGACATTGCCGCGCACCTGACCGTCGCTGGCCTCCATGCGCTGGATGGTCGGCAGCGACAGGGCCGCCGCCTCGGCCAGTCGGCGTTGATCGAGGCCCAGCAGGGCGCGGGCAGCACGAAGTTGCGCGGCTGTAATCATGTCTCAGACATCACTAATTAGTATTTGTACATTAGCTTAGTACTCTGAACCATGTTTATGCAAACTCTGAACATGATAAATCACCGCCCAAATATCACACTGGACGCTGACGATCGGACAGACGAGCGCCCGTCACGACGGCGCAGAGACGCCGGTGCCTGGAGTCGAACGGGGGAGACGCGCCTCGCGCACCACCGCCGACGAACGGCAGCGGCGGGCGAGGCGGGGGAAGATCGCGATCAGCGGATCAGATAGCGATCGGCGGGACGGTCCTGGAGGAAGGCGGTGGCGAAGCCCTCGTCGGGCGCCTGCTCGAACCAGCGCAGCGCGGCGCGACGGCAGTCGTCGCAGGCATAGAGCGGGACATGGACGGCGAGCGTCTGCGGGCCGTCGCCGATACGGGTGGCGATGCGCAGCGCGCCGCCGCAGTGCCGACACAGCCGCACCGCCTCGTGCTGCTGCTCGAAGGCGTCGATGGTGTCGTAGTAGATCTCGCGGGTGCGATGAGCACACTCGTCGCTGACCGCGTGGAGCTGTGCCTGACGCTGCTCGCGCTTGGCCCAGACGGCACGGGTGCGGGTGCCGATGCGGCGCACCGCCTCGGTGATCTCCTCGGGCTGCACCCCGCCCGAGGGACGGCGGTAGGGCTCGACGACGTGATCGCTCTCCAGCCCGGTCATCGCCAGCAGGATGCCCATGTTGATATAGGGCAGCGCGCTCTCGATCGAATAGCCGCCCTCGAGCACCGCCAGGTCCGGGGCGAGCAGCCGGGTCAGCTCGGCATAGCCACGGGCGCTGAAGTCCATGTCGGTGAGCGGGTCGGCGAAGTGATTGTCCTGACCGGCGGAGTTGATCACCAGCTCGGGCTCGAAGTCCTCGAGGATCGGCAGCACGGTGTCGCGCACGATCTCCAGATAACCGGCGTCCGAGGTGCGCGGCGGCAGCGGGATGTTGACGGTGGTGCCGACCGCGTTGGGTCCGCCCTGCTCGTCCATGAAGCCGGTGCCGGGATAGAGGGTGCGACCGTCCTGATGGATGGAGATGAAGAGCACGTCGGGATCGTGCCAGTAGATGTCCTGGGTGCCGTCGCCGTGATGGCAGTCGGTGTCGATGATGGCGACGCGGCGGATGTCGTGCTGCTGGCGCAGCGCCTCGATCATGATCGCCTCGTTGTTGATCGCGCAGAAGCCGCGCCCGCCGTGCATCACCCGCTGGGCATGATGCCCCGGCGGGCGCACCAGCGCGAAGCCGCGCTCGATGTCGCCGGCGTGCCAGGCGCGGGCGAGACGCAGCGCGCCACCGGCGGCGATGCGGTGCGACTCGCCGGCCACCGTCTCGACCCCGGACGGGCAGAAGTGGACCCGCTGCACGTCGGCCACAGAGACCGGCTCGGGGCGGTATTCGCGCACTCCCTCGAGATCGAGCAGACCCTCCTCGCAGATCTGGTCGCGGGTGTAGAGCAGGCGCTCTTCGCGCTCCGGGTGGGTGGGCTCGATCGCCCAGTCGAAGGCGGGGAAGAGGACCAGCCCGGTCTCGTGTTTGGCGCTCAGCATGCAACGACCTTCGCGTGTTCCGGGGTGAAGGGCTCGAGCAGCCCGGGCTTGACCTGGAGGGTCAGACGGATGTTGCGCCCGACGGTGGAGAAACCGCGCACGATGTTGAACTCGAGGTCCTCGACCACCTCCAGCTCCGGGGTCCCGGCCTCGGGACCGAGACGCTCGAAGAGCAATGCCTGGGCCTGCTCCAGTGCCTGCTCGCGCCGATAACTCCGATCGCACCGCCACTGCCGGTCGCTCCCGGAGCAGCTCACCCAGCCCTGCTCGGTATCGGCGATCAGGCTCAGGGCATCGGTCGGGCGCGCCATCGCCGCGCCAATCGCGTTGGCCACCCCCGAATCGGGCACCAGCTCGACCGGCAGCTGGCTGCGGCGCGCCAGGTGCGGGGCCAGCGACTCGGCCGGCCCGCCGAGCACCAGGATGCGCGCCGGGCGGATGCGATGCCCGTCGAGCAGCTCGTGGATGGTATCGACATGACTGCCGTTGACCTGATCGACCAGGCCATCGATCGCGGCCATGATCCGTCGACAGGCGTGATCGATCACCGCGCGCGCGGCCATCGCCGGCTCGCAGCCGAGTTCGGCGGCGAGCCGCGCCACCCCGGCGGCGGCCACCTGCGGGTCGCCGCGCTCGCTCTCGCCGAGGGCGATCAGCGCGTCGGTGGGGGTGAGCGCCGGTCCGCCGCGCGCCAGCGGTGCGCCGAGTCGGCGTGGACCGATGGTGATCTTGCCCTCGACACAGCGCACCTCGCTGTCGCCGCCGACGCCGATCGAGCGGCTGAGCAGGGCGCGGATCAGGGTGCGGGTGGCGCCGATGGTGATGCCGAGCGGTTCGAGCAGCGGCGAACCGCCGCTGAGCAGGGCGATCTCGGTGGTGGTGCCGCCGATGTCGAGCACCACCACGTCCTCGTCGGGCGAGGCCACCGGGATGGCCCCCATCACGCTCGCTGCCGGCCCCGAGAGCACGGTCTCGGCCGGAGAGTCGAGCGAGGCGGCCAGCGACAGGGTGCCGCCATCGGCCTTGAGCAGATGCACCGGGGCGCTCACCCCGCGGGTGCGCAGCGCCTCGGCGATGGCCTCGTAGAAGTTGCGGTGCAGCGGATAGACCGAGGCGGCGAGATGGGTGGTGGCGATGCGCCGGGGGAAGTTGAGCTGCCCGGAGACGCGATGACCGGTGAACACCCGCTCGAAGCGCTCGGCGATACGCTCGGCGATGCCCAGTTCGTGGGCCGGGTTGCGGGTGGAGAACTTGCCCACCACGCCGACATAACGGATGCCGGCGGCGGCGAAGCGCTCGGCGCAGGCGTCGATCTGCGCGGGGTCGAGCGGGCTGATCTCGCGACCGCGATGATCGATCGCGCCCGCCACCACTGCATAGTGCTCGCCGGTGCGATAGAGCGCGGGGTCGACCCCGGGACCGGCGCACACCAGCATCCCCACCGGGGCGAGACCGGCGCCGACCACCGCGTTGGTGGTCAGCGTGGTGCTCAGCACCACCCGGCGCACCGCCGTCGGCTCGGTGGCGTGCAGCACCCGGTCGAGGGCCTCGAGCAGGGTCGCACCCAGGTCGTCGGGGTCAGTGTCGACCTTGGCGCGCGCGCGCACCCCGTCGGGGCCGAGCAAGACGATGTCGGCATGGGTTCCGCCGACGTCCAGTCCGATGATCATCCATTCCTCCGCGAGAGACCCCGGTCCGTGCGCCCAGGGCTGGATAGCGGGCGACCCCTAGGCCGCCGGTTGGTCGTTCGGGTGGCGGAGCGTCCGGCCACCACTGTGGTCGCGCGCGGGTCCATCCAGGTCAGCCGAAGTGGATCCTCGCCTCCAGGTTGGCGGCGGAATCGGCATTGTCGAGTGCTTCCTGCAGCGAGATGGTGCCGTCGCGATAGAGTGCGAGCAGGGCGTCGTCGAAGGTGCGGATGCCCTCCTCGCCGCTCTGCTGCATCGCCTGACCGAGGGCCTCGACCTGACCGTCGCGGATCAGGTCAGCGATGTGCGGGGTGTTGACCATGACCTCGATCGCGGCGCAGCGCGACCCGGCCTGGGTGCGTACCAGGCGCTGCGAGACGATCGCGCGCAGATAGACCGAGAGGTCGGTGAACAGCGTCTTGTGCTGCGCCTGGGGGAACAGGTTGATGATGCGCTCCATCGCCTGATAGGCGTTGTTGGCGTGCAGCGTGGCGACGGCGAGGTGACCGGTGCCGGCTAGCTCGAGCGCCGCCTCCATGGTCTCGCGGGTGCGGATCTCGCCGATCAGCACCACGTCCGGGGCCTCGCGCAGCGCGCTCTTGAGCGCCTTGGCGTAGCTCTTGGTGTCGAGCCCGAGTTCGCGTTGACTGACGATGCACTGCTTGTGCGGATGGACGAACTCGATCGGGTCCTCGATGGTGATGATGTGACCCGGGGCGCTGCTGTTGCGGTGATCGAGCATCGCCGCAAGGGTGGTCGACTTGCCCGAGCCGGTGGCCCCGACCATGAGGATGATGCCGCGCCGGTGCATGATCAGCTTGGGCAGCACCGCCGGCAGCCCGAGTTCGTCGCAGCTGGGGACGGTGGTGCGGATGTAGCGCAGCACCATCGAGGGGTAGCCGCGTTGGTGATAGGCGTTGACGCGGAAGCGGGCGCGATTGTCGAGCGCGACGGCGAAGTCGACCTCCAGTTCCTCCTCGAACTCGCGCGCCTTGGCCGGATCGAGCAGCGAGGCCAGGGCCTCGCGACACACCGTCGGGGTGAGCACGGTCTCGCCGATCGGGCGGATGACGCCGTCGATCTTGATCTTCACCGGCATGCCCGGGGTGAGGAAGAGATCGGAGGCGTTATGCCGGATCATCATCTCGAGATAGGGGGTGATGTCCATCGCCATGTCGGGCTCCGGGGCTCGGCGCGGGGGCGCGGGTGAAGACGGAGGGGTTGCGGAGTTAACTTATAAAGGAATTCTTATATCCTTATGCATTTATCTTTGTTCCCCGTCAATGGCTTTTACCCATCGCCATCGACGCGGACCGTCGGCTGACCCCGTCGCGCCGGGGCCAGCGCACTAGCGAAACGGCGGGCTGTCCTCGTCGTCGAGGATGGACAGCCCGTCGACCGGCTCGAAATGATCCTTGTTGCGCGTCTCCTGCCCCTGCAGCTTGATCATCAGCCGCAGCTCGTTCATCGAGTCGGCATTGCGCAGCGCGTCCTCGTAGCTGATCTTGCGCGCCTCGTAGAGATCGAACAGCGACATGTCGAAGGTCTGCATGCCCTGCTCGCGCGAGCGCTTCATCACCTCCTTGATGCCACTGACGTCGCCCTTGAAGATCAGGTCCTGGATCAGCGGCGAGTTGATCATCACCTCGACGGCGGGGATGCGGCCACCGTCGGTGCAGGGCAGCAGGCGCTGCGAGATCACCGCCTTGAGGTTGAGCGAGAGATCCATCAGCAGCTGCGCGCGCCGCTCCTCGGGGAAGAGGTTGATGATGCGATCGAGCGCCTGGTTGGCGCTGTTGGCGTGCAGCGTCGAGAGACAGAGATGGCCGGTCTCGGCGAAGTTGATGGCGTGCTCCATGGTCTCGCGACTGCGGATCTCGCCGATGAGGATGACGTCCGGGGCCTGGCGCAGGGTATTGACCAGCGCCGCCTCCCAGCTCTCGGTGTCGACCCCGACCTCGCGCTGGGTGATCAGACAGTTACCGTGGGGATGGACGTACTCGACCGGATCCTCGATGGTGACGATATGACCATGGGTCTCCTGGTTGCGATGCCCGACCATCGCCGCCAGCGAGGTCGACTTGCCCGAACCGGTGCCGCCGACCAGCAGCACCATGCCGCGCTTGGCCATGACGATGTCGAGCAGCACCGGCGGCAGCTTGAGTTCGTCGGCGGTGGGGATGCGAGCGTTGATGGTCCGCAGCACCGCGCCGCCCTTGCCCTGCTGGACGAAGGCGTTGACGCGGAAGCGGCCGATGTCCTGGGGGTGGATCGCGAAGTTGCACTCCTTGTGCATGTCGTAGTCGCGGATCTGCCGATCGTTCATGATCGAGCGCACGAGGATGTTGGTCTGCGCCGCGCTCAGCGGCTGATCGCCGATCGGGGTGAGACGGCCGTCGATCTTGCAGGCGGGGGGGAAGCCGGCGGTGATGAAGAGGTCGGAGCCCTTCTTGGCGACCATCTTGCGCAGACAGTCGAGCATGAAACGCGCGGCCTGTTGGCGATCCATGGCGATACCTCGTTGATTCTCGACCACCGAGTGTATCACCTCACCGGCACCGACAAGACCCTGCCCGTGACCGGGATGTGGACAAAGAAAAAGCGGCCCTCGCGGGCCGCTTTTCTTGGGGTCGGGGACCGTTTCGCCCCGGATCGGCCGGGGCGGACGGTGGCGCTCAGCGCGGCAGGTCGGAGCGGCCCATCAGCCACTCGTCGACGGCGCGGGCGCACTGACGACCCTCGCGGATCGCCCACACCACCAGCGACTGACCGCGACGCATGTCACCGGCGGCGAACACGCCGTCGACGCTGGTGCGGTAGGCCAGCTCGCCCTCGGTGGTGCCCTTGACGTTGCCACGGCCATCCAGCTCAAGCCCGGCCTCGTCGCGCAGCTCGGCGATCATGCCCTCGTGCACCGGATGGACGAAGCCCATCGCCAGCAGCACCAGATCGGCCTTGAGTTCACCCTCGGTGCCGGGCACGTCGTGCATCTGCCAGCGACCGTCGGCGTCACGTTCCCAGCGCACCAGGTTGTAGCGCACCCCGGTCACCTGACCGTTGGCATCGCCGACGAAGCCCTTGGTGGCGACGTTCCACATCCGCTCGCAGCCCTCTTCCTGGGAAGAGGAGGTGCGCATGCGATTGGGCCAGTTGGGCCAGGTCAGCGACTTGTCCTCGCGCTCCGGCGGACGGTCGAGGATCTCGACCTGGGTGACCGACTTGGCGCCGTGACGGTTGGAGGTGCCGATACAGTCCGAACCGGTGTCGCCACCGCCGATCACCACCACGTGCTTGCCCTCGGCGCTGATGAAGTCGTCGTCGGGGACGTGGGAGCCCTGCACCCGCTTGCTGTTGCGGGTGAGCAGATCCATCGCGAAGTGGATACCGGCGAAGCTGCGTCCGGGCACGTCGAGGTCGCGCGGCTTCTCCGAGCCGCCGGCCAGCACCACCGCGTCGTACTCCTCGCGCAGCTGGGCGACCGAAATGTCGACGCCGATGTGGGCATTGGTGTGGAACTCCACGCCCTCGGTGCGCATCTGTGCCATGCGCCGATCGATCAGCTGCTTGTTGAGCTTGAAGTCGGGGATGCCGTAGCGCAGCAGGCCACCGATGCGGTCTTCCTTCTCGTAGAGCGAGACCTTGTGGCCGGCGCGCGCGAGCTGTTGCGCGGCGGCCAGGCCCGTCGGGCCGGAACCGACCACGGCGACCCGCTTGCCGGTGCGTCGCTCGGGCACCTGAGGCTTGATCCAGCCCTCCTCCCAGGCCTTGTCGACGATCGCGCACTCGATGGTCTTGATCGCCACCGGGGTGTCCTCGAGGTTGAGCGTGCACGAGGCCTCGCAGGGCGCGGGGCAGATTCGACCGGTGAACTCGGGGAAGTTGTTGGTCGAGTGCAGCACCTCGATCGCCGCCTGCCAGTCACCCCGATAGGCCAGATCGTTCCAGTCCGGGATGATGTTGTTGACCGGGCACCCCTGGTGACAGAAGG
This sequence comes from Marichromatium purpuratum 984, assembly GCF_000224005.2. Taxonomy (NCBI): domain Bacteria; kingdom Pseudomonadati; phylum Pseudomonadota; class Gammaproteobacteria; order Chromatiales; family Chromatiaceae; genus Marichromatium; species Marichromatium purpuratum. The sequence goes on from NZ_CP007031.1 coordinate 3,716,589, forward strand.
GGATGCCACAATCCATGCAGCGCGCACCCTGTTCGCTGACCTCGGCCTCGGTCAGCGGGATGACGAACTCGTTGTAGTGGACGACGCGATCACCGGCCGGCTCGTAGCGCCGGTCGCGACGGTCGTATTCCATGAAACCGGTCGGCTTACCCATGGTCGACGATCCCCTTGAGCTGCTGGTTCGACTGCGGCGGACGGCTCTGGCTGGCACGCATGCCCTCCAGCGCCTGACGGTAATCCACCGGCATCACCTTGACGAACTTCGGCAGCCAGGCCGCCCAGTCGTCGAGGATGCGCCGCGCCACCGCGGAGTTGGTGTAGTGCAGGTGTTTCTCGATCAGCTGCTTGAGACGCAGCGCGTCGTGACGCGTCATGTCGCGGCTGAGATCCACCCGTCCATGGGTCTCGAGATCGCCGCCCTGATGATCGAGCGCCTCGAGTGCGTCGTCCTCGGCGGCAATCGGCTCGAGCTCGACCATCGCCAGGTTGCAGCGATCGGCAAAGTCGCCAGCCTCGTCGAGCACGTAAGCGACACCGCCGGACATGCCCGCGGCGAAGTTGCGCCCGGTCGGGCCGAGCACCACGGTGACGCCACCGGTCATGTATTCACAACCGTGATCACCCACGCCTTCGACCACCGCCACGGCGCCGGAGTTGCGCACGCAGAAGCGCTCGCCGGCGACGCCGCGGAAGAAGCACTCACCGTTGATGGCACCGTAGAGCACGGTGTTACCGACGATGATGTTCTCCTCGGCCTTGCCGATGGCCGACTCGGCCGGCGGGTAGATGACGATCCGACCGCCCGAGAGACCCTTGCCGACGTAGTCGTTACCCTCACCCTCGAGTTCGACGGTCACACCACCGGCGACCCAGGCGCCGAACGACTGACCGGCGGTGCCCTTGGCCTTGATGTGGATGGTACCGTCGGGCAGCCCGGCGTGGCCGTAGCGCTCGGCGACGCGGCCCGAGAGCATGGCGCCGAAGGAACGGTTGAAGTTCTTCACCGGGGTCTCGATGCGCACCGACTCGCCACGCTCGAGCGCAGGCGCGGCCTGGGCGATCAAGGTGTTGTCGAGCGCCTGGTCGAGCCCATGATCCTGGCTCTCGGTGTTGTGGATCGCGACCTCGGGACCGACCTCGGGTTTGGCCAGCAGGCGCGAGAAATCGAGCCCCTGCGCCTTCCAGTGATCGATGGCGCGACGCATCTCGAGTCGATCGGAGCGACCGATCATCTCGTCGATGGTGCGGAAGCCGAGCTGGGCCATCAGCTGACGCACTTCCTCGGCGATGAAGAAGAAGTAGTTGATGACGTGCTCGGGCTTGCCGGTGAAGCGCTTGCGCAGCTCCGGGTCCTGGGTGGCGACGCCGACCGGGCAGGTGTTGAGATGACACTTGCGCATCATCAGACAGCCCTCGACGATCAGCGGCGCGGTGGCGAAGCCGAACTCGTCGGCACCGAGCAACGCACCGACGACCACGTCGCGACCGGTACGCATGCCGCCGTCGACCTGCACCGAGATACGCCCACGCAGGCGGTTGAGCACCAGCGTCTGGTGGGTCTCGGCGAGACCGATCTCCCAGGGCGAGCCGGCGTGCTTGATCGAGGTCAGCGGGCTGGCGCCGGTGCCGCCGTCATAGCCGGAGACGGTGACGTGATCGGCGTGGGCCTTGGACACGCCCGCGGCCACGGTGCCGACACCGACCTCGGAGACCAGCTTGACCGAGACGCGCGCCTTGGGGTTGACGTTCTTCAGGTCGTGGATCAGCTGAGCGAGATCCTCGATCGAGTAGATGTCGTGGTGCGGCGGTGGCGAGATCAGGCCGACACCCGGGGTCGAGTGACGCACCCGCGCGATCTGCGCGTTGACCTTGTGACCGGGCAGCTGACCACCCTCGCCGGGCTTGGCGCCCTGGGCGATCTTGATCTGGATGTCGTCGGCGTTGACCAGGTACTCGGTGGTGACACCGAAGCGGCCCGAGGCGACCTGCTTGATCGCCGAGCGCTCGGGGTTGGTCGAGCCGTCGGGCAGCGGGTTGAAGCGCTCGGGCTCCTCGCCACCCTCACCGGTGTTCGACTTGCCGCCGATGGCGTTCATCGCCTTGGCCAGGGTGGAGTGCGCCTCGTAGCTGATCGAACCGAACGACATCGCGCCGGTGGCGAAGCGCTTGACGATCTCCTTGGCCGGCTCGACCTCGTCGAGCGGCACTGGGGTCTCGGCGAACTTGAAGTCCATCAGACCGCGGAAGGTCAGCAGCCGCTCGCTCTGCTCGTCGATCAGGCGCGAAAACTCGGCAAAGCTCTTGGCGTCCTTGGCGCGCGTGGCGTGCTGCAGCTTGGCGATGCTGTCCGGGGTCCAGATGTGCTCCTCGCCGCGCAACCGGAAGGCGTAGTCACCACCGACGTCGAGATGCTTGCGATAGATCTGCTCGCCACCGAAGGCCTGACCATGCCAGCGCACCGCCTCCTCGGCGACCTCGGCGAGACCGATGCCCTCGACCGTGGTCGGGGTGCCCTCGAAGTAGTCCGTGACGAAGCCGCTGTCGAGACCGACCGCGTCGAAGATCTGCGCGCCGCAGTAGGACTGGAAGGTGGAGATGCCCATCTTCGACATCACCTTCTTCAGCCCCTTGCCGACGGCCTTGATGTAGCGCGACTGCGCTTCCTCGAAGGCGGGCGCCTCGGGCTGGTCGTCGAGCATCGACTGAATGGTGTCGAAGGCCAGATAGGGGTTGATCGCCTCAGCGCCGTAACCAGCGAGGGTGGCGAAGTGATGCACCTCGAGCACCGCGCCGGTCTCGACCACCAGGCCGGAGCTGGTGCGCAGGCCGCGACGGATCAGGTGATGATGCACCGCCGAGGTGGCCAACAGCGCCGGGATGGCGATGTGGTCGCGGTTGGTGTTGCGATCGGAGAGGATGAGGATGTTGTACCCGGCGAGTACCGCGTCCTCGGCCTCCTTGCACAGCCGCTCGAGCGCGGCGGCCATGCCCGCGGCGCCCTCACTCGAGGCATAGACCATGTGCAGGGTGGTGGTGCGGAAGGCGCCGCCACAGTTGTCCTCGATGTGACGCACCCGCTCCAGATCCTCGTTGGTGAGGACCGGCTGGTTGACCTCCAGACGCCAGTTCTTGCCCATCTCGTTGAGACCGAGCAGGTTGGGGCGCGGGCCGATCAGCGACACCAGCGACATCACCAGCTCCTCGCGGATCGGATCGATCGGCGGGTTGGTGACCTGGGCGAAGTTCTGCTTGAAGTAGGTCGAGAGGTGCTTGGGACGGCTCGAGAGCACCGAGGGCGGGTTGTCCGCACCCATCGAGCCGATCGCCTCCTGACCGCTGGCGATCATCGGCGCGAGCAGGAACTTGAGGTCTTCCTGGGTGTAGCCGAAGGCCTGTTGGGCGTCGAGCAGGGTGGCCGCGTCGGGGGCCATCGGGGCGACGTCGGTGGGCAGCTCGTCGAGATGGATCTGGGTCTTGCCCAGCCACTCGCCGTAGGGCTGCGCGCCGGCCAGCTCGGCCTTGAGTTCGGCGTCGTCGATGATGCGGCCCTGCTCGAGATCGATCAGGAACATCTTGCCCGGCTGCAAGCGCCACTTCTTGACGATGCGCTCCTCGGCGATGTCGAGCACGCCCATCTCCGAACCCATGATCACCATGTCGTCGTTGGTGACCAGGTAGCGCGCCGGACGCAGGCCGTTGCGGTCGAGGGTGGCGCCGATCTGGCGACCGTCGGTGAAGGCCACCGCCGCCGGACCGTCCCAGGGCTCCATCAGCGCGGCGTGATACTCGTAGAAGGCGCGCCGCTCGGCGTCCATCTGCTTGTTACCCGACCACGCCTCGGGGATCAGGATCATCATCGCGTGGGCCAGCGAGTAGCCGCCCATCACCAGCAGCTCGAGCGCGTTGTCGAAGCAGGCCGAGTCGGACTGACCCTCGGGGATCAGCGGCCAGATGCTGTCGAGATCGTCGCCGAGGATCTCCGAGCGCATGGTGTGACGACGCGCGGCCATCCAGTTGACGTTGCCGCGCACGGTGTTGATCTCGCCGTTGTGGCAGATCATGCGGAACGGCTGCGCCAGGTCCCAGGTCGGGAAGGTGTTGGTCGAGAAGCGCTGGTGCACCAAGGCCAGGGCCGAGGTGAAGCGCTCGTCGCCGAGATCGAGATAGTACTTGCCGACCTGGTCGGCGAGCAGCATGCCCTTGTAATTGATGGTGCGCGAGGACAGCGAGACCACGTAGTAGGCGGTCTTGTCGAAGCCGGCGCTGCGGATCTCGTTGTCCATCCGCTTGCGGATGACGAACAGACGGCGCTCGAAGGCGTCCTGGTCGGCGCAGTTGTCACCACAACCGACGAACACCTGGCGCACCACCGGCTCGCTCGGCAGCACGCTCTCGCCGAGCGAGCTGTTGTCGACCGGGACGTCGCGCCAACCGAGCACGCGCTGCCCACCTTCCTCGAGGTGGCGGGTGACGGTCTCCTCCATGCGCGCGCGTGCATCGGCGTCCTTGGGCAGGAACACCATACCGACGCCATAGGCGCCGACCGGCGGCAGTTCGAAATCGACCACGGCGCGGAAGAAGGCGTCGGGGATCTGCACCAGGATACCGGCACCGTCGCCGGCCTTGGGATCGGCGCCGACGGCACCACGATGGGTCAGTCGCTCGAGGATCTCGAGTCCCTGTTGAACGATCGCGTGACGCTTCTCGTTCTTGATGTTGCAGACGAAGCCGACGCCACAGGCGTCGTGCTCATTGGCTGGGTCATAGAGACCCTGTGCAGGAGGCAAGGCACGAAGGCTCATCGCTGACCTCGTTGATACCTGGGGTAAATGATTCCGACTGTCGACGCCGCCATGGACGGGAAGGCCTTGGTCATCGAGCACCAGGGCGCGTGCCGACCGCCAGGCGGTTGGCGTCACAATCCTGTGTCCTGGATCCAGAGAGCAGGCTCGCTCGTCATCGCAATGCGCTCGGCGTGCGATCTCCAGGGTGTCCGGAGCGCGTCGGCACGGTCTGCCGACGCCGGTGTTCGGCGAGCGGGGTTCGAGGCATGCGAACCCTAGCGACCAGGCCGGGTTGAAATCGCGAACCCCTAATAATAACGTCGAACACCGGCGCACGCCACTATCCGTGCGCGCGCGGATCACGCGGCGTGGGTGACGGGTCGTCAGGGACGTCGCGCCGACAGGGTCGCCGTCAATTGATCCTGGTCGATCTCGTCGCTGATCACCGCCTCGCCGACGGCGGTGAGCAGCACCAGACGCAGACGTCCGTCGAGCACCTTCTTGTCGACCGCCATCAGCTCGCGGAAGCGCTCGGCGTCGAGTTCGGGTGGCGGCTCGGTGGGCAGCCCGGCGCAGGTGACCAGGCGGCGCACCCGCTCGACATCGGCCTCGGCCAGCCAGCCCATGCGCGCCGAGAGATCGGCGGCCATGCACATGCCGGCGCCGACGGCCTCGCCGTGGAGCCAGTTGCCATAACCCGAGGCCGTCTCGATGGCGTGTCCGAAGGTGTGGCCGAGGTTGAGCAGGGCGCGCTGACCGGACTCGAGTTCGTCTTCGGCGACGATCTGGGCCTTGATCTCGCAGGAGCGGCGGATGGCGTGGGCGAGCGCCTCGGGGTCGCGCGAGAGCAACTCGGCCATGTGCGACTCCAGCCAGTCGAGGAAGGCGGGATCACGGATCAGCCCGTACTTCAGCACCTCGGCCAGACCGGCCGAGAGTTCGCGCTGGGGCAGGGTGTCGAGGGTCTCGGTATCGGCGATCACCGCCAGCGGCTGGTGGAAGGCGCCGATCATGTTCTTGCCGGCGGGGTGATTGATGCCGGTCTTGCCACCGACCGAGGAGTCGACCTGGGAGAGCAGGGTGGTGGGCACCTGGATGAAGGCGACGCCACGCTGATAACAGGCCGCAGCGAACCCAGCCATGTCGCCGACCACCCCACCGCCGAGTGCGATCAGGGTGCAGTCACGCGCGAAACGGGCATCGAGCAGGGCGTCGAAGATGCGGTTCCACACCTCCAGGGTCTTGTACTGCTCACCGTCGGGTAACACCACCTCACACACCTCGAGACCATCGAGCGCCGCGCGCAAGGGGGCCAGATACAAGGGTGCCACCGTCTCGTTGGTGACGATCATCACCTGCCGGCCACGGATATGGGGGCGATAGAGCACGGGGTCATGGAGCAGTCCGGGACCGATATGGATCGGGTAACTTCTGTCCCCAAGATCGACTTCAAGGGTTCTGGTCATAAGGCAGCTCTTGGCGGGTTGGCTCGCACACCGGCGCCGGCTCGTCACCCCCCGTCAGCGGCGGCGCGTTACGGCGGGCTGATGACGAGGTGGCGCTGGGCGTCAGCGACCGGGGCCAGCCCGGTCCTTGGCACGGCTGGCGCGAGGAATGCGCGCACACGGGTTGATGATCGGTCTTATTGGCATCTTAGCGGTCTGACACGGAGTTGCAATCGCATCACCCGACCAGACAGTCGCCTGGTCGTCCGCATCAACCGCCGACGCGACGCGCCCGCGCGCTGCGACCGTCCCGGGCGACGCTCTCACGGAACGAAGGGGTTCGACCCCAGACATAAATCGGGGTCAGAGCACGCCGGTGGCGCCCTCCTCGAGTCGCCGCACGATCTCCTTGACCACCGAGCCGGTGCCACGCTTCTCGGTGGTCACCACCATGTCGGCGACCTGGCGATAGAGCGGTTCGCGCTCCTCCATCAACTCGCGCAGCCGCTGCAGCGGCTCCTCGGTATCGAGCAGCGGGCGATTACGGTCACGGGCGGTGCGGGCGTGCTGCTGCTCGGCGCTGCAGTGGAGATAGATGACCACGCCGCGCGCGGCCAGGTCCTGACGGTTCTCGGGGTCGATGATGACCCCGCCGCCGGTGGCCAGCACCATCCGCTCACCGGCGATCAGATCGATAATGACCTGACGCTCGCGGGCACGGAAGCCGGCCTCGCCCTCGAACTCGAAGATGGTGGGGATATCGACACCGGTACGGCGTTGGATCTCCTGATCGCTGTCCTTGAAGGTGTAGGAGAGCGCCTCGGCGAGTTGCCGCCCGACGGTGCTTTTTCCGGCCCCCATCGGGCCGACGATGAAGATGTTCTGTGCACGGATCATAGCGAAAGATATGCCAGGTTGTCTGTACGCGGGTGAGGTTCGCGTCCTCCCTCGCATCGATTGGATGAGCGCGCAGCGCGAACCGGCGGGGATGGCGGTGACCTACATCGCCTGCCGACCCGGGCGACCCGACGACACCGGCGAACGGTGGGCCAGCGCCTGCTCGGGCTGCGGAAACATTGGAACGAGGACCGAGGTGGTGTCTCGACGCGGGCGGCGACGGCGGCGAGATGCCGGCCACCGTGCACGCCTTGCCCGGCTCGAGACCGACTCCCCAGGCAGCCCTCGGATGACATGGACGGCAGACCGGGCACCCCGGCGCGCATGCGGTCGCAGGCGCGGCGGGACGGGTCGAGCGCGCCCATCAGCGGAGCGGGACAACGCCCGGCTCGCGCGACATTCTAGCCCCATGGGATAAGTGGCGTCCCGGATACGCGAAAAAAACGCTGGCATCCCCGGGAAAGATGCGGGTTCCCGAGGACGCCGAGGACGCGACATCAACGCCGCGCGAGATCGCCGCGGAGGATCTTGGGGGTCACGAAGATCAGCAGTTCGCTGTTGTTATCCTCTCGCAGCTCCTGCTTGAACAGCCGCCCCACCACCGGGATGTCGCCGAGCCAGGGCACCTGCTCCTTGCTGAAGCCGCGGGTGCGCTCGTAGACGCCGCCGAGCACCACGGTCTCGCCGTTGTCGACCAGCACCGAGGTCTCCACCGAGCGGGTATCGATGGCAATACCGTCGGGAGTCTCGTTGGTGTAGTTGGGTGCGTCCTTGTTGACCATCAGGTCCATGATCACCCGGTCATCCGGGGTGATGTGCGGAGTGACGTCGAGCTGCAGCACCGCATCCTTGAACTCGGTCTGGGTGCCATTCTGCGACACCGTCTGATAGGGGATCTGCTGACCGACCTTGATCGTCGCCTGGTGCTGGTCGGAGGTGATCACTCGCGGGCTGGAGATGATCTCGCCGCGTCCCTCCTGTTGCATCGCCGAGAGTTCGAGCTGGAGCAGATAGGAGCCGACCTTGCCGATCAGGAAGTTGACCGCGCCGGACGGGTTGGGGGCAGCCAGATCGACCATCAGGGTCTGGTTGTCGTCCTCGTCGATGATCCCGGAGTTGTAGGGGCTGCCGGTGTCGACGTTGAGACCGAAGGGCCCCTTGTCGAAGCCGCCGATCTCGAGGGTGCCGGGCTGAGCGCCGGCGATCATCACCTCGTTGCCGCCTGCGGCGCCGAACGAGGTCGACAGCCCGAAGCGCACCCCGAGGTCACGTGCGAAGTTGCTCTCGGCGATCACCACCCGCGACTCGATCATCACCTGGCGCACCGGCACGTCGAGCCGGGTGACGATACCGCGGATGTCCTCGAGCCGTGCGGCGGTGTCCTGCACCAACAGGGTGTTGGTGCGCTCATCGACGGTGACGTTGCCGCGGTCCTTGGTCAGCAGCTGGTTCTCCTCGCTCTTGAGCAGACGGGCGAGATCGGTGGCCTTGGCGTAGTTGACCTGGATGAACTCAGAGCGCAACGGCGCCAGCTCCTCGATCTTCTGCATCGAGCGCATCTCCAGCTCTTCCTGGCTGGCGATCTCCTCGGTCGGCGCGACCATGATGACGTTACCGGTACGGCGCATCGACAGCCCCTTGGTCTTGAGGATGATGTCGAGTGCCTGGTCCCAGGGAACATTCTTCAGCCGCAGGGTGATGTTGCCGGCGACGGTGTCGCTGGCCACCAGATTGAGGTCGGTGAAGTCGGCCAGCACCTGCAGCACCGCCCGCACCTCGATGTCCTGGAAGTTCAGCGACAACCGCTCGCCCTCGTAGACGACCTTGCTGCGCAACTGCTCTTCCTTCTCCGCCGGGGTCAGCGGGCGGAAGTCGAGGGTGAAGAGGTCGTCGGTCTGATAGGCCATGTAGTCGTAGTCGCTGCCGGTCTCCACCGCGACCTCGACATTGCGCCCGCGCGGGCGCGACTCGACGGCCACCACCGGGGTGGCGAAGTCGACCACGTCGAGACGACGGAACAGCCGGCGCGGCAGCGAGCTGTCATGCAGCTCGACCATCACCCGCCGCCCCTGCTCGCGCACCGTCACCCGGGTCTCGGGGTTGGGCAGACGGATCAACACCCGCCCCTCACCCTCGGCGCCGCGTCTGAAGTCGATATCACGCACCGCCCCCCCGGGGGTCATCGCCGGTTGTGCACGAGTCGCGCTCGGCCGGGCCATCGCCGCCGGCGCTTGCCGGCTCGACGGCGCCGACACCGGCAGGGGACCGGCCGCCGCAGCCTCGGTCTGGATGATGAGACGCACCCGGTTGCCCTCGCTGCTCACCCGATAGGGGACGGGGTCGCTGAGGTTGATCACCACCCGGGTGCGATTGCTCGCCTCCACCGCCACCAGGCTGTGCACCGAACCGATGCCGATCGGCAGCGAGCGCTCATCGAGTCCGTTGCTCACCCCAGGGAAGTCGAGCGCGATCCGCGCCGGCGCGTCGGTGGCGAAGGTCTCGGGCGGGCTCACCGGCGCCGAGAGTTCGAGCTGGACCTCGACCCGGTTGCCGGGCTGGGCGGCGAACTGCACGTCGCGCAGCTCCACGGCCATCGCCGCAGCACTCCAGCCGGCGAGCAGCAGGAGCAGAAGACACAGCGACACGACCGGCCGGCGCACGCCGCGCGCCAGCGCCCTCCCGAGGCGTGCATCGGATTGAGATGGTGCGTTCATGCCGGATCCCCTCCTGAAATCATTCGGAAAGCTCCAGGGCCGCGTCGCGCTCGCGCCACTGCCCCGGGGCGTCGGCGACGATCTCGATGAGTTCGATCGAATCCTCGTCGATGCTGACGATCTGCCCGTTGTTCAGCCCCATGTAGTTGCCGACCTGCACCCGGTGCAGGACCCCGTCCTGGGTCCGCACCAACGCCCAGCGCAGGTCCGTCTGCTTGAGCGTCCCGACCATGCGCAGGGCATCGAGCGCATAGCCCTCGAGCACCTCCTTGCGGCGGTTGGGGTCGGGCGCCAGGCCGTTGTCGCTCTCGTCGACGGCGAGCGGGGCGAGCCCGCGATCGGGGACGAAGGGGTCACGTCGATCGGCGGGCTCGAACACGAAGCTGTCGACCGGCTGGATTTCGGGCAGCGGCTCGACCGGACGTGGCGGACGCGCCTTGACCTCACCGACATAGCGCTCGAGATCGGACATGTTGCGGCCACCACAGCCGGCCAGCGCCAGCAGCGCGGCGAATGGAATGGACAGGCGGATCCGGTTCATTGCACCGCCCCCTCGTCGAGATAGCGATAGGTCTTGACGATGGCATCGAGCGAGAGCTTGCGCCCCGCCTCGGCGACATCCCGGTCGCGACCGCCGGGCTGCTCGATCTCGATGTCGTGGATGGTGACGATGCGCGGCAGCGCCGCGAGCCCGCTGATGAATCGACCGAACTCGTGATAGCTGCCGTTGACACGGATACGGATCGGCAGCTCGGCGTAGAAGTCGCGCTGGTTCTCGCCCTCGGGCTCGAAGCGCTCGAACTCCAGCCCGTTGGCCAGCCCGGTCTGGGAGACATCGATCAGCAGCGAGGCGACCTCGGTCTTGTTCGGCAGCTGACGCAACATGGCGCCGAACGACTCTTCCATCTCGGCGAGCTGCTGCCGATAGCCGGCGAGGTTGGCGGCCTTGCGCTGCTTCTTCTCGAAGTCGGCGCGCAGCTGCTGTTCCTGACGCTCGGTGGTCTCGAGCAGCATCAGCTGATTCTTGATGTCGAAATGGTAGGCTGCGACGCCGAGCAGCAGACAACCGACCGCGATCACCGCCGCCTTGGCCGGCAACGGCCAGTCACCGATGGTGCTGAGATCGAGTTCGTTGAGCTGATTCAGATCCATGACGGTCTCCACCGCGTCGCGATCTCCGTCGGGAGCGATCCGCCCGTCCCGCCGATCATGTCGACTGGTCCTCGTCCTCGCCACCGGGGCGGACCTGATCGAAGGACAGCCGGAAGTGGCTCAGTCCGGTCCCGGTCTTGTCCTTGTTCTCGATCAGCATCAGTCGCGGATTGCCGACCCAGGTCGCTGACTCGATGCTGCTCATGAAGGCCGAGACCCGGGCGTTGGACTGGGCGCGCCCCTCGACCACCACCGAGCGCCCCTTCTGCTCGAGACGATTGAGATAGACCCCCTCGGGGATGGTCACCACCAGCTCTTCGAAGAGGTGGACGATCTCGGGCCGACTCTGCTGCAGGTTCTGGATGACCTCCATGCGCGCGAGCAGATCGGCCTTGGTCTGCTCGAGCCGGTCGATCTCACGGATTTTGCGCTTGAGCTGGGCGATTTCCTGCTGCAACAGCTGGTTGCGACTCTCCTGATAGGCGATGCGCCCGTCATAATGGAGATGTACCAACACCGCCAGCACCAGGGTCGCACCGAGCGCCGCACCGGCGGCGATCGCCAGCTCCTTCTTGCGCCGCTGCCGCGCCTCCTCGCGCCACGGCAGCAGGTTGATCCGTGGCATCTCTAGTCCACTCCCCGCAGGGCCAGGCCGAGCGCGAGCATCATCCCCGGCGCCTCGCGCATCAACGCCTGGGCGTCGAGCGTCGGGGCCAGGGTCATGCGCGCGAAGGGATTGGCGATGGTGGTCGGAATACGCAGTCGCTCGCCGACGAGCTGATCGAGCCGGGGCAGCGAGGCCACGCCGCCGGAGATCACCAGCCGGTCGACCCGGTTGTAGCTGGTGCCCGAATAGAAGAACTGCAGCGCACGACCGATCTGTTGCGCCAGCGCCTCCTTGAAGGGCGCGAGCACGTCGATATCGTAGCCCTCGGCGACATCGCCATCGAGGATCTTCTGTGCCGCCTGCTCGCGTGAGAAACCGTAGCGGCGCTGCACCTCGTCACGCAGCTGCTGACCGCCGAAGTTCTGCTCGCGGGTATAGACGATGCGCCCCTCGTGGAGGACGTGCAGGGTGGTGGTGGCGCTGCCGATGTCGGCCAGGGCGACGGTCGCGCCCGGCTCGCCGTCCTCGTCGAGCAGCAGCGCGCAGGCGTTCTCCATGGCATAGGCCTCGACATCGACGATCGCCGGCACCAGCCCGGCGGTCTCGAGAGCGTTGACCCGGTCGTCGACGTTCTCGGTACGCGAGGCGGCGAGCAGCACGTCGATCATCCCCGGACTGGTCTCCGAGGGGCCGACCACCTCGAAGTCGAGATTGACCTCCTCGAGCGGATAGGGGATGTACTGGTCGGCCTCGAGTTCGATCTGGCTCTCCAGCTCGGCGTCCTCGAGTCCACCCGGCATCACGATCATCTTGGTGATCACCGCCGAGCCGGCCACCGCCACGGCGGCGCGCTTGGTGGCGGTGCCCGAGCGACTCACCGCGCGGGCGATGGTCTCGCCCACCGCCTCGGACTCGACGATCTTCTTCTCGGCGACCGCGTTGGCCGGCAGCGGCTCGATGGCGAAGTGCTCGAGTCGCAACCCGCTCGAGGCGCCAGCGTGCCCGCGCGAGAGTTCGATGAGCTTGACCGAGGTCGAGCCGATATCGATACCGATCAATGTGCGGTTCTTGCTGATGAGGCCGAACATCCAGTGATCTCGTCTGCTCGATCGTACCCGAAGCGGGTAAACCGACTTCTACGATAATGGCTCTAAAGATATCAAAATTTTGCGCTTTCGCGAGTACTCATCGTCGCAACGGACATCCTCGCAGCACCGGCACCCGATCCGCATCCCGACAACCGAGCGCATCCTCGCACCACGCGCGGGGCCGGTGCCGGAGCACCCGCCGAACATCCTTCCGCCACCGCCGTTGGCCATGCTAGTGTCGATGCCGACACCGGCGTGACAACGCCCGGGATGATCGTCCACAGGTCCGCGGCGAACGAGCAGAGGGGTTCAGCGATGACCGCACGAGCGCGCACCGATGCCCTGCGCGCGCGAATGGCCTACGAGGCCGCGCGCATCATGATCGAACAGGGCCTGTCCGACTTCGACCGAGCCAGACGCAAGGCCGCCACCCGCACCGGCATCCGCGACCGTCGCCACTGGCCGGACAACGAGACCGTGCAGGAGGCACTGCTGACCCAGCGCCGGCTGTTCCGCGACGACGACGACGCACAGCTGCGACGGATGCGCGAAGCCGCCGCCGGGGCGATGCGCAACCTTGCCGACTTCTCGCCGCGACTGGTCGGCGCGGCGCTGCAGGGTGTCGGCGACCCCAGCCTCGGCGTCGAGCTGCTGCTCTATGCCGAGCGCCCCGAGGACGTGCTCTTCCGTCTCCACGACCAGGGCATCCCCTGGGACGAGGGCGAGCGCACCCTGCGCTACCCCGGCGGCACCCGCACCGCCCACCCCGCCTTCAGCTTCGTCGCCGGCGACCAGTCCTTCGAGCTGATCGTGCTGCCGCCACGGGCGCGGCGCCAGCCGCCGCTCGACCCGATCGACGATCGACCCTGGCGCGGCGCCGACCTCCCGGCCCTGGAGCGGCTGCTCGCCGAGCCCCGCGTCTGACCCGCTCGACTCAGGCGCCGGGATAGACGAGACGACGCCAACGCACGCGATAGGGGCGCCCCGGATCGGCGCTGAGTTCGAGCAGCGCCAGCAGCCGCCAGCCACCGTCGCGGGCGCGCACCTCGACGCGATAGCGCGGCCCACCGCGCAGCCTGGGATCGGTCTCGCGCGCCGCACGCAACGCTTGCGCCTGCTCCAGCCCGAGACCGTCGAGCGCGGCGAGCACCGCCGCCGGGGCGAAGGCGCGCGCGATCCCGCCAGCGTCACCCGTCACCCGCGTCAGCGGCGCCAGCGCCGCGACCAGCTCGGGCGTCATCCCCGGCAACAGCGCCAACTCGTCGACTAGCGGCAGATCGCCGTCACGGGCCCCGAAGGCACGCCCCAGGGCGCGATAGTCGGCGTCCTCGGCACCCCCGGCGCGGGTCAGCGCATCGCCATCGCGCCAGTCGACGATCACCGCCGCCAGCCGCACGGCCCGCCCCGGCTCGACCCCGAGCACCCGCAACAGGTCGGCGAGCCGCGCCGGGTCGGCGCGGTTGAGATCGATCAGCCCGCCAAGGTCCTGGATGCGGACCTCCAGCCGCTCGCCGCCGAAGGTCCAGGGATGGGGCGTGGCGCCCCCCCGCCACAGCGGCCCGTCGAGCCGTCCCGGCGGCAGCGTCAGGCGCAGCGCCACCTCGGCGAGCGCGGCATCGGCGGCGGCGCGGAAGCGCGCGGCGGCGAGCGCGTTGTCGACCAGCGCCAGCTCGCTGCGCCCGGTAGCGGTCAACCCGGCGGCCATCACCGTCAGCAGCGCCAGCACCCAGAGCACCAACAGCAGCGCCACCCCGCGCTGACGCGGCGCGCTCATCGTGCCCCCTCATCGGCGAGCGCCACCACCAGCTCGGGCCAGTCGAGCGCTGGGGTGCGCAGCCGCATCCGCACCAATCGCGGCGGGCGCGGCTGCGCCAGCCAGTCGCGATGCCAGGCCGGACCCGACTCGCCCTCGCGGGTGCCGTAATAGGCCAGCTCGAAGCGCATCGGCCCCTCCAGCAGCAGGGTCCGGCCGAAGGCGCCATCGTCCAGGTCCAGCGCCTCGCCCGGCGCGCCGGGTGCGGGCGGTCCAGCGGCCAGCGCCACCCAGGGCGGCGTGCCGGACGCGCCGGCGAGCACCTCGGGGTGGAACAGCCAGTGGGTGAGCATCAGCGCCTCGCCGCGCGGACCCCGCTCGCGGGTCAGACGCAGCAGATGCAGACCGGGCAGGCCGACATGGGTCGACAAGGGCGCGACCCACTCCAGACGCTCGGCGTCGCCGGCGAACACCGGGTGCACGCCGTCCTCGGAAGTCAATGACAACGCCCGCCCCTGGCGCAGCGCGCGACCGACGAAGCCGTGCACCGCGCGCAGCTCGGCGAGCGCCTCGACACGCGCGTCAACCGTCTCCCAGGTGCGCGCGCCGAGGCGCAGCCCGGCGAACACCAGGGTCGCGATCAGCCCGAGCAGCGCCAGCGCCACCAACAGTTCGAGCAGGGTGAAGCCGCGCACGCGGCGGCGCGAGACCAGGCTCATGGCAGCGGCGCACCGAGACGCTGAGTGGGCAGTACCACCCGACGCTCGCGCCCGGCCTCGTCCCAGCGCACCCGCGCCTCGACCCGGTAGGGCTGGGGATCGCCGGCGGCGAGCCCGGCGCGCGCCAGCGGGATCACCGCCAGACTCCAGCGCAGCCCCGCCGTCTCGCCGCCCTCGATCACCCCGGGGACGAGATCGACGGCGCCGCCCTCGACCAGCGCCAGGCGTGACTCGGCGAGCGCCGAGGCGCGTGCCAGCATGGCCGCGCGCTGACTAGCGAGCGAGGCACGCGAGAAGATCTCCAGCAGCACCCCGAGGGCGAGGGCGAGGATGGCGAAGGCGACCACCGCCTCGAGCAACGAGAAGCCACGCTCGCGCGCCCGGCTCATGGCGCGCTCCAGGGGGCCATGCGCACCCGCCCGGTGAGCCAGTGCACCCCGACCTGATAGCCACGCCCCTCGGCGCTCAGCACGATGCGCCCGCCGCTCGAACTGCCGTCGGGGAAGAAGCGGATGGCCCCGGCGCGCGCACCGACCAGCTCGCCGCGGGCCGTCTCCAGACGCAGCGCCAGACGCTGCGGCAACTGCACCGGCGCCGCGCCTGGCGGCTCCAGCCGGTGCGTGGCGGGGCGCACCAGCAGCGCCTCGGCGCGGGCCTCGCGGATCGCCCGCTCGCGGGTCAGGCGCAACGCCGCCACCGTGCGCCGCGCCGCGGCCTTGGCCTCGACCCCGGGCAGCGCGGCGCTGAAGACGCCGGGGAGCGCGGTGAGCACCAGGGCGAGGATCGCCAGCACCACTAGGAGTTCGACCAGGGTGAAGCCGGGCGCGCGAGCGGCGCGCACGCGCTCAGTCCCAGCTGTGGAGGTCGGCGCTTTCGCCCTCGCCGCCCTCGCGGTTGTCGGCACCGAAGGACCACAGGTCGAAGCCGCCGTGCTCGCCGGGGAAGCGGTAATGATAGGGGTTGCCCCAAGGGTCGGCGGGCACCTCGCCCTTGGTGAGATAGGGGCCGTTCCAGGTGTCGAGGTCGGCGGTATTGCGCACCAGCGCCTCGAGCCCCTCGCTGGTGCTCGGATAGCGCCCGACCTCGAGCCGGTAGAGATCGAGGGTGGCGGCGAGGCTGTCGATCTGCAGCTTGGCGGTCTTGCTCTTGGAGCTGTCGAGGAACTTCATCACCTGAGGGCCGACCACCCCGGCGAGCAGCCCGAGGATGGCGAGCACTACCAGCAGCTCGACCAGGGTGAAACCGTACATACGCGAACGCTGAGAATCCATGGCAATGCCGATACGCGAGTGAAGGGGAGGCCATTCTAGAGGGCCGGGGAAAGCACGGGCAAACGCCCGCGCCGACCTCACACCACCAGAGCGTTGGCGCCGAGGATGGCACCGAGGATCGACAGGATGATGCCGGCGACCACCACCCCGAGCCCAAGGATTAGCGCCGGTTCGAGCAACGCGAGCAGCCGCTGCACCGCGGCGCGGGTCTCGCGGTCGTAGATCGCCGCGACCTTCGCCAGCACCGGCTCCAGCCCGCCCGACTCCTCACCGACCCGGACCATCTGCAGCGCCAGCGGCGGCAGCGCCTGGTGGCGCGCCAGCGGACCGGCCAGACCACGCCCGCGACGCAGCTCGTCGCCGGCGGCCTCGAGCCGTTCGGCGAGCGCGCGGTTGGTCACCACCTCGCGGGCCAGGTCGAGCGCACCGGCCAGCGGCAGACCGTTGCCGAGCAGGGTAGCGAGGGTGTGACAGAGCCGCGCCGTCTCCAGCCGCCACAGCAGCGCGCCGACCAGCGGCAGCCCGAGCAGGCGGCGATCGAGCCGGACGCGGCGCGCCGGGTCCTCCAGCCAGCGTTCGAGCGCCAGGGCGATCGGCGCGGGCAGACAGAGCAGCACCCACCAAGAGTCGCGCAGCAGCTCGCCGAGACCGATGAGAATGCGGGTCGAGCGCGGCAGGGTCGCGCCCATGTCGGCGAACAGCCCGGCGAACTGGGGGACGACGAAGATCAGCAGCAGGGCCACCGTCAGCCCCGCCACCGCGACCAGGATCGCCGGGTAGACCAGCGCCGAGATCACCGTCTGGCGCAGCTCGGCGACGCGCTCGAGATAGTCGGCCAGGCTCCCCAGCACGCGATCGAGCGCACCGCCGGCCTCGCCCGCGCGCACCATGCTGACATAGAGCCTGGAGAACTGACCGTCCTGCTCGGCGAGCGCCGCCGAGAAGCTCGCGCCACCGCGCACCCGCTGTTGCAGGTCGCCGAGCACCCGGGTGGTCGGCCCCGCGGCGGCCAGTTCGATGAGGATCTGCAGCGCGCGGTCGAGGGCCATGCCCGACTCCAGCAGGGTGGCGAGCTGGCGGGTCAGCGCGGTGACCTCGGCGCGCCCGAGCCGACGGCGGCGACGCGCGCGCAACCGTGCCCGCAGCCCACCGGCCGGGCGCAGCTCCAGCACCAGCAGGCCCTCGTGCTGCAGCTGCGCGCGCAGTGCCGCCAGATCCGGCGCCTCGCGCTCGCCGTCGAGCGTCTCGCCGTCGAGCCTGACCGCACGGAACTGGAAGCGCGCCATCGGCTCAGCCCTCGGCCACCCGCAGCACCTCCTCGATGCTGGTCAGCCCGGCGCGCGCCTTCGCCACCCCGTCCTCGAACATGGTCACCATGCCCTCGGCACGGGCGATGCGACGGATTTCGGTGGCCCCGGCGTGATCGAGCACGGCGGCGCGGATCGCCTCGGAGAGGATCAGCAGCTCGCCGATCACCAACCGGCCATGATAGCCGGTGCCGCGACAGGCATCGCAGCCGACGGCGCGATGGAGGTCGAGCGCATCCGGCGCGAGGCCGAGCCGTGCAGCCAGCTCGGTGTCGGCGCGGTAGCGCGCACGACAGTGGGGACAGAGCCGCCGCACCAGCCGCTGCGCGAGGATGCCGTTGACGGTGGAGGTCAGCAGATAGTCCTCGACCCCCATCTCGAGCAGCCGGGTGGCACCGCTGGCGGCATCGTTGGTGTGCAGGGTGGAGAGCACCAGGTGGCCGGTCAGCGCCGACTGCACCGCGATGCGCGCCGTCTCCAGGTCGCGCATCTCGCCGACCATGATGACGTCCGGGTCCTGGCGCACGATCGCCCGCAGCGCGCTGGCGAAGGTCATGCCGATGGCCGGGCGCACCGGGATCTGGTTGATCCCGGCGAGCTGATACTCGACCGGGTCCTCGACGGTGATGATCTTGCGCGACTCGGTGTTGAGCCGCCCGAGCAGGGTGTAGAGGGTGGTGCTCTTGCCCGAGCCGGTCGGCCCGGTGACCAGGAGGATGCCGTAGGGGTGTTCGAGCACCCGATCGAGCCGCGCGCGCAGCGCACCGTCGAAGCCGAGGGCATCGAGGTCGAAGCGCACCCGGTCCTTGTCGAGCAGCCGGATCACCAGGCTCTCGCCGAACAGGGTCGGCACCGTGGAGACGCGCAGATCGAGTTCGCGCCCCTGCACCCGCAGCGGAATGCGTCCGTCCTGCGGCAGGCGGCGCTCGGCGATGTTGAGCCGCGCCATGATCTTGACCCGCGAGATCACCGCCGCGCTCGAGCGCACCGGCGGCGCCTCGACCGCCTGCAGCACGCCGTCGACGCGATAGCGCACCCGCAGGCTGTCGGCGAAGGGCTCGAGATGGATGTCCGAGGCGCGCGCCTCGACGGCGCGCTGCAGCAGCTGGTTGACCATGCGGATCACCGGGGCCTCGCTGGCGAGGTCCTTGAGCTGCTCGATGTCGGTGGCGTCGATCTCGCCGCTCGGCTCCTCCGGCGCGGGCTCTGGCGCGGTCTCGTAGAGCCGCTCGAAGACCTGCTCGAGCACGCTCGGCAGCGCCACCGCCAGACGTACCGGGCCGGCGGCGGCGAGTCGCACCGCCCGGACGACGAAGGGGTCGGCGGGGTTGGCGAGGGCGACCTCCAGCACGCCGTCGCGCTCGGCCAGCGGCAGCACCCGAGCGTCCTTGAGAAAACGCGGGGTGAAGCGCTCCTCGGCCACCGGCGCACCCGGAAAGCGCTCGGGCTCGACCAGTTCGAGCCCGAGTTCGGCGGCCAGCGCCTCGGCAAGCGCGCGCTCGGCCACCAACCCGAGACGCAGCAGCATCGGCAGCAACGCCTCGCCACCCTCCTCGGCGAGGCGCCGGGCACGCGCCAGATCGGGTTCGGTGAGCCGGCCGGCGCGCGCCAGGCGCGCCAGCGCCGCGGACTCGGCCGCGCTCAGCTCGGCGGCGGCAGACATGCGCGGGCGCCCTCCGGCGCGATCACCGGGCTCTGCCACTCAGGCAACAGCCCCTGCAGCAGCGCCCGCGCGGTGCGCTCGTCACCAGCCGTGGCGCTGCGGCACAGCGCCGCGAGGCGATCTGGATCGAGCGCGACCCCGGCGCCGCGCGCGGCGCGGATCTTCGGATGCGCGGTCTCGACCAGGTCCTCGCCGTCGTAGAACAGCTCCTCGTAGAGCTTCTCGCCGGGGCGCAGGCCGACATACTCGATGGCCACGTCGACGCCGGGTTCGCGCCCGGCGAGCCGGATCATCTGTTCGGCGAGATAGGCGATGCGGATCGGCTCGCCCATGTCGAGGACGAAGATCTCGCCGCCCGCGCCGATCGCCGCCGCCTGCATGATCAGCTGGCAGGCCTCGGGGATGGTCATGAAGAAGCGCTCGATCTCGGGGTGGGTGACGGTGAGCGGACCGCCGCGTTCGAGCTGGCGACGGAACAGCGGCACCACGCTCCCGGCCGAGCCGAGCACGTTGCCGAAGCGCACGGTGATGAAGCGACAGCCCTCGGCGCGATCGAGGCGCTGGCACAGCGCCTCGGCCAACCGCTTGGTCGCGCCCATCACGTTGGCCGGATGCACCGCCTTGTCGGTGGAGATCAGCACGAAGCGCTCGCAGGCATGGGCGACCGCCGCCTCGGCCACCACCCGGGTGCCGCCGACATTGTTGCGCACCGCCACCCCGACTTGATCCTCGAGCATCGGTACGTGCTTGTAGGCGGCGGCGTGGAAGACGATCGCCGGGCGCTCGGCGGCGAACAGGGCATCGATCGCGGTGGCGTCGGTGACGTCGAGCAGGTGGCGCGAGAAGGCCAGTCCGGGATGGCGCTCGCGCAGCTCCAGCTCGATGCGATAGAGGTTGTACTCGCAGCTATCGACCAGGATCAGTCGCTCGGGGGCGGCGCCGGCGAGCTGGCGCACCAGCTCCGAGCCGATCGAGCCGCCGGCGCCAGTGATCAGGATCGCCCGTCCCGAGAGCCCGGCGCAGATCCCGTCCCAGTCGAGCCGCACCGGGTCGCGCCCGAGCAGGTCCTCGATCGACACCGGGCGCAGCTGGCCAATGCTGACCTCGCCACGCATCAGGCTGGCCAGCTCGGGCACGGTACGGAAGGCCACCCCGGCGCGCTCGCACAGCGCCACCAGGCGGCGCATCTGTCGCGCCCCGGCGCTCGGCACCGCCAGCAGCACCAGCTCGACGTCGTGACGCGCAGCCAGCGCCGGCAGCGCCGTGGTCGACCCCAGCACCGGCACGCCGTGGACCTCGCTGCCCTGACGGCGCAGCTTGTCGTCGAGGAAGCCGATCGGGACATAGGCGCGGCGCGGGTCGCGCAGCATGTCGCGCACCAGCATCTCGCCGGCACGCCCGGCGCCGACGATCAGCACCCGCTGACCGCCGGAGAGGTCGAGCTTGCGATCCTTGAGCCAGCGATAGAGCAGCCGCGGCCCGGCCAGCAGCGCCAGCTGCAGACCGAGATAGATCACCGGCACCGAGCGCGGCAGCGCCAGCGAGCGGTTGACGATGAAGAGCGTCGCGATCACCAGCAGCGAGCCGACTACCACCGCCTTGAGGATGCGGATCAGGTCCGGCAGCGAGGCAAAGCGCCACACCCCGCGATAGAGCCCGAAGCCCCAATAGACGCTGCCCTGCACCAGCATCACCCAGGGCAGCGCCTGCAGCGCCCCGGCGAGGAACTCGGGGGGGATCTCACCGAGGTTGAAGCGCAGCCAGTAGGCCAGCAGCCAGGCCGCGGGGATGGTGATGAGATCGTGGGCGAAGGCGGCGGTGCGCGAGCGCAGCCGGTCGAGCACCGGGTTCATGCGCGCCCCCCCGCAGCGGCGCGCTCGACCAGCCCGACCTTGAGGTGCACCAGCAGATAGATCGCGCACCAGGCACCGATCACCAGCCACTGGTCGCGCGCCACCAGCCCCGGCGCGGCGACCGCGCAGGCGCTGGCGGCGGCCATCAGCAGCTGGGCGCGCAACAGGGTGCGGCGGTGCGACCAGCCGGCGAGCACCAGGCGCTGGTAGTGGTGCGAGCGATGCGCCTGCCACACCCGCTCGCCGCGCGCGAGCCGTACGAGCAGGGTCCAGGTGGCATCGACCACGAAAGGCGAGAAGGCGAGCAGCGCCACCCACAGCGGGAACAGGCCGAGCTGCGCGCCCCACAGCGCCAGGGCCGCCGCCAGCAGCCCCAGCGAGGCTGAGCCGACGTCACCGAGGAAGATCCGCGCCGGTGGGAAATTGCCGCTGAGGAAGCCGGCACCGGCAGCGGCCACACAACCGGCGACGACGGCATAGCCCGGCTCGCCGCCGTTCCAGCCGAGCAGCGCCAGGGCGCCGAAGCCGAACAGGGTCATGCTCGCCGCCAGCCCGTCCATGCCGTCCATGAAGTTGTAGAGATTGGTCATCCACACCACCGCCAGCAGGGTCAGCGGCAGGCTCGCGACCAGCGGCAGCGCCCAGGCCACCCCGGGCAGCTCGACCACGCCCCAGCGCAGCCCGGCGGCGATCAGCACCAGCGCGCCGAGCACCTGGGCGAGCAGCCGCCAGCGCGGCGCGACCTCGCCGAGGTCGTCGACGAAGGCGACCACCGCCACCGGCGCCAGCGCCAGCGCGATCCAGCCAAGCGTGCCCGGCACCAGCCCCGGCACGGCGAGCACGAGCAGCGGCAGCGCCAGCCCCAGCAACACCGCCAGGCCACCGGTACGAGGCACCGGCGCGCTGTGCAACGAGCGGGCGTTGGGGACGTCAAGTGCGCCGAACCGGGTGCCGGCGCGCGCAGACAGCCAACGCGTGGCGAGCGCGCTGAGGAGCAGGGCGGCGAGCACCGCCGCGGCGAGGATCGGGGTCTGTGGGATCATCTCGGGGTCGTTCGGGATCGGCGCCCGACGCGGGCCGGGCGCGGTTGCTTCGGGAAGGGGTCAGGCGGCGCGTGTCAGCCCCGTCTCGACCTGGGCGCGACACTCGCTGCCCTGCAGCAGTTCGAGCAGCTCCAGGGCAAAATCCATCGCGGTGCCGGGGCCACGGCCGGTGACCACCTTGCCATCGATCACCACCGGGGCGTCGACCAGTTCGGCACGCGGGAAGTCGGCGGCATTGAGCGCACCCGGGTAGTGGGTGGCGCGCCGTTCGTCGAGCAGCCCGAGGCTGGCCAACGCCTTGGGCGCGGCGCAGATCGCGGCGGTATAGGCGCCGGCGGCGTGGTGACGCTGGAGCAGGGCGCGCACCCGCGGATCCTGATCGAGATGATCGGCACCGGGCAGGCCGCCGGGCAGCACCACCATGTCGAACTGCTCGTCGACGACCGCGTCGAGATCGGTGTCGGCCACCAGCACGGTGCCGTGACTGGCGGTGACCTCGCGGGCGCCGAGCGCGGCCGTCACCACCTCGACCTCGCCGCGCCGCAGCAGATCGATGATGGTCACCGCCTCGAGCTCCTCGAGACCTTCGGCGAGCGGGACGAGTACCCTGGGCATGGCTTGACACTCCTTAACTTGCAGTGATGGATGGATCGGCGGCGTGGGGCGCGCTCAGTCGACGCGTGACCGCCCGAGGATGTTGACACCCTTGAGCACGTTGAGCGCCTCGAGCAACTGGTAGTCGTCGCGGGCGCGCAACGGCGTCGGCTCGACCTCCGCGTCGAGCGGCTCGGTGGTCGCGGCCTCGGCGGGCTCGTCCTCCTCGACCGGAACCGTCCCGTCCTCGTCCGGATCGTCGAGATGACGCACCAGATCGGCCTCCTTGAGCGGCTCCACGCCGACGCCGACGAGGGGGCGGAACTCGCCGCGCTCGAGCAGGATGTCGGGGCTGATCCCCTGGGCCTGGATGGAGCGCCCGGAGGGGGTGTAGTAGCGCGCTGTGGTGAGCTTGAGCGCGGTCTCGTTATCGACCGGGACGATGGTCTGCACCGAGCCCTTGCCGAAGGTCTGGGCGCCCATAACGATGGCGCGACGCTGATCCTGCAGCGCGCCGGCGACGATCTCCGAGGCCGAGGCGCTGCCACCATTGACCAGCACCACCAGGGGCGCCCCGTCGAGCACATCGTCGGGACCGGCCTTGAAGTCGAGCCGGCTGCTCGGGTCACGCCCCTGGGTATAGACGATCAACCCGCCGGTGAGGAAGGCATCGCTCACCCCGACGGCGCTGTTGAGCACGCCGCCGGGGTTGTTGCGCAGGTCGAGCACCAGCCCCGCGAGCGGGGTCTCGCCCGCCTTCAGCGTCTCGATCGCCGCGGTCATGTCCTCGGCGGTGCGCGACTGGAAGTGGGCGATGCGGACATAGCCGTAACCGGGCTCGAGCACCCGGCTCCTGACGCTCTCGACCTGGATGACGGCGCGCTCGAGGGTCAGCTCCAGCGGCGCCTCCTCGCCCTCGCGCATCAGCGTCAGCACCACCTCCGTGCCGGGCTCTCCGCGCATCAGCTCGACGGCGTCGTTGAGGCTCATCCCCTTCACCGGCTTGTGATCGATGCGCACGATCAGGTCGCCGGCCAACAGCCCGGCGCGCTGCGCCGGAGTGTCGTCGATCGGCGCGATCACCTTGACGAAGCCGTCCTCCATGCCGACCTCGATGCCGAGTCCGCCGAACTCGCCGCTGGTACCGACCCGCAGGTCGCGGTACTCCTCGGCGTCGAGATAGGCCGAGTGCGGATCGAGCCCGGCGAGCATGCCGCGGATGGCGCTCTCGAGCAGCGAGCCGTCGTCGACTGATTCGACATAGTCGGTCTTGATGCGACCGAAGACCTCGGCGAAGGTGCGCAGCTCGTCGAGCGGCAACGCCTCGGCGGCGGTGTCAGCGGCGGCGGTCTGATCGCCTGCGGACTCGGCGGCGTAGGCCGACGGACCGACAGCGAGCAACAACCCCAGGGCCAGGGCGAGCGAACGAGGCATGATCATCATGAGGCGGGGATCTCTCGATCGATGATGGACGCGGCGACGCGGCGGCCGACCGGCGCACCGCAGACATCCCTGATGGCGTAAGGATCGCATGTTTCCGCACGCGCCGACAGCGCCGCCCCGGGCAATGGCGCATTGGACGATGCGTACGGCGGCATGTTCCCGGCGAGCGGGACTCGATCGAGCGCCGCGCGTCCTCCGGGACGACGGCACCACTGGACCGGATCCTGCGGCTTGCCATTGCGCCGGATGGCGAAATAGAGCGCCGGGCGCGACTGGCCGCCGCTGCTGCCACTGAGCGCGATCACCTCGCCGGCGCCGACCCACTCGCCGACCTCCTTGGTCAGCGCCTGGTTGTGGCCATAGAGACTCATGAAACCGTCGCCGTGCTCGAGCACCAGCAGCAGCCCGAAACCACGCAGCCAGTCGGCATAGACCACCCGGCCGTCGTAGACCGCGCGCACCTCCTCGCCGGCCTCGGCGGCGAGCAGCACGCCGTCCCAGCGTAACTGGGAGTCGGCCTTGCGACTGCCGAAACCGGCCAACACCCGACCCTCGAGCAGTGGCCAGGTCAGCCGCCCCTTGCGCGCGACGAAGGGGTCGCGACGGATCTCGAGTTCGGCCTCGATAGCGGCGCGCTGACGCAGGTGCTCGATCAGCCGACGCAGCGTCTCGGCATCGGCGCGGCGCGCGGCGAGATCGTCGCGACGCGCGGCGATCGCCGTCTCGAGCGCGGCGAGAACCGTCTCGCGCTCGTCCTGGGCGGCCTCCAGCCGGGCGCGCGTCGCGCCACGCTCGGCGCCGAGCGTGGCCAGCCGCGCGGCCTGCTCGGTGGCGGCTGCGGCGAGCGCGGCGAGCCGCGCGATCTCGCCGCGCACCCGCTCGATGCGTCGCACCCGATCGCGGTTGAGATAGGCGAAGTAGGACAGCACTCGCCCGGCGCGAACCGGGTCCTCCTGATTGAGCAGCAACCGCAACCGGTCGGCGCGCCCGGCCACATGCGCGGTACGCACCAGCTCGGCAAGATCGTCGAGCTGATCGTCGAGTGCGGCGCGCGCCGCGAGTCGACGCTGCGCGAGCGCCTCGGCACGAGCGCCCTGGCGGACCTGCTGCCGTGCGATCTCACGCTCGGCGAGCGCGAGCCGGGCGACCTCGCGCTCGTGCTCCTCGAGCGCACCGATCAGCTCGCCGCGGGTGCGCTGCTGATCGGCCAACGCGGCGCCGAGACGCTCGACCTCGCGCTCGATCTCGACGAGGTCGCGCTGGCGCGT
This sequence comes from Marichromatium purpuratum 984, assembly GCF_000224005.2. Taxonomy (NCBI): domain Bacteria; kingdom Pseudomonadati; phylum Pseudomonadota; class Gammaproteobacteria; order Chromatiales; family Chromatiaceae; genus Marichromatium; species Marichromatium purpuratum. The sequence continues at coordinate 3,742,190 of NZ_CP007031.1, forward strand.
CTCGAGTGCGGGCTCGGACCCGGAGGCCGGCACCACGAGCGCCAACAACATGCAGAGACACAGCGGCCATGACCATGCGCGAGACACACGGGACACCGCGTTCAATTCATTCCCCCGGTCAATGCCCGATCGATGACGCCGATCCCCGTCGCGACCTGCTCCGTCACCGCCCCGCTTCCCGTCTTCGATGGATCCGGGCGGGTTCGGCCCACAGCGTGCCGCATCGCGCTTGACGGACAAAGCGTTTATCATCTTATGGTGAAACATTGATTAGACACGATCACGATGGTGAGCAAGCTGAGCCAGTCTCCCCCCCCGATCCTCAACGCCGCCGGCACCGAGCCGCTCGACCTGTTCGCCGACGACGCGGATATCGAACGCGCCTCGCGTTCGCTCAAGGCGATGTCGCACCCGCTGCGGCTGAAGATCCTGTGCACGCTCGGCGAACAGGAGGTCAGCGTGCAGGAGATCGTCGACCATGTCGGCACCTCACAGAGCAATATCTCCCAACACCTGGCGATCCTGCGCGACAAGGGTATCCTGGCCTCGCGCAAGGACGCCAACCGTGTCTACTACCGTGTCAGCGACGGTCGCACCCTGCAGCTGATCGGGATGATGCGCGAGGTCTTCTGTCAGCACGTTCGCTGACGCCTCCGGGGTGTCGCCTGCCGCCGCGGCTCCTTATACTCTGAACCCCCTTTGCATCAGCGCCGGTTCGCGCGATCTCGCCGCCGCACCCCGATCAGCAGCGGTGACGGGCGGCACGCGAGCGGCGCTCCAACATTCATGTGAGACTGCATCGCGATGTCGCTAGACCAGCTCGTCCAGTTCGTGGGCAACCATTGGCTCCTGTTCCTGGCGCTCGTCGTCATCCTCGGGTTGCTCATCCACAATCTGATCGTCGGCAGCAAGGGCAGCGTCGAGCCGCTCGGGGCCACCGAAATGATCAACCGCCAGGATGCGGTGGTGATCGACGTGCGCCCGGCGGCCGACTTCGCCAAGGGGCACATCCTCAACGCCATCAACATCCCCATGAACGGCTTCAAGAATCAGCTCGCCACCGTCGCCAAGCACAAGGGCAAGCCGATCATCGTCAATTGTCGCTCCGGCTCGCAGTCGCAGATGGCCTGCGCCCAGCTGCGCAAAGAAGGCTTCGAGGAGGTCTACAACCTCCGTGGCGGCATCATGGGCTGGGAGGCGGCGAGCCTGCCGCTGGCCCGCGGCGGCAAGAAGAAGCGCTAAACCCCGCCCGCGGCGCGGCGAGTCCGATCGGCCCGCCGCGCCGCGGGTACCATCGCCCCGTCCCGGCTCGCCGGGGCCGATCCGTTCCCGCCGCCCGGCGCCAGCAAGGACGCCGGCGGCATCACCAGACACAGGAATCGCGGCATGGCCGACAAGCAACAGCAGACCCCCGAGCGTCAATTCTCCGTCCAACGCGTCTACATCAAGGATGTCTCCTTTGAGTCCCCCAATGCGCCCGAACTCTTCCGCGGCGAATGGACCCCGAAGCACACCCTCAACCTCAACACCCAGATCAACGACCTCGACCAGGATCACTACGAGGTGGTGCTCGAGGTCACGGTGACGGTCAAGGTCGGCGACAAAACCGCCTTCATCGTCGAGGTGCAGCAGGCCGGCATCTTCAGCATCGCCGGTTTCCCCGAGCAGGAACTCGGCCCGATGCTCGGCGCCTACTGCCCGAGCCTGCTCTTCCCCTACGCCCGTGAAGTGGTCTCCGACCTGGTCTCCAAGGGCAGCTTCCCGCACCTGGTGCTGCAGCACGTCAACTTCGACCTGCTGTTCGCCCAGCACCAGCAGCAGCGTGCCCAGCAGGAGGCCCAGCAGGGCGGCACCGCGCCGACCGAGGCGGTCCAGCATTGAGCACCACCCCCAGCGCCCGGATCGCGGTCATCGGCGCCGGCTCCTGGGGCACGGCGCTGGCGCTGCAACTGGTGGCCAACGGCCACCAGGTCAGGCTCTGGAGCCATGAGCCGGAACAGATCGCTGCACTCCAGCGCGACCGCGAGAATCGCCAGTTCCTCCCCGGCGTGGCCTTTCCCGAGGGGTTGATCCCCACCGCCTCGCTCGCCGAGGCCCTGGCCGACGCCAGCGACTGTCTGGTGGTGGTGCCGAGCCATGCCTTCCGCACCGTCGCCCGCCAGCTCGCAGCACACCTCTCCGAGGGCTTCGGCGTGGCCTGGGCGACCAAGGGGTTGGATCCGGGCAGCAATCAGCTACTCCATCAAGTCGCCCAGGAGGAACTCGGCGAACGACCGCTGGCAGTGGTCTCCGGGCCGAGCTTCGCCCGCGAGGTCGGCGACGGCCTGCCGACGGCAGTCACCGTCGCCGCCGAGCGCGAGGCCTTCGCCCAACACATCGCCGGGTTGCTCCACGGCGGGCGCTTCCGCGCCTACACCAGCAGCGACATGGTCGGGGTGGAGATCTGCGGCGCGGCGAAGAACGTGCTGGCGATCGCCACCGGCATCGCCGACGGTCTCGGCTTCGGCGCCAACACCCGTGCGGCGCTGATCACCCGCGGTCTGGTCGAACTGATCCGGCTCGGTCAGGCGCTCGGCGGTCGCCCCGAGACCTTCATGGGGCTGGCCGGGATGGGTGACCTGGTGCTCACCTGCACCGACGACCAGTCACGTAATCGCCGCATGGGACTGGCGCTGGCCGGGGGCGAGAGCATCGAAGCGGCACGCGCGCGCATCGGCCAGGAGGTCGAGGGTGTGATCACCGCCAAGGCGATCCACGGCCTGGCCCAGCGTCTCGGCATCGAGATGCCGATCAGCGAACAGGTCTATCTGGTGCTCCACGCCGGGGTCTCGCCGGCACAGGCGACCCAGGCACTGCTCGAGCGCGAACCCAAGCCCGAGTTCCACTGACCCCCACGCCCGGACCGCGTGCGGTCCGGGCGCCCGCCCTCAGCGTGGCGCGGCACCGGCAAACCCCTGCTGGCGCCAGGCCTCGAATACCACCACCGCGACCGCGTTGGAGAGATTGAGACTGCGATTGCCCGGACACATCGGGATATAGAGCCGTTGCGACTCGGGCAGCGCCTCGATGCGCGCGCGCGGTAAACCCCGGGTCTCCGGACCGAACAACAGCGCGTCGCCGGGCTGATAGTCGGGCTTGGTATAGGGCACCTGACCATGACTGGTGAGCGCAAACAGCCGCCGCGGGGCGAGCTGTTCGAGACAGCTCTCGAGCGAGGCGTGTACGCGAACCTCCGCCCATTCGTGATAATCGAGCCCGGCGCGACGCAGCTTGCTGTCCTCGAGCGCGAAGCCGAGCGGCTCGATCAGGTGCAGCCGGGCCCCGGCGTTGGCGCTCAGACGGATCGCATTACCGGTGTTGGGCGGGATCTCGGGCTCGTAGAGGATGATATCGAACATCGCGGGCGGGACTCATCAGGAAGCAGCGGAGGGCGGAAGAAAATCCTTTGCGGACGGCGGCATATCCGCCGGCGCACCAGGGTTTAACGGTTGCCCCCGGCGCGCGGGCGCATGATATATTAAGACTTCGGCATTTGCTAAATTCGCCGTCGCAGACGGCTCACGCCATAGTGGGGGACAGGTCCATGAGTGACATCGCCGCGCTGAAAGCAGAGAAGCAAGCGCTGATCGAGAAGATGGTCGAGATGCAGCAGCAGTTCATCGACTACGAACACGAAAACGGTGTCTCGGGCAAGGACTACTGGGGATCCCAGGAGGGCATGCTGGCCAATTACCGTAACGAGTACATGACGATGGCCAACCGTGTCGTCGACATCGCCCACGAACTCGTCGGCTCCTCCCGACTCTAACCCGACAAGCCCCGGCAGCCGCCGGGGCTGCTGCATTCAGCCCGGCTCCGGGCGCAGGTGCTCGATATATCGAGGCACCGCCTCCAACTCCAGCCGCACCGCCTCACCCCGGACCACCAGCGGCGCCTCCAGCCCCTCGAATGCCAGACTGCACCCCACCCGCCCCCGGCTCTCGAAGGGCACCGGGATCATGTCGCGATAGACATAGAGGTTGTCCTCGAGTTCGCCACCGCTGCAGCACAGCTCACCCGGAGGGGGCAGGGCGGTCTCGTCCACCCCCTCGAACACCAGGGTTCCGGCCTGCCACCAGCGTGTCCGCTCGCGCGAGCCGGTCATGGTCTTGAGCTGATAGGCACGCGAGAAATGGATCCGCAGCTGCCCGCCGCGCTGCTCGACGGCATCGACCGTCGAGCCCTTGAGATCGATACTGATGCTGTCCACTCGACTCACTCCGTCGCCATGCCCGGTCCACCATGTCCAGGCCTCGTCGACCTAGTGTCGCGGCAGCCGTCGCGCAAGCCAAGCCCGAGGCTCAGTCCAGCCCCGTCTCGGACTCGCTCTCGAGACCGAGTTCCTTGATCTTACGGGTCAGGGTATTGCGCCCCCAACCGAGCAGCCGCGCCGCCTCCTGGCGCCGCCCGCCGGTCTGCTCGAGCGCGCACTGGATGAGGGTCTGCTCGAAGACCGGCAGCGCCTCGTCGAGCAGACCGTGCTCGCCCTGCTGCAACCGCTGCCGCGCCCAGCGTCGCAACACCGTCTCCCAGGAGGTCTCGGGCTGCTCCTGGGTCAGTGAGGCGCTGAGGTCCTCGGGCAGGTCCTCGACATGGATCTGCTTGCCCGAGGCCATCACCGTGAGCCAGCGCGCGGTATTCTCGAGCTGGCGCACGTTACCTGGCCAGTCGAGTCGCTCGAGCTGCTCGATCGCGCCCTGCATCAACACCTTGGACTCACAGCTCAGCTCGCGCGCCGCCTGCGCGAGGAAGTGACGCATCAGCAGCGGGATGTCCTCGCGCCGATCGCGCAACGCCGGCAGGTGGATGCGGATGACGTTGAGTCGGTGGAACAGGTCCTCACGAAAACGCCCCTCACGCACCAGCGACTCGAGGTCCTGGTGGGTGGCGGCGATGATGCGCACGTCGACCTTGATCGGCGCCACCCCGCCGACACGATAGAACTCGCCGTCGGCGAGCACGCGCAGCAGCCGGGTCTGCAGCTCGGCGGGCATGTCGCCGATCTCGTCGAGGAACAGGGTGCCGCCGTCGGCCTGCTCGAAGCGGCCCTCACGTCGCGACTGGGCGCCGGTGAAGGAGCCGCGCTCGTGACCGAACAGCTCGGATTCGAGCAGGTCGCGCGGGATCGCCGCCATGTTGAGGGCGATGAACGGACGTTCGCTGCGCGGGCTGTGACGATGCAGCGCCTGCGCCACCAGCTCCTTGCCGGTACCCGACTCGCCATTGATCAGCACGGTGATATTGGAACGCGCCAGCCGACCCACGGCGCGGAACACCTCCTGCATCGCCGGCGCCTCGCCGATGATGTCTGGACCGCTCGGGCGCGGCACCTCCTCCTGGCGCTCCTCGCGTCCGCGCCGGCAGGCGCGGCTGACCTGCGCCACCGCCTCGTCGAGATCGAACGGCTTGGGCAGGTACTCGAAGGCACCGCCGTGGAAGGCCGAGACCGCGCTGTCGAGGTCCGAGTGCGCGGTCATGATGATCATCGGCAGTCCGGGATAGCGCGCCGAGACCTGTTCGAGCAGATCGAGCCCATCGATCCCCGGCATGCGGATATCGGAAAGGATGACGTCGGGCTGCTCGCGCTCCAGCGCCTCCATCACACCGACGCCGTTGGAAAAACAGGTGACGTGCATCTGCGCCTTGCGCAACGCCCGTTCCAGTACCCAACGGATCGACCGGTCGTCATCGATCACCCAGACCCGGGGCTCGCGGCTCCCTCGTTCGAGGCTGTGCGGCATCATCGCGCTCCCCGCATGCCGACGGCATGCCTCGGGCGGCGCTGGCGGGACGACGCCGACGGGGTTGGCGAATGGGGTGGTTGCAGGTTCCTATGCATGCTCCGACTCCAGCGGCAGATAGACGAAGAACACCGTCTCGCCCGGCCGGCTCTCGCATTCGATCAGCCCGCCGTGCTGGTTGATGAGTTCCTGTGCGATGGGTAGCCCCAGTCCGGTGCCACCCTGCTTGCCCGAGACCATCGGGAAGAAGATCTTGTCGCGAATGTCCTCGGGGATCCCCGGGCCATCGTCACGAACCTGGGTCTGCAGTACCAGCCGATACCGACGGCTGCCGATGGTGAACTGACGCAGCACCCGGGTGCGCAGCTCGACCCGGCCGTCCCCTCCAGTGGCGGCTGCGGCGTTGCGCGCGAGGTTGAGGAAGGCCTGAATCAGTCGGTCGCCGTCGCCCATCAGATCGGGGATGCTGGGGTCGTAGTCGCGCACCACCTCGGGTCCGCGCGGGAACTCGGCGAGGATCAGCCCGCGCACGTGTTCGAGCACGTCGTGGATGTTGAGCGCCTCGCGCTGCGGCATCCGATTGGGTCCCAGCATGCGATCGACCAGCGACTGCAGCCGGTCGGCCTCGTCGATGATGATCCGGGTGTATTCACACAGCGCGGGATCGGGCAGCTCCTGCTCGAGCAGCTGGGCCGCACCGCGCAGACCGCCGAGCGGATTCTTGATCTCGTGGGCGAGGCCGCGGATCAGCGCCTGGGTGGCCCGGTGCTGGGTGAGCAGGTGTTCTTCCCGGGTGATGCGCAGCTGACGATCGACCTGATAAAGCTCGACCAGCACGCCCTCATCCGCACCAAAATGGTGCAGCGGCAGGACGGTACAGTTCACCGTCTTGGTGCGCCCATCGGCCACGGTGACATTGATCTCGCGCTCGGTGAAGGGGTGGCGCGAGCGCAGCGCCGCCACCAGCCGGACCTCAACCTGGTTGTCGGGACAGGGCAACAGGTCGGCGGCGGCCTGACCGATCATGTGCCGGGCGCTGGCCTCGAAGAGGATCTCGGCCGCGGGATTGAGGTACTCGAGCCGCAGCTCCCGATCGAACAGCAGCACCGCCATGTTGACGTGATCGAGGATCGTCCGCTCCAGCGAGCGCTTACCGGTGGTTTGAGCTGTCATGGTCCATTTGTACGACTGAATGAGGTCATCCGAGACCGGAAGACGAGACAGGGCCTCCTGTCGTCGAGGAAAAGACTAGCAAGAGACAGGCCAGCACAGCCACATCAGCTGCGGGGAGGAGTGCTCAGAGTTCGCCGGGCGACGCGGCGCGACGCAGCTCGAAGCGGTGTGTCGGGGCGCGGGCGACCAACGCACCCTGCTCGTCACGGATCAGCGCACCAAGACGATGGGGACCGAAGGCCACGCCGTCGAGGGCGAAGCGGGTGGCGCCAGCCTCGATCACCGTCTCGAGCCCATCGAGCACCATCACCAGCCGATGCCCTGGCTGCAGCGTGGGTTCGAGCCCGAGTTCGACGGCGAAGCGATCCTCGCCGCGCATCAACACCGCCTCGTCGACGGGGGAGAGGATCTCGAAGCGCGTATAGGGACCGGAGAAGGGATCGATGGCAGGGGTCGGATCGACGGGGCTGTCGGCGAGACCCGAGGCCGGGGCGTCGACATGGAGATCGAGTCGCTCGGCGGCGGCGGCGGCGGGCCGATCGGAGAAATGCACCCGCCCGTCGGCATCGACCCAGCGATAGACGCCGGCCTGGACAATGAGGCAGGGGAGCAGCAACAGCGGGAGGAGCAGTGCCGACCGAATCATGGCCGAAGCATAGTCCAGCGTTGGGGGGCGCTCAAGCGGGGGGTGCCTGGACGCTGGTGGCGCATCCCTGCGCCGAGGTTGCGACCGCGCGGGATCCCGCGCGGTCGCGACAGCCGATCAGAGGCTGTAGTACATGTCGAACTCGACCGGGTGGGTGGTCATCCGCATGCGGGTGACCTCGTCCATCTTGAGGTTGATGTAGCTGTCGATCAGGTCATCGGTGAACACGCCGCCGACGGTGAGGAACTCACGGTCACGGTCGAGGTTGTCGAGCGCCATCTCCAGCGAGGAGGCGACGGTCGGGATGGCCTTGGCCTCTTCACGCGGCAGATCGTAGAGATCCTTGTCCATGGCATCGCCGGGGTGGATCTTGTTCATGATGCCGTCGAGACCGGCGAGCATCATCGCCGAGAAGGCGAGATAGGGATTGCCGGTGGGATCGGGGAAGCGCACCTCGATGCGACGGCCCTTGGGGCTGGCGCAGTGCGGGATGCGGATCGAGGCCGAGCGGTTGCGCGCCGAGTAGGCGAGCATCACCGGGGCCTCGAAGCCGGGGACCAGACGCTTGTAGGAGTTGGTCGAGGCGTTGGTCAGGGCATTGAGCGCACGCGCGTGCTTGATGATGCCGCCGATGTAGTAGAGGGCCATGTCGGACAGGCCGCCGTACTTGTCGCCGGCGAACAGGTTCTGACCGTCTTTGGCGAGCGACTGGTGCACATGCATGCCGCTGCCGTTGTCGCCGACCAGCGGCTTGGGCATGAAGGTCGCGGTCTTGCCGTAGGCGTGGGCGACGTTGTGCACCACGTACTTGAGGATCTGGTTGGCGTCGGCACGCTTGACCAGAGTGTCGAACTTGGTGCCGATCTCACACTGGCCGGCGGTGGCGACTTCGTGGTGGTGCACCTCGACGCCGACGCCCATCTCCTCGAGGGTCAGACACATGGCCGCACGCAGATCGTTGAGCGAGTCGACCGGGGGCACCGGGAAGTAGCCGCCCTTGACCTTCGGGCGGTGACCCATGTTGCCGTCGCCGAACACCCGCTCGGAGTTCCAGCCGGCCTCCTCGGAGTCGATCTTGTAGAAGGCGCCGCTCATGTCTGCGCCCCAGCGCACGTCGTCGAGCACGAAGAACTCGGGCTCGGGACCGAAGAAGGCGGTGTCGGCGATGCCGGTGGACTTCAGATAGGCCTCGGCGCGCTTGGCCACCGAGCGCGGATCACGCTCGTAGCCGATCATGGTGTCAGGCTCGAGGATGTCACAACGGATGATGAGGGTGCTCTCCTCGGCGAAGGGGTCCATCACCGCAGTCGTGGGGTCGGGCATCAGCACCATGTCCGAGGCCTCGATACCCTTCCAGCCCGCGATCGAGGAGCCGTCGAACATCTTGCCTTCCTTGAAGGCGTCCTCGTCGATCATGCTCGTCGGCATGGAGACATGCTGCTCCTTGCCGCGGGTATCGGTAAAGCGCAGATCCACGAAGGTCACTTCGTTGTCTTTCATCATCTTCATGACATCAGTGGTCATTCGAACGTCTCCAATGCTGAGTGCTGTGTTCTAGATACGGATAAGGCGTTGTCGGCCGAGCAATGCACAAGGCTTGCGCTGGCGTATCAGCGCTCGCACCATCCGGCGCAGCAGCCTAACAGGTCATCGATCGTGCCGCACGACCTGCCGTCCGGGCCGGCAGGCGATGCAGAATTCTGGTTGACCCGGTTGAAGGTCCGGGCTCGGGTCCACGACAAGGACCGCCATCGCGACCGTTCCGCCGGACGACGGGATGATCCTCGCCATCCGATGCCAATCAGGCATGCAACGAGCAAGCCAGAATTTTGAGCGCCCTTGATGAGATCCACCCCAGGTCCCGGTCGCGACGAACACGCGACGAGACGTTGGGATGTACAAACAAGACCTTGGCGACGGCAGGGTTGTGAAATCACCCACTACGGAGGCGGCATCACCTCGGTGGATAGGGGGGGCACCGGGAGCGAGATGCGCACAATCGAGGCGCTCTCACAAGGGAGAGGTGCACCAAAAAAGATCATCAGGCCGCTTTACGCACCAAAATAGGGCAAAATCAGTCACCAAAGAAGACTCGCACCCCCCGGAACAGCGGGTCGTCGGCAAGCGCATCGGCCAGACGTGCGCGCAGTCGCTCGGCATCGGCCCCCTGGCGCAGACAGGCGGCGAGCGGGAAGTACACCTCGATGTCGATGGCACCGTCGAGATAGTGCAACAACACCCGCTGACGCTCGTTGGCCTCGGGGATCGCAGACCAGGCCGAGGCCAGGCGCGCCAGTGCCTCGGCACGCAGCGGCAGCAAGTAACAGGCCGAGAGGTGCTCGTCGTCCTCGGGGTCGATGTGCACGGTGACATCGGCGATCTCGTCGATCTCGCGCTTGAGCCGACGCTCGACCAGGACGCTGATCATGTGACCTTCGGAGACACTGACGTAGGGATCGACCAGCACATGCACGTCGACCGACGCCTGCCCTCCGAGACGGCGGGTGCGCAACATATGGATATCGCGCACGCCGCCGACCGAGCGGATGGTCTGCCTGACCGCGTTGAGCTGATCGCCCTGCAGGCCGGTGTCGACCAGCTCGCTGGCCGCCTCCCAACCGAGTTCCCAGGCGATCTTGGCGATCATCAGCGCCACCATCACCGCAGCGATGGCATCGAGATAGGGCAGCCCGGCCATGGTGCCGGCGATCCCCACCAGCACCACCACCGAGGAGACCGAGTCGGAGCGATGGTGCCAGGCATTGGCGCGCAACAGATCCGAACGCACCCGCTTGGCATGGGCCAGGGTCCACCAGTAGAGCCACTCCTTGACCAGGATCGAGACCAGGGTGGCGCCGAGCGCGATGAGATCGGGACGCAGCAGCTCCTCGGGGCTGAACAGCCGCTCGACCGCGTCCCAACCGATACCGATGGCCACCGCCAGCAGCAAAAACCCGAGCGCGAGGGTGGCAACCGTCTCGTAGCGCGCATGTCCGTAGGGGTGCTCCTGATCCGGTCCCTGATGGGCCTGACGCCCGGCGATCAGCACCAGGGCGTCGGAGAGCAGATCGGAGAGCGAATGCAGACCGTCGGCGACCAGCGCCTGCGAGTGACCGAGCCAACCGGCGACGATCTTCACCGCAGCCAGCACCAGATTGAGCACGGCCCCGACCACGGCGGTCCGGGTCACGGCCTCGCGACGGGCATCGGCGCTGTGTTGATCAAGGGTCACGACTAGGGGCTTCCACAGGTTGCGCCGACCGGGTCCGGGCCGACGGCGCTCCAGTATAAGCGACAGCGGCGGATCGCATCAGCTTCCAGCGGCCAGCTGACAGCCGCCAGCGGGAAGGGATGGCGTTCATGGCCCAAGGTTGGCCGATCAGATCAATGTCCAACCCACGGCCTCCAGCAGGGAGGACAGGTTCGAGTCACCGGGGAGGCCACGCTCTTACCCCTAGCGGCTAACGGCTAGCCATCGATGACTGGTGGCTGGCGGCTGGCGACTGATGGCTGGCGACTGATGGCTGATGGCTGATGGCTGATGGCTGATGGCTGATGGCTGATGGCTGATGGCTGGTGGCTGGTGGCTGGTGGCTGGCGGCTGATGGCTGGCGGCTGACGGCTGACGGCTGGCGACTGATGGCTGGCGACTGATGGCTGATGGCTGATGGCTGGCGGCTGGCGGCTGATGGCTGATGGCTGATGGCTGGTGGCTGGTGGCTGGTGGCTGATGGCTGATGGCTGATGGCTGATGGCTGGCGGCTGGCGGCTGATGGCTGATGGCTGGCGGCTGGCGGCTGGCGGCTGATGGCTGGCGGCTGATGGCTGGCGGCTGGTCGCTGCCCCCGACCAACCCCATTGGCGCGCCAGCGACCCGAGCCGATATAATTGCGCGTTTACGTCAACCGCCCCGATCCCAAGGAGCCCGCCTTGACTCTCCAATCCGAGGACCTCTCGACCTTCCAGGGCCTGATCTTCGCGCTCGAACGCTACTGGGCCGATCTCGGGTGCGTCGTCGTCCAACCCTATGACATGGAAGTGGGCGCGGGCACCTTCCACCCCTCCACCTTCCTCCGCTCGATCGGTCCCGAGCCGTGGCGCAGCGCCTATGTGCAGCCCTCGCGTCGCCCCACCGACGGGCGCTATGGCGAGAATCCCAACCGGCTGCAGCACTACTACCAGTTCCAGGTCGCACTCAAGCCCTCGCCGGAGAACATCCAGGAACTCTATCTCGACTCGCTGCGCCGACTCGGCATCGACCCGCTGGAGCACGACATCCGCTTCGTCGAGGACAACTGGGAATCGCCCACGCTGGGTGCCTGGGGACTCGGCTGGGAGGTCTGGCTCAACGGCATGGAGGTGACCCAGTTCACCTACTTCCAGCAGGTCGGCGGCCTCGACTGCCGCCCGGTCACCGGCGAGATCACCTACGGGCTCGAGCGCATCGCCATGTACCTGCAGGGCGTCGAGAGCGTCTATGACCTGGTGTGGAGCCGCACCCCGGCGGGCACTGTCACCTATGGCGACGTCTTCCACCAGAACGAGGTCGAGCAGTCGACCTACAACTTCGAGATCGCCGACACCGACGCGCTGTTCGCCCAGTTCGACACCTGCGAGCGGGTCAGCACCCAGCTCATCGAGCGCGGACTGCCGCTGCCGGCCTACGAGCAGATGCTCAAGGCCTCGCATACCTTCAACCTGCTCGACGCCCGCGGGGCGATCTCGGTGACCGAGCGCCAGCGCTTCATCCTGCGGGTGCGCACGCTGTCGCGGGCAGTCGCCAAGACCTATTACGAGAGCCGGGAGGCGCTTGGCTTCCCGATGCTGGCACAGTGAGGGAGAGAACATTGGACGCACCCACTGATCTGCTGATCGAGATCGGCACCGAGGAACTCCCCCCGCTGGCGCTGCCGCGCCTGTCGCAGGCCTTCGTCGAGGGCGTGGCGCGCGAGCTGCGCGAGCGCAGCATCGACTTCACCACCATCGCGCCCTTCGCCGCACCGCGCCGCCTGGCGATGCTGGTGCGCGGCATCGCCACCCGCCAGCCCGACCAGCAGCAGGTGCGCCGCGGCCCGGCGCTCCGGGCCGCCTTCGACGACAGCGGCGCGCCGACCAAGGCCGCGCAGGGCTTCGCCCGCTCCTGCGGCGTCGAGGTCGAGGCGCTGGAGCGCGAGGAGACGCCCAAGGGCACCTGGCTGGTACACCGCTCGACCCTCGCCGGTCGCGCCACCGCCGAGCTGATCCCCGAGATCGTCGAGGCCGCGCTCGCCACCCTGCCGATCCCGCGGCGGATGCGCTGGGGTGCGGGCGAGGCCGAGTTCGTGCGTCCCGTGCACTGGGTTTGCCTGCTGCTCGGTGAGCAGCCGGTCGCCGGCCGGGTGCTCGGCATCGAGGCCGGCACCAGCACCCGCGGTCACCGCTTCCATCACCCCGAGCCGATCGAACTCACCCGCGCCGACGATTACGCCGAGCAGCTGCGCACCACCGGTCGGGTCGAGCCCGACTTCGCCCAGCGCCGCGAGCAGGTGCGCGTCGGCGTCACCGCCCTGGCCGAGGCCGAGGGGCTGCGCGCGCGCATCGATCCCGAGCTGCTCGACGAGGTCTGCGCCCTGGTCGAGTGGCCGCAGCCGGTGCTCGGTCGTTTCGAGGAGCGCTTCCTGGAGATTCCCCCGGAGGTGCTGATCGAGACCATGCAGAGCAACCAGAAGTACTTCCCGGTGGAGGACGCCGAGGGTCGTCTACAGGCCTGCTTCATCACCGTCGCCAACGTCGTCAGTCGCGCTCCCGAGAAGGTGCGTGCCGGTAACGAGCGGGTGATCCGTCCGCGCTTCGCCGACGCCGCCTTCTTCTGGGAGCAGGACCTCAAGCAGCCGCTCGAGGCCTTCGCCGGCAAGCTCGAACGGGTGGTGTTCCAGGACAAGCTCGGCACCCTGGCCGAGAAGAGCGCGCGCGTGGCGCGGCTCGGGCGCGCCCTGGCCGCGCCGCTCGGCGGCGACCCGGCACTGATCGAGCGTGCCGCGCGGTTGGCCAAGTGCGACCTGGTCACCAGCATGGTCTACGAATTCACCAGCCTGCAGGGCACCATGGGCCGCTACTATGCCGAGCGCGCCGGCGAGGACCCCTGTGTCAGCGCCGCCATCGAGCAGCAGTACCTGCCGCGCTTCGCCGGCGACGCCCTGCCCGAAGGGCTGTGCGGCCGCGCCCTGGCGCTCGCCGACCGGCTCGACACCCTGGTCGGCATCTTCGGCATCGGGCTGCGCCCGACCGGCACCAAGGACCCCTACGCGCTGCGTCGGGCCTCGATCGCGGTGCTGCGCATCCTCATCGAGACCCCGCTCGACCTCGACCTGGAGGCGCTGCTGGAGCAGGCCGCCGCCGGCTACCCCGAGGGGCTGCTCGGCGCCGAGGTGGTCGGCGAGGTGCGCGACTACATGCTCGAGCGGCTGCGCGGCTACTACGAGGAGCAAGGCGTCGGCGCCGATGTCGTCGAGGCGGTGCTCGGCGCCGGTGGCGCCAACCCCTGGGAACTCGACCGCCGCATCGCTGCGGTCGCGGCCTTCCGCGAACTGCCCCAGGCCGCCTCGCTGGCCGCGGCCAACAAGCGCATCCACAACATCCTGGCAAAGAACGCCGAGGCCGTCGGCGAGGCCGGGGCGGTCGACAGCGGGTTGCTCGAGGATGCGGCCGAGCGGCGTCTCGCCGAGCGCGTCGCCGCGCTCGGCGAGACGGTCGCACCACTGGTCGCCAGCCGTGACTACGGCCGCGTGCTCGCCACCCTGGCCGAACTCGGCGGTGACGTTGACGCCTTCTTCGATCAGGTGATGGTGATGGCCGAGGACCCGGCGGTGCGCACCAACCGCATCCGTCTGCTGCAGTCGCTCGGCGCGCTGTTCATGCAGGTCGCCGACATCTCGCGGCTGCAGCACTGAGCGCCCGACCCGGCATGACCGAACGGCTGGTCGTCCTCGACCGCGACGGGGTCGTCAACCACGACTCCGACGCCTATATCAAGTCGGTCGAGGAGTGGCGGCCGATCCCCGGCAGCCTCGAGGCGATGGCCCGGCTCCACCACGCCGGCTGGCGGCTGGCCATCGCCACCAACCAGTCCGGCATCGCCCGCGGGTTGTTCGACCCGAGCACCCTCGACGCCATCCACCAACGCCTGCGCGAGCAGCTCGCCGATCATGGCGCGCGCATCGAGATGATCGCCTTCTGCCCTCATGGTCCCGACGACGGCTGCGACTGCCGCAAGCCGCTGCCCGGACTGCTCGAGCAGATCGCCCGGCGCCTCGGCGTCGATCTCCGCGGGGTGCCGGTGATCGGTGACTCGCTGCGCGACCTCGAGGCCGCGCGTACCGTCGGCGCCGCGCCCTGGCTGGTGCGCACCGGCAAGGGCGAGCGCACCCTGGCGGCGCGCGCCGACCATCCGGGGCCCGACCCTCTGGCCGGCGTCCCGATCTTCTCCGACCTCAGCGCGGCGACCGACGCCCTGCTCGCATCCGACACAGGCCCATGACCCTGATCCGCTCGCTCATCTACCAAGCCTTCATGTTCCTCAGCATCGTGCTCTATGCCTCGCTGATCGTCATCACCCCGAGACGCACCGGCGCCTGGCTGGCGCGTGCCTGGGCACGGCTCAACCTGCGCGCGCTCGGCTGGATCTGTGGGCTGCGCTATCGCATCCAGGGGCTCGAGCACCTGCCCGAGGGGGCGACCATTGTGCTCGCCAAGCATCAGTCGACCTGGGAGACCATCGCGCTGCGCGCCATCCTGCCGCTGGAGCAGACCTGGGTGCTCAAACGCGAGCTGATGCGCATTCCCTTCTTCGGCTGGGCGCTCAAGCGCTTCCAGCCGATCGCCATCGACCGCTCGGCCGGACGCCGCGCGGTCGCGCAGCTGCTGCGCGAGGGGCTGACGCTGCTCAAGGCCGGACGCTGGGTAGTGATCTTCCCCGAGGGCACCCGAGTGGCCGCCGGCACGCGGCAACCCTATGCCATCGGTGGTGCGCTGCTGGCCGAGCGCAGCGGTCGGCCGGTGCTCCCGGTGGCGCACAACGCCGGCGAGTTCTGGGGACGACGCAGCCTGCGCAAACGCGCCGGCACCATCGACCTGGTGATCGGACCGCTGATGGAGACCCAGGGACGCAAGGCCGCCGAGATCAATGCCGCGGTCGAGCAGTGGATCGAGGAGACCGTCGAGGCGCTGCCGCGCCCGCTCTCGGGCAAGGCCGGCGCGCTGCAACAAGGGTAGGGCGCCGCCACCCGCGGGAGCGGGCGCGGCGAGCACCGGGCCGGGCAGGCCCGGCCCGGAGGCGCTCAGTCGAAGCCCGCGGGCGCGGCCTGGTGCCAGTGGGTGAGGTGCTGGTAGCGATGCGCGACGTTGAGCAGCCGCGCCTCGTCGAAGTAGTTGCCGATGAGCTGCAGCCCGACCGGCATGCCCGCGACCGGCTCGACCGGGATCGACATCCCCGGCAGCCCGGCGAGGTTGGTGGCGATGGTGTAGATGTCGTTGAGATACATCGCCACCGGATCGTCCATCTTATCGCCGAGGGCGAAGGCGGTGCTCGGGGTGGTCGGCCCCATGATCACGTCGACCTCCTCGAAGGCACGCTTGAAGTCGTCGGCGATCAGGTGACGGATCTTCTGCGCCTTGAGGTAGTAGGCGTCGTAGTAACCGGCCGAGAGCACATAGGTGCCGATCATCACCCGGCGCTGCACCTCGGCGCCGAAGCCCTCGGCGCGGCTGCGGGTGTAGAGGTCCTCGAGGTCGGCGGGGTTGGCGCAGCGATGGCCGTAACGCACCCCGTCGAAACGGGCGAGGTTCGACGAACACTCCGCGGGCGCCACCACGTAGTAGACCGGCACCGACAACGGGCTGTTGGGCAGGCTGATCTCGCGGATCTCGGCGCCGAGCTTTTCGTACTCGCCGATCGCCGCCTCGATCGCAGCGCCGACACGCGGGTCGAGCCCCTCGCCGAAGAATTCCTTGGGCAGACCGATGCGCAGACCGCTGATGTCGTTATCGAGGGCGTCGACATAGTCCGGCACCGGCACGTCGGCGCTGGTCGAGTCGCGCTCGTCGAAGCCGGCCATCTCGTCGAGCAGGAAGGCGGCGTCGGCGGCCGAGCGCGCCATCACCCCGGCTTGGTCGAGCGAGGAGGCGAAGGCGATCATCCCCCAGCGCGAACAGCGCCCGTAGGTCGGCTTGATGCCGGTGATGCCGCACAGCGCCGCCGGCTGACGGATCGAGCCACCGGTATCGGTGCCGGTGGCCGCCGCGCACAGACGCGCGGCCACCGCCGCGGCCGAGCCGCCGGAGGAGCCGCCCGGCACCCGCGAGGTGTCCCAGGGATTGGCGACGGGGCCGTAGTAGCTGGTCTCGTTGCTCGAGCCCATGGCGAACTCGTCCATGTTGGTCTTGCCGAGCATCACCGCGCCGGCGCCACCCAGACGTTCGACCACGGTCGCGTCATAGGGGGCGACGAAGTCGTCGAGCATGCGCGAGGCACAGCTGGTGCGCACTCCCTTGGTGCAGAAGATGTCCTTGTGCGCGATCGGGATACCGGTGAGCGGGCCGGCCTGGTCACGGGCGAGCGCCTCGTCGGCGCGCGCGGCGGCGGCGAGCGCGGCCTCGGCATCGACGGTGATGAAGCTGTTGAGCTGGGGGTCGAGCCGCGCGATGCGGTCGAGATAGTGACGGGTCAGCTCGGTGCTGGAGTACTTGCGCAGCCGCAGATCGGCGGCCAGTTCTGCGATCGACTTGTTCTGCATTATTCGATGACCTTCGGAACCAGATAGAGCCCGCCCTCGCTCAGCGGCGCGCCGGCTTGGTACTCGGCGCGACGATCCGGCTCGGTGGCCTGATCGGGCCGCAGCCGTTGGGCCATGTGCAACGGGTGCGCCATGGGCTCGACGTCGTCGGTGTTCACCGAGTCCATCTGGGCCACGAGATCGAGAATATTGGAGAGTTCGGCGGCGTAGCGCTCGGTCTGATCCGGGCTGATCGCCAGGCGCGCGAGGTGCGCGATCTTTTCGACGTCGGAACGATCCAGTGACATGTCCGTCCTGCTGGGCCTACAAAAATGGGGAGTCAAAATAGCATAGCGGCCGTGGGCGGTGGAACCAGCGACCAGCGACCAGCGACCAGCGACCAGCGACCAGCGACCAGCGACCAGCGACCAGGGGATTGAACCGCAAAGCCGCAAAGCCGCAAAGCACGTGAAGTGCATGGTGTGTGATGTCGGCGTGAGACCACAGGCGGCGCAGGTCCGCAACCACTGGCGGCTGATCGCTGGCGGCTGGCAGCTTATTCCCTGCACGCGAAGTGCATGGTGTGTGATGTCGGCGTGAGACCACAGGCGGCGCAGGTCCGCAACCACTGGCGGCTGATCGCTGGCGGCTGGCGGCTTATTCCCTGCACGCGAAGGGCATGGTGTGTGATGTCGGCGTGAGACCACAGGCGGCGCGGATCCGCAACCACTGGCGGCTGATCGCTGGCGGCTGGCGGCTTATTCCCTGCACGCGAAGTGCATGGTGTGTGATGTCGGCGTGAGGCCACAGGCGGCGCGGGTCCGCACCCACTGGCGGCTGATCGCTGGCGGCTGGCGGCTTATTCCCTTCGCGGTTCAATCCCCTGGTCGCTGGCGCCGCTGCCTTGCCCATCCCTGATTGCATTGCTAGATTAGCCGTCCTGTTTTTCAAGGATTCCCTCAGCGGACATCGATACCGGACGCCTGCGGGACCCGGCGCTCCTCTCTTCCTCCAAGGTAAGTATCTGATGGTATTCAGACGCATTCGCGGGATATTCTCCAACGATCTGTCGATCGACCTGGGGACCGCCAACACCCTCATCTTTGCCCGCGGACGTGGCATCGTGCTCAACGAGCCCTCGGTGGTCGCGATCCGCCATGATCGCGCTACCGGCGGCAAATCGGTCGCGGCAGTGGGCGAGGAGGCGAAGCTGATGCTCGGACGGACCCCACAGAGCATCACCGCGGTGCGGCCGATGAAGGACGGCGTGATCGCCGACTTCACCGTCACCGAGAAGATGCTGCAGTACTTCATCCACAAGGTGCACGAGTCGCGCCTGATCAGCCCCAGCCCGCGAGTATTGATCTGCGTGCCCTGCGGCTCGACCCAGGTGGAGCGTCGCGCGATCCGCGAATCGGCCGCCGGCGCCGGCGCGCGCGAGGTCTTCCTGATCGAGGAGCCGATGTCGGCGGCGATCGGCGCCGGCCTGCCGGTGCACGAGCCCCACGGCTGCATGGTCATCGACATCGGCGGCGGCACCTCGGAAGTGGCGGTGATCTCGCTCAACGGCATCGTCTACTCCGCCTCGGTGCGCATCGGCGGCGACACCTTCGACGACGCCATCGTCAACTATGTCCGGCGCAACTACGGCACCCTGATCGGCGAGACCACCGCCGAGCGCATCAAGCACACCATCGGCTCGGCCTACCCCGGCAACGAGATGCTGGAGATGGAGGTCAAGGGCCGCAATCTCGCCGAGGGCGTGCCGCGCAGCTTCACCCTCAACAGCAACGAGATCCTCGAGGCGCTGCAGGAGCCGATCTCGGGCATCGTCGGTGCGGTCAAGATGGCCCTGGAGCAGACCCCGCCGGAACTCGGCGCCGATGTCGCCGAGCGCGGCATCGTGCTCACCGGCGGCGGCTCGATGCTACGCGGCTTCGACCGGCTGATCGAGGAGGAGACCGGACTGCCGGTGGTGATGGCCGACGATCCGCTGACCTGCGTGGCGCGGGGCGGCGGCAAGGCGCTGGAGTTGATCGACGAGCGCGCCACCGGGCTGTTCTCGGTCGAGTAGCCCCCGCCGTCGCGGGGCCACCCCGACACGAGCGGACTGGTCGCGCTCGGCACAATATCGGAAAATGACCCGCTCACGCCGTCCCTGATGCAGCAGGGGCGGAGGCCTGTCCACGGGGTTTGAACCACCCCGCACGACGCGGCAGACGCGCTCTCCCCCAATCCAGTCATTGCCGAGGAGCCGACCATCAAACCCCTGTTCGTCCGCGGCCCATCCCCACTGCTCAGGATGATCGTGGCGGTGATTCTGTCCCTCGGGCTGATCATCGCCGACCACCACTACGATCATCTCGGCACGGTACGCTCGGCGCTCTCGCTGGCGGCCTATCCGCTGCACTACGTCGTCGACCTTCCGGCGCACATGATGCGTGACACCCAGGGGCGTCTCACCAACGCCGCCGAGCTGCGCGCGCGCAACGCCGCACTGCATCGCGAGAACCTGACCCTCAAGGCTAGGCTGCAGCAATTCGAGGCACTCGAGGCTGAGAACATGCGGCTGCGCGACCTGCTCGGCTCCTCGTTCAGCGTCGGCGAACGGGTGCTGATCGCCGAGATCATGTCGCTCGACATCGCGCCCTACCGGCAACAGGTGATGATCAACAAGGGCTCGCGCTCGGGGCTGTTCGTCGGCCAGCCGGTGCTCGACGCCAACGCGGTGATGGGCCAGGTCATCCAGACCAACCCCTTCACCTCTACCGTGTTGCTGATCACCGACGCCGAGCACGCACTGCCGGTGGAGATCAATCGCAACGGTCTGCGCTCGGTGGCCGCCGGCACCGGCCTGAGCCAGGAGCTGCAGTTGCTGCACATCCCCAAGAACGCCGACGTGCGCGTCGGCGATCTGCTGGTGACCTCGGGGATGGGCGAGCGCTTCCCGCCGGGCTACCCGGTCGCCCGTATCAAGACCGTACGCCACGACCCGGACAACCCCTTCATCACCGTGCTCGCCGAACCCACGGCCGCACTCGATCGCAGCCGTGAGGTGTTACTGGTCTGGACCATGGACCCGGCGCTGCAACAGCAGGCACTCTCCGACACCCAGGGCACGGAGGCCCGCCCCAGACCATGAGCGAGACCAGGCCACGCGGCGGCTGGCTGATCGGCCTCAGCCTGTTCGTCGCCTTCGCCCTCAGCATCCTGCCGATGCCGCTGCCGGCCGAGGCGCTGCGCCCGCAGTGGGTGGCGATGGTGGTGGTGTTCTGGTGTCTGCACACCCCCGAGCGGATCGGCGTCTTCTCGGCCTTCGCCAGCGGGGTGGCGCTCGACGTGATCTCGGGCACCCTGCTCGGCCAGCATGCGCTCACCCTGTCGCTGCTCGCCTATCTGGTCGTCGAGCTGCACCAGCGCATCCGCATCTTCCCGATGTGGCAGCAGACCCTGTTCGTCTGGGTGCTGTTGCTCGCCGAACGGCTGCTCACCCTATGGGTGCTCGGTGCCACCGGACAACCGATGCCGGCGCTGAGCTACTGGGCCCCGACCTTCCTCGGACTGATCTTCTGGCCCTGGATGAGCGCGCTGCTTGGCGATCTCGGGCGGCGTGCCGGAGCCCTCTGAGACGATGCTCGAGTCCGGCTTCCAGGATCGCAAGCGCGAA
Organism: Marichromatium purpuratum 984; assembly: GCF_000224005.2. Lineage (NCBI taxonomy): Bacteria > Pseudomonadati > Pseudomonadota > Gammaproteobacteria > Chromatiales > Chromatiaceae > Marichromatium > Marichromatium purpuratum. Next base: position 3,763,205 of record NZ_CP007031.1, read on the forward strand.
CAGCGGATCATTGCCACCCGCTCGGCGATCGCCGCACTGCTGGTGGTGCTGGCCCTGGCGCTGCTGGTGGTGCGACTGCTGCACCTGCAGGTCGAGCGTCACGATCATTTCTCGGTGCTGTCGCAGGACAACCGGGTCAAGATCCAGCCGATCCCGCCGACCCGCGGGCTGATCTACGACGCCAACGGCGTGCTGCTGGCCGAGAACCATCCCTCGTTCTCGCTCGAGATCACCGTCGAGAAGGTGTCCGATCTCGACGCCACCATCACGGCGCTCTCGCGCATCATCCCGATCGACGACAAGGATCGCGCCCGCTTCGCCCGGCTCAAGCGCCAGCGGATGCGCTTCCAGGGGGTACCGATCCGACTCAATCTGACTCCGGCGGAGGTCGCCCGCTTCTCGGTCAACGGCCACCGCTTCCCCGGGGTCGACGTGCGCGCCGAACTGGTGCGCGCCTACCCACTCGGTCCCTATGCCGCGCACGTGCTCGGCTATGTCGGGCGCATCAACGAGGGCGAACTCAAGCGCATCGACGCGCGCAACTATGCCGGCACCCACTTCATCGGCAAGGGCGGGATCGAGAAGGCCCACGAGGACCTGCTCCACGGTCAGGTCGGTCACCAGCAAGTCGAGGTCAATGCCCGTGGCCGGGTGCTACGCACCCTCGAGAGTCAGCCACCGGTCCCCGGACGCGATCTCAGCCTCTATCTCGACATCAAGCTGCAGCGTGCCGCCACCGACATCCTCGGTGAGCGTCGGGGCTCTATCGTCGCCATCGACCCGCGTAACGGCGGCGTGCTGGCGCTGGTCAGCCAACCGAGCTTCGACCCCAACCTGTTCGTCGAAGGCATCAGTCAGAAGGACTATCACGCGCTGCTCTACTCGCCGGACAAGCCGCTGTTCAACCGCGCCATCCGTGGTCAGTACCCACCGGGATCGACGGTCAAGCCGTTCGTCGGGCTCGCCGGGCTGATCGAGGGCACGGTGACCGCGCAGAGCAAGACTTACTGCCCCGGCTATTTCACCCTCCCCGGACACTCGCACCGCTTCCGCTGCTGGCGCCGCGGTGGTCACGGTCATGTCGATCTGCGCGCGGCGATGGCCGAGTCCTGCGACGTCTATTTCTACGATCTCGCCTACAAGCTCGGTATCGACCGGTTGCACACACGCCTGGCCGAGTTCGGCTTCGGCGCCGTCACCGGCATCGATCTCGCCGGTGAACTCGGTGGACTGCTGCCCTCGCGCGAGTGGAAGCAGCGGGTCCGCAATCAGCCCTGGTTCCCCGGCGAGACGGTGATCATGGGCATCGGCCAGGGGGCCTATCTCGCCACTCCGCTGCAACTGGCCGCTGCCACCGCAAGCCTCGCCAACCACGGTCACTTCATCACCCCCAGGGTGGTACGCGCCAGTCGCGCCTCGGAGCCGGCACCGCTCACCCCGGAGGAGGCATTGCCGATCGTCGATCATCAGATCCGGGTCGAGGATCCGGCGCACTGGGACACCGTGATCGACGCCATGGTGGCGGTGATCGAGGACCGCCAGGGCACCGCGCGCAAGATCCGCTCGCCCGACTATCGTATCGCCGGCAAGACCGGCACCGCACAGGTCTTCACCATCGGTCAGAACGAGCGCTACGACGCCGAGACCGTGCCCGAGCGACTCAAGGACCACGCGCTGTTCGTCGCCTTCGCCCCGATCGAGGATCCGCGTATCGCCGTCGCCGTGGTAGTCGAGAACGGCGGCAGCGGCAGCGCCACCGCCGCGCCCATCGCGCGGCGGGTGATCGACGCCTATCTCGGCGGCGAACCCCTGCCGCCGGAGCAAGACGAGGAACGCGCCGATGGCGACTAACACCCGCGCCGCCCAACTCGACCGTGGGGTCGACGAGCCGCTGCCCGGTCCGCTGCGACGACTGCACATCGACGCGCCACTGCTGGTGGCGCTGCTCGGACTGTGCGGCTTCGGGCTGATGGTGCTCTACAGCGCCAGCGACCAGAGCCCGCTGGCGGTGGAGCGCCAGCTGATCCGGCTCGGCATCGCCTTCGCACTGATGCTGGCGGTGGCGCAGATCCCGCCGCTCCGACTGCGCAACTGGTCGCCCTCGCTGTTCGTCGCCGGCTGCATCATGCTGGTGGCAGTGCTGGTGGCCGGCGAGATCGGCAAGGGCGCGCAACGCTGGCTCGATCTCGGCTTCGTGCGCTTCCAGCCCTCAGAGCTGCTCAAGCTCGCGGTACCCATGGCGGTCGCCTGGATCCTCGCCGCCCGACCGCTGCCGCCCTCGCGCACCCGTATCCTGCTGGCGGCGATCATCACCATGATCCCGGTGGTACTGATCGCCAAGCAGCCCGACCTCGGCACCTCGCTGCTGGTGGCCAGCGCCGGGGTAATGGTGCTCTTTATCGCCGGGTTGAGCTGGCGGATGATCGGCGCGCTCGCGATCATCGCCGCCGCCGCCGCGCCACTGCTGTGGTTCGGCATGCACGACTACCAGCGCGAGCGCGTGCTCACCTTCCTCAACCCGCAATCCGATCCGCTCGGCTCGGGCTATCACATCATCCAGTCGCAGATCGCCATCGGCTCCGGCGGGGTCTCGGGCAAGGGCTGGCTCAACGGCACCCAGTCGCACCTGGAGTTCCTGCCCGAGCGCAATACCGACTTCATCTTCGCGGTGATCGGCGAGGAGTTCGGCTTCGCCGGCATCCTCGCGCTGCTCGCGCTCTATCTGTTCATCATCCTGCGCGGGCTGGTGATCGCCAGCCGCGCCCAGGACAATTACGGTCGGCTGCTCGCCGGCGGTCTGATCATGGTGTTCTTCGTCTATGTCTTCGTGAACACCGGGATGGTGACCGGACTGCTGCCAGTGGTCGGTGTGCCGCTGCCGCTGATCAGCTACGGCGGCACCTCGATGGTCACCCTGATGATCGGTTTCGGGATGATCATGAGTATCGAGACGCATCGGAAAAGGGTTCGGATTTAAGCGCTTTGCGCATATACTGGAGGTCGAGTGTCAAGGAATGCGTGCAGCGCGACGGGCGTTTGTGCACGACACCATCACCTTCAGGATCGAGCTGCCGTCGATCCGCACCGAGACTCAGGACCGATCGAGCACCGATGCGAACCCTGATCACCCTGCTGAGCGCACTACTGCTCGCCACCGCCGAGGCCGCACCCGACGGCTATCGGAACGCCGCCGCCTCTTTCGTCACCGAGATGGCCGCGCGCCATGACCTCGATGCCGAGCAGCTCGCTGCGCTGATCGCCGGGGCCGAGTACCGCCAGGAGATCATCGATGCCATGGAGCAACCCTACGAGGGCAAGCCCTGGCACCGCTATCGCGCGCTCTTCCTCACCGCCGAGCGCATCGCCGGCGGACGCGCCTTCCACGCCGCCCATGCCGAGCAGCTCGCGCGGGCCGAGGCGCGTTACGGCGTCCCCGCACCGGTGATCGTCGCCATCATCGGCATCGAGACCCGCTACGGCGAGGTGCTCGGTCGTCATCGCGCGCTCGACGCGCTGACCACGCTCGGCTTCTCCTACCCCAGACGCGCCGCCTTCTTCCGTCGCGAGCTCGAACAACTGATCCTGCTCGGCGCCGAGGAGGGGATCGATCTGAGCACCGTGCGCGGCTCCTACGCCGGCGCGCTCGGCATGCCCCAGTTCATCCCCTCGAGCTATCGAGCCTATGCCGTCGACTTCGACGGTGACGCTCAGCGCGACCTGTGGCGCAGCAGCGCCGACGTCATCGGCAGCGTCGCCAACTATCTCGCGCGTCACGGCTGGCGCGTCGGCGGCCCGGTGGCGGTCCCCCTGGAGCAGCCGCCAGCGACCATGCCGGCAGTGGTGCGCAAGGCGCCGCGCGCACCCGCGACCACCCTCGGCGCGCTGCGCGCTGCCGGCATCGACCCGATGGCCGCAACCGGGCTCGCACCGGAGACGCCGGCCAACCTGATGTGTCTGGATGGCGGCGCGGCAGGCGAGCGCTGCTGGATCAGCTTCGCCAACTTCTACGCCATCACCCGCTACAACCACAGCAACCTCTACGCCATGGCCGTGCACCAGTTGAGCGAGGCGATCGGGGAGACGCCGCCATGAGCGCGCCCCGCAGCGCGATCGATCAACAGGCGCGGTCGCAGGGGAGGATCCGCATGTCCATACCGTCCGCTCGTCCATCGCACCGTCCGCTGCTGATCGCACTGGCGATCGGTGCAGCCGCGCTCGGCGGCTGTGCCAGCCAGCCGGGTCAACACCAGCTCGACGCCTTCGACGACGTCCCGCCGGAGATCGCCAGCATCCCCGACGCCGTCCCCAAGGTCGAACCCAGGTCCCGATACGGCAACCCCAAGTCCTACGAGGTCTTCGGCAAGCGCTACTACACCAAGGCGAGCAGCCGCGGACACGTCGAGCGGGGCCTGGCCTCCTGGTACGGCAAGGACTTCCACGGTCGTCGCACCAGCTCGGGCGAGCCCTATGACATGCACGCCATGACCGCAGCGCACAAGACGCTCCCCCTGCCGACCTATGCCCGGGTGACCAATCTCGAGAACGGCCGCAGCGTGGTGGTGCGGATCAACGATCGCGGCCCCTTCCACGGCTCGCGCGTCATCGACCTGTCCTATACCGCAGCGACCAAGCTCGGCATGGCGCGCAAGGGCACCGCCATGGTCGAGGTCCGCGCCATCGACCCACGACGACCGGATGCCGACCCCGGCCCGCTGGTGGCGGGTGGCGAGCACGCGCCGCAGCGTGCACGCGACACCACTCCCCCGGCGTCCGAGCCCGCCAGGGCGACGACCAAGCCGGTCACGACTGCGGCGCGTACCACGGAGGGCGGCAGCGGTGGCCTCTATGTCCAGGTCGGCGCCTTCGGTGACCCGCGCAACGCCGAGCGGCTGCGCTCCCGGCTGCGCCCGGAACTCGGCGACCCGATCCTGGTCGAGAACAGCCGCAGCGCCGGCAGCGCGCTCTATCGGGTGCGCATCGGTCCGCTGGCCTCGCGCACCGAGGCCAGCGCCCTGACCGAACGCCTGGCGGGGCTCGGCATCGCCGAGACCCGTCTGGTACAGAACTGACCCTCGGGTCCGCCCAACCGGCGGCGCCGTCACGCCGCCGGCGCCCGACCACCCCCGTCCTCACCGATCCCAGCAATCGGGATCACGGTCGAGCGATCCCCAAGACAGCGACAGCAAGGTTAGAATACCCCGTGATGACACGCCCCCACGCCGAACCCGGACACCCCATGAAGTCACGTATCCAGTCCCTCGTCCTGATCGTCCTGCTGTGCCTGCACCCGGTGCTGGCGAGCGCCGCGCCGCAAATCCCGGCACCGCCGCAGCTCGACGCCAAGGGCTATCTGTTGATCGACTTCAACACCGGTCAGGTGCTCGCCGACATCAATGCCGACGAGCGTCTGGAACCGGCCAGCCTGACCAAGATCATGACCGGCTACGTGGTCTTTCGCGAACTCGCCGAGGGCAACATCCGTCTCGACGATCAGGTGCTGGTCAGCGAGAAGGCGTGGCGTACCGGCGGCTCGCGGATGTTCATCGAGGTCGGCACCCAGGTCAGCGTCGAGGACCTGCTCAAGGGCATGATCATCCAGTCGGGCAACGACGCCAGCGTCGCCCTCGCCGAGCACGTCGCCGGCAGCGTCGAGGCCTTCGCCAACCTGATGAACGCCCATGCCCGCCGACTGGGGATGACCAACAGTCACTTCACCAATCCCAACGGCCTGCCCGACCCCGATCTCTACACCACCGCACGCGACATCGCCCGCGTCACCATAGCGATCATCCGCGAGTTCCCGCAGTACTACGCCTGGTACAGCAGCCGCGATTTCACCTACAACGACATCACCCAGCCCAACCGCAACCCGTTGCTGCGTCGCGACCCCTCGGCCGATGGCGTCAAGACCGGCTACACCCGCGCCGCCGGCTACTGTCTGGTCGGCTCGGCCAAGCGTGACGACCAACGATTGGTCTCGGTGCTGATGGGCGCACCCAGCCCCAATGCCCGCGCCACCTCCAGCCTGGCGCTGCTCAACTACGGCTTCCGCTTCTACGAGAGTCACCGTCTCTACCCGGCCGGTCAGCCGGTCGAGCACCTGCGGGTGTGGTACGGAGAGCAGGAGGTGCTGTCGGTGGGGCCGGCGACGGATGTGTTTGCGACCATTCCGCGCGGCGACTATGGTCAACTCAGCGCCCGCATCGAGCGCACCGCCGAACTCACCGCCCCGATCGCCGTCGGCGCACGCATCGGCGACCTGGTGGTCGACAACGCCGGGCGCGAACTGACGCGAGTCCCTCTGGTCGCGCTCGAGGCGGTGCCCGAGGGGGGCTTGGTGCGCAAGGCGAAGGACCATCTGCTGCGCATGTTCTGATGCCGGCCCGAGCCGGCGGAGCGAGCGCATGAACGAGCTTTATCTCAACGGTCGTTTCCTGCCGCCCGAGGCGGCGCAGGTCTCCGTGCTCGATCGCGGCTTCCTGTTCGGCGACGGCGTCTACGAGGTCGTGCCCAGCTATGGTGGTCACTTCCTCCGTCTCGACCAGCATCTGGCACGGCTCGGGCGCAGTCTCGCAGCGATCGGGCTCGATGACCCGCTCGGACCCGAGGGCTGGCAACGGGTGGCGCGCCGGCTGGTCGGCGAGCCACCGGCCCCGGATCAGAGCCTTTATCTGCAGATCACCCGCGGGGCGGCGCCGACCCGCGATCACCGCTTCCCGACGGGGGTCAGGCCGACGGTCTTGGCGATGAGCACACCGCTCGCCCCACGCGACCCGGCGATCGCCCGCGACGGCATCCGCTGCATCACCCGGCCCGATATCCGCTGGCAGCGCTGCGACATCAAGTCGACCTCGTTGCTCGGGGCGGTGCTGATGCGCCAGGAGGCGAGCGCGGCCGGCGCCGACGAGACCATCATGCTGCGCGACGGGCTGGTCACCGAGGCCGCCGCAGCCAACGTCTTCGTGGTCCAGGGGCAGCGGCTGCTGACCCCGCCCTGCGATCACCGTCTGCTCGCCGGGATCACCCGCGAGCTGGCGCTGCGACTCGCCGCGAGCGGTGAGATCGCCTTCTCCGAACAACCGATTGAGGACGCCCAGCTGCGCACCGCCGACGAGATCTGGCTCGGCAGCTCGACGCGCGAGTTGGTGCCGGTCACCCGGCTCGACGACCAGCCGGTCGGCGACGGCCGACCGGGACCACTCTGGCGACGCATGGACGCCCTCTATCAGGACTACAAGTCACAGGTACGCAACGGTCATGTCCGATTCTGAAGAAACCCTGCTCGAATTCCCCTGCCGCTTCCCGATCAAGGCGATGGGCCGCGCCAGCGACGACTTCCAGACGCTGGTCGTCGACATCGTCGAGCGTCATGCCCCCGGCGTCGAGGCCACGGCGATCAGCACCCGTCCCAGCAACGGCGGCAAGTGGCTGGCGGTGACGGTCACCATCGAGGCGCACAGCAAGGCGCAGCTCGACGCCATCTATGCCGAGCTGACCGCGCACGAGCGCGTGGTCTGGGCACTGTGAGCGAGGCGGGGGAGGGAGCGCGCCAGCAGACGCTGTTGATCCGGCGGCTGCCGGGGCTGCAGGACTATGCCGCGACCCTGGAGGCGATGCGTCGCTTCACCGACGCCCGTGACGAGGACTCGCTCGACGAGCTGTGGCTGCTCGAGCACCCGCCGGTGTTCACCCTCGGTCAGGCCGGGCGCCGCGAGCACCTGCTCGCCACCGGCGACATCCCGGTGGTGCAGGTCGATCGCGGCGGTCAGGTCACCTATCACGGCCCCGGCCAGCTGGTCGCCTATCTGCTGTTCGATCTGAGACGCGCCGGGATCGGCGTCAAGCGGCTGGTCAACATGCTCGAGCAGACGGTGATCGAGCTGCTGCGCGACTACGGCGTGGATGCCGAGCGTCGCGACAACGCCCCCGGGGTCTATGTCGCGGGCGCCAAGATCGCCTCGCTCGGGCTGAGGGTGCGCAACGCTCGCAGCTATCACGGGCTGGCGCTCAACGTCGCCATGGAACTCGAGCCCTTCGACCGGATCAATCCCTGCGGCTACACCGGGCTGGCGATGACCCAGCTCTCGGAGTTCGTCGCCGGGATCGGGGTGACCGACGTCGCCGGCCGACTGGTCGACACCCTCACGCGGGTGTTCGACCTGGAGCCGCGCTGGGCACGCTGAACCGGTTCAGCAGCACTCGAGCTCGATGCACTCGAGCAGGTGCAACCCGGCATCGTCGTCGTGGTGCTCGAACAGCTCGCGCAGTACGTTGACCTGACTGCCGATCAGGTACAGCCCGTCCTGACCGCGCGCCTCGGTCTCGGCGAGCTTGGTCGCGACATAGTCATGCAGCGGTGATGGGTTGGTGTTGTGCTCGATACAGGCGCGGATGCGCTCGATGCAGCCGTCGACCCGCGACTCACAGTCGATATCGACGAAACTCACATATCTGTCGTTGGTGTGCGTCGTCTCGTTCAAGGCCCTCTACCTCTGGTGATCGTTCAACCTGGGCCACGACCGATCCCGTCGCCATGATCGCGCCGCAATCATGGGCAGCGGCCCGCCGCGACGTGCGGACGGGATCGGCCAGTCGCCTGATCACCCGTAAGGCAAAAATCGCGCCTTAACCCTCAGCGCACCCCGCTCACCGGCCGCATCTCGCGATCGCAGGCGCCGCCGACCCGAGCGATGACGCCGTCTCCGTCGCGATCACAGTCACTCCCACGGTCGATCACCCGACAGCGGATCTCGAGCGGCTCGCCAGCATCGGCCCAGTGCGGAATCTTGCGATAGCGACCGATGCTGTCGTCAAGCCGACAACCGGCAGGGATGCCATAGGGGCGACAATCGCTCGGAGCTCGCAGGCTGACCTTGCGCCCGTCGACGACGAAGCCGGGATAGCGGTCCTCGACCCAGGTGCGATCGCGCGTCTCCAGCTCGTCGAAGCGGAACTGCTTGAAGCGATAACCGGTGCCGACCGTCTCGCCGACCTCGATGCGGGTGTTGGCGATCACCGCGAAGTCGTCGCCGCTGCGGGCGACGGCGCCGGACATGTACTCGACACGTGGGTGCTCGGGAAAGCACTTGCCCATCGCCGGGGCGTGATAGTAGTGACGCACCCGCTTGAGCTTGGCCAGGTCGGTGCCGGGGAAGACCGCGCGCAGGTCGTCGTCGTCACCATAGAGGATGCGTTCGACGTCGCCGACGCTCTGCGCATACATCGCCTGCAACTTGGCGAAGCGCGGCTCGTCGGCGAGGTCCGGGCGCAGATAGCAGGCGGTCAGGCCGGAGATCTGGGTGAGGAACTCGTCCCAGATGTTGTACTGCGAGACCTTGGAGGCGACCCCCTGGAAGTCGCCGGGGAAGGTACAACCGATGTGTCGCGGACACTGGCCGACGGCACGGTTGCGGATGGTCAGCGCGACGATGTTGCGCTCACAGGCGCCATAGGCGTTGCAGCCGCGCGCATGATGGCCCTCGAACAGCGCGGTGCGCAGGGTGTAGTCGAGGTGCTTGGCGCGCGCCAGGGTGGTCAGCGGCAACTCGCCGCGGCGCCTGGCCAGATAATCCTCCCAGGCCCGCTCCAGGGCGCCGCGCCGTCCGCTCAGCCGGGCATTGGCGCGGGCGCACTCGGAGGAGGCGTGAAAGTCACGGACGATGCGATCGAGCTGACTCGACGCGGCCGGGGGCGTCGCGCCCGGTCGAGCAGCCGGCGGCGGGGTGAAGAAGGGCGCCTTTTCCATGGCATAGAGCTGACGGACATCGATCACCCCGCGCACCCCGGCCTCACAGTGATGGTTCTCCACCTCCAGCCCCTTGCGTCGCTCGATCGCCGCGAGGAAGCGCGCGCGCGCCTCGGGACCGGCACGACGCGGGTCGACCACCACCTCGAAGCCGACATAGGGCGTGCCCGAGGCATCGGTGAGCGGCGCGCCGTCGCGGATCACCAGACAGGGGATCAGCGAGGTGCCCTGGGCGAGGGTGCCGATCGGCGCCCCGGGGTCGCCCGGGCGAAAGCGCTCGGCGCTGTAATAGGGCACCTCGACAGGGCCATTGAAGGCATAGAGGGTCATCACCGGGGTGGCGGGGATCCCGGCCCGCACCTGGACCGAGACGACGAGCAACGCGAGCGCGCCGAGCAGTTTACGCATGGGGTCGATTCCTGACAGAGGGTTCACCGGCCAAGCCTCACGGCCGATCCGGAATTACAGCATACCGGCCCGCTTGATGGCCAAATAGCGGTCGGCGAGCGCCGCCGGCAGCTGCCCCGGGAGCAGGTCGAGCACCTGGACCCCGCGCCGACGCAGCCGCGCGCAGCGCACCCGCCGCCGCTCGCGCCAATCGCGCAGGGCATGAAAGCGCAGTGCATCCGACAGGTCGCACAACGGCTGGTTCAACGCCCCGTCCAGCGAGCGCTCGCGCAGATCGGCGAGCAGCAGCAGATGGTCGCGACCGAGCAGTCGCGCCGCCTGCTCCAGTCCCTCTTGATCCTCGTCGCGCCCGCAGGTGATCAACACCACCAGGGCACGACGGCGCAGCCGTTGTTGCAGCGTGGCGGCGGCGAGCAGTGGGTCGGCCGCCTCCAGCGTCGGCTGCAGGTCGTAGCAGTCATCGAGCAAGCGGCGCAACGCCGGCTGCCCCTGACGCGGCGGACACCAGCGATGCGTCCCGCCATAGCTCATCAGCCCCACCGCATCGCCCTGGCGCACCGCCAGAGCGGCCACCAGCAACAAGGCGGCGAGCGCCGCATCGAGGTGTCCGGCGCCAGCGCCGAGATGGCGCATGTGCCGACCGCAGTCGAGCAGGAACACCAGTTGCTGATCGCGCGACTCACGGTACTCACGCGAGATCGGGCGCTGCGCGCGAGCGCTCGCCTTCCAGTCGATCTGACGCAGCAGATCGCCGGCACGATAGTCGCGCAGCTGGTGAAAGTCGCCGTCGCTGCCGCGTCGCTGGTGCGGGTGCACCCCGACGCCGAGTCGCGCGTCCTGCGCCGCCAAGGCGATCCCGCGACGCAGCGCCGTGAGTGCCGGCACCACCCGCACCCGCTCCGACAAGACGAGCCGGTGCCGACAGCGCCACAGCCCGAGCGACGAGTAGAGCGCCAGATCGACCCCGGTGAAGACGACATCGCCCCGCGTCACGGGCCGCAGCCGATAGTCCAGACGCGCCTCACCCAGCGGGGACAGCAGCAGACTAGCGGGCAGCCCGGCGACCTCGAAGGTGGCCGGGTGCAGGTCATGCATCAGCAGCCGCAACCGCCGCCGCGCAGTCGAGCGCACCACCAACCCCACCGCACACCACTCACCCTGCGACAGGGTCCCCGGCAGCGTCCGCTCGACCTGCGGCACCGGCGTCCGCCACAGCACCAGGACATCGCCCAGCACGACCACCGCGAGCAGCCCGCCATAGCCCCACCACAGGGGCCCGGCAGCCGGCCACCAGAGCGCCACCAGAGCGATCAGCGTCCAGCCGACGAACAACCAGGACAGAACAGGGGTCAGACGCATCCGTGACTCCGCAGGAAAACCATGGGCAACACGATAACCCAGAGTCGCGCGATTGAAACTCGGCCGATTCGAGGTTCAGGCGGCCAGGTACCAGCCGTCAGCCGTCAGCCATCAGCCATCAGCCATCAGCCATCAGCCGTCAGCCGTCAGCCGTCAGCCGTCAGCCGTCAGCCGTCAGCCGTCAGCCGTCAGCCGTCAGCCGTCAGCCGTCAGCCGTCAGCCGTCAGCCGTCAGCCGTCAGCCGTCAGCCGTCAGCCGTCAGCCGTCAGCCGTCAGCCGTCAGCCGTCAGCCGTCAGCCGTCAGCCGTCAGCCGTCAGTGAGTGTGCGTCCTCGACGACGGCGCCACTTGTCATCGGCTGACGGCTGATCGCTCGGCGCCGCGCCAGCGCGGTCGACCGGGCAAAGCGCAGCGTGCCCGGCGAGACCCGGCCACCCTCGGCCAGAGGATTCGAACCGCCAGGGCAGGTCGAATCGCCAAGCCCCAAGGGGTTGCAGCCGCCGGCAGGCGTGCGACCTCGACGACGGCGTCGCCTTCCGCCTGCTGGCGACTGGCGACTGGCGACTGGCGGCTGAACCCTACTTGCCGATACAGAAGCTGGAGAAGATGCGCCCGAGCAGGTCTTCAGAGGTGAAGCGGCCGGTGATCTCGCCGAGCGCGCGCTGGGCGAGGTGGAGTTCCTCGGCGACCAGCTCGGCGCCGACGCCCGCGGCCTGGGCGCGGGCGGCCGACTCCAGTGCGGCAAGGCCCTGGCGCAAGGCGTCGAGATGGCGACGGCGGGCGGTGAAGGCTCCCTCGGGACGGGCACCGACCCCGGCAACCGCCTTGAGGTGTTCGCGCAGCAACTCGAGCCCGCGTCCCTCGCGCAGCGACAGCGCGATCTCGGTGGCGCCCTCACGCTCGTCGCAACCCGGCTCGGCGCCGGTCAGGTCGATCTTGTTGCGCAACCGGGTGATGCGCACCCCCTCGGGCAGGCTCGCGGCGGTCTCGGGATCCGGCCCCTGGGTAGCGTCGTAGACCCACAGCACCAGGTCGGCGCGACCGAGCTGCTCGCGGGCACGACGCACCCCCTCGCGCTCGACCGGGTCGTCGCTGTTGCGGATGCCGGCGGTATCGATGATGCGCAGCGGCAGACCGTCGATCTGGATGTCGCTATGCAGCAGGTCACGGGTGGTGCCGGGGATATCGGTGACGATGGCGGTGTCGGCCCCGGAGAGGGCATTGAGCAGGCTCGACTTGCCGGCGTTGGGGGCGCCGGCAATCACCACCGAGAGCCCCTCGCGGATACGACAGCCCTGGTGCGCCTCGGCGAGCACCGCACGGGTCATGGCGATCAGCTCGGCGAGATCGGCGGCGATCCGCGACTCGTCGCCGGGATCGATCTCCTCCTCGCTGAAGTCGAGCGTGGCCTCGAGATAGGTGCGCAGCCGCACCAGCCGCTCGACCAACGCCTCGATCCGCCGCGAGAAGGCGCCCTGCAGGCTGTTGCCGGCGAGCCGGGCGGCGAGCGCGGAGGCGCTCTCGATGAGATCGGCGACGGCCTCGGCCTGGGCGAGATCGAGCTTGCCGTTGAGGAAGGCGCGCTCGGTGAACTCGCCGGGACGCGCTGGGCGGGCGCCGAGTTCGAGACAGCGCTGCAGCAGCAGGTCCATCACCACCGGACCGCCGTGTCCCTGGAGTTCGAGCACGTCCTCGCCGGTGAAGGAGGCAGGGGCGACGAAGCGCAGCGCGATGCCGGCATCGATGAAGCCACCCGCGGCGTCGCGGAAGACGCCGAAATGGGCCTGACGGGGGGCGGGTAGGGCGCCGAGCAGGGCGTGGGCGATCGCGGCAACGCCCGCACCGCTGACCCGGACGATACCGACACCCCCGACGCCGGGCGGGGTGGCGACGGCGGCGATGGTGTCGGCGGTCATCGGGTCAGCGCTTCTGCTTGGCCGTGCCAGCACCCTGTTCGATCTGACGGGTGATGTGCCACTGCTGGGCGATCGAGATGATGTTGTTGACCGTCCAGTAGAGCACCAGACCCGCCGGGAAGAAGGCGAAGAACACGGTGAAGACGAACGGCAGCGCCATCATGATCTTGGCCTGCATCGGGTCCGGCGGCGGCGGGTTGAGCTTCTGCTGCACGAACATCGACACGCCCATGATCAACGGCAGGACGTAGTAGGGATCGGGCGCGGAGAGATTGTCGAGCCAGAGCACGAAGGGCGCCTGCCGCATCTCGACGCTCTCGAGCAGCACCCAGTAGAGCGAGATGAACACCGGGATCTGCACCAGGATCGGCAGACAGCCGCCGAGCGGGTTGATCTTCTCGGTCTTGTAGAGTTCCATCATCGCCTGGTTGAGGCGCTGCTTGTCGTCGCCGTAGCGATCCTTGATGGCCTGCAGGCGCGGGGTGAGCTTGCGCATGTTGGCCATCGAGCGATAGCTGGTCTCGGAGAGCTTGAAGAAGGCCAGCTTGATCAGGATGGTGAGCACGATGATCGCCCAGCCCCAGTTGCCGACCAGGGCGTGGATCTTCTCCAGCACCCAGAAGATCGGCTGCGCGATCACCGTCAGCCAGCCGTAGTCGACCGCCAGCTCGAGTCCGGGGGCGATGGCGGCGAGGTCGTCCTGCAGCTTGGGACCGACGAACAGCCGGTTGTCGAAGCTGTGGGTGGCGCCCGCGGGGATGCTCACCGCCGGCGAGTACTTGCCGATGATATAGCGCGAGTCACCGACGACCTTGGTGTAGAAGGTCTCCTGGACCTGACGCGGTGGGATCCACGCGGCCATGAAGTAGTGCTGGATCATCGCGATCCAGCCATCGGTCACGCTGCGATCGAGCTTGCCGTCGCGCATGTCGTCGAAGGACACCTTCTTGTACTTCTCTTCGGGGCTGTAGTAGACGCCGCCGGTGAAGGTGTGGACGAAGCTCGGCTCGTTGGGATCGTAGAAGTCGGTGCGCTGGAGCTGGTTGTACTCGCGCGCCACCAGCGCCGCATCGGTGGTGTTGGTCACCCGCTGCGCGGTGTCGATGACATAGCTGCCACGCTCGAAGGTGTAGACACGCTCGACGGCGACGCCATTCTCGCCCTGCCAGCGCAACACCACCTGGAGTCGATCCTGGCCGTCCTCGAGCCGGTACTCGGACTGCTCGGCGGTGAATCGCGCCTCGTGGGTCGGCAGCGCGCCGGCCTGCTGGCCGAGCAGTCCCGACTGGGCGACGAACATGTTCGGCGGCACCGGCTTCATCAGCCGGAACTTGTCTTCGGGGCGCTCGGGCACCACCGCATAGTCGAGCAGCCAGGCGCTGGAGATGGTCCCGCCCTGGGGCGAGATCTCGAGACGCAGCACGTCGGTCTCGACGACCACGGGCGCGGCGCCGGCGGCGCGCATCTCGGCGCTTATGGCCGCGGGAGTGGCGGCATCCGGGGTGACGGTGACACTGGGCAGGTCCGCCGGCGCCGAACCGGCCTCACCAGGGAGCATGCCCGTCGACTCGGTCATTGCGACCTGCGGCGACTGTGGCCGCCCGTAGTCTTGCATCCAGGCCTCGTAGATCAGGAACGAGACCGCGGCGAGAGCGAGAAACAGGATCAGGCGCACATTATCCATGAGTCGATGTCTGCCTTGCTGGGGGAACGGGATCGACGCCGCCGGGGTGCCAGGGGTGGCAACGCAGCACACGGCGTACGGCGAGATAGCTGCCGTAGACCGGGCCGTGGCACTCGATGGCCTCGATGGCGTAATGGGAACAGGTCGGATAGAAGCGACAACGCGGTCCGAGAAGAGGGCTCAGGACGTACTGATACACGCGAATCAGACCGGTCAGGATTCGGCGCATGGTTGTTTCTTCCTGATGGTTGCCCAGGCACGCTCGAGATGGTCGAACAGTCGCCGATTGGGCAGCGTCGGTGCGCCACGCGCGCACATGACCACGACATCCACCCCGGGGAGGGCGTGATGGTGGTTCCGGAAGCTTTCGCGGACGAGACGCTTGAGCCGGTTGCGGTCAACCGCGCGTCGCGCGCACTTCTTGGAGATAGCCAGCCCGAGTCGCGCACGCCCGCTCCCGTTGGGACGGAACAGGACGACGAAGCCCTGTTGTCCAGCGCGGACGGGATCGCTGAAGACGTGTCGATACTGCGTGGCGCACGTCAACCTTCGCTCACGCGGAAAGGCCTGCTCGGCGCGACCGGCGGAGCGCTCGGGGTTCAGAGCGCGAGACGCGCGCGGCCCTTGGCGCGACGGGCAGCAAGGACCTTGCGGCCGTTGCGGGTGGCGCTACGCGCACGAAAGCCGTGGGTACGAGCGCGCTTCAGGCGGCTCGGTTGAAAGGTGCGCTTCATGGTCGGTACTCCAGGGAGTTTGGAATTGGCAGCACGGGGCGCGTGGCACCCCTTTATAAAAGG